>JAZNUL010000046.1:0-9329 GCA_045592285.1 Acutalibacteraceae bacterium
CCCTTGCTCATCTGGTGTTTCTTTAAGAACATTTAACAGAAACTTTGAAGGCAGAAGTGGCACTGCTGATGGTAAAGTTTATCTTGTAAGCCCTGAAGTTGCTGCAGCATCTGCAATTACTGGTGTTCTCACTGACCCAACAGAACTCACAGAAGATATTTCTGTTACTCTTCCTAAGACATTTATTATAAACGACAATATGATTGAATTACCTGCTGAAACTAAAGCAGAAGCAGATTCTGTTGAAGTTTACTATGGTCCTAACATTAAACCATTCCCAAAAACATCTCCTCTTGCTGATTCAATCTCTGCAAAGGCTGTTTTAAAGGTTGGCGATAATATTACAACTGACCATATTATGCCTGCTGGTGCTAAAATTCTCCCTTACCGTTCAAATATCCCTTACCTTTCACAGTTCTGCTTCCGTCAATGCGACGAAAACTTTGCTGAAAACTGCAAAAAAGCAGAAAGCTGTGTAATTATCGGTGGTGCAAACTACGGACAAGGCTCATCAAGAGAACACGCTGCTTTAGTTCCACTTTATTTAGGTGTAAAAGCTGTTATTACTAAATCATTTGCACGTATTCACAAAGCAAACCTTGTTAATGCTGGTATTATTCCACTTAACTTCAAGGATGCTTCTGATTACGACAAAATTGATACAAATGACGAGCTCGTACTCCCTGCTATAAAAGCTGAACTTTCAGCGAATTCTGATATAACTCTCTTAAACAAAACTAAAAATGAAGAATACAAGCTTATTTGTGATGTTTCTGACAGACAAAAAGACATCCTTTCTGCTGGTAGCCTTCTTGACTTTACTAAAAAGGAGAATAACTAACTATGAACGAAATGCAAATTAATGCTGCTCTTGAAAA
This sequence comes from Acutalibacteraceae bacterium, assembly GCA_045592285.1. Lineage (GTDB taxonomy): Bacteria > Bacillota > Clostridia > Oscillospirales > Acutalibacteraceae > DTU089. The sequence continues at coordinate 879 of JAZNUL010000046.1, forward strand.
ATTCAAAGCACTTCTTATTGAACAAGACGAAAGAAACCAAAAAATTAAAGCGACAAAAGATTTTAAAGATTTTAAAAATCTTGATAAAATTGTTATCGGTGTTTGCGGTGGTGACGGCATTGGTCCTATCATCACAAAAGAATCTGCAAATGTTCTTAAATTCATTTTAAAAGATGACGTTGATGCTGGTAAAATTGAATTCAAATATATCGATGGTCTCACCATTGAAAACCGCGCAAAAGTTATGAAAGCTATTCCAGATGACGTTATGGAAGAATTAAAGGCTTGTGACGTTATTTTAAAAGGTCCTACAACTACTCCACAGGCTGGCGATGGTCTTCCTAATATTGAAAGTGCAAACGTTGCAATGCGTAAAGCGCTTGACCTTTTTGCTAACGTAAGACCAGTTAAAATTCCAGAAGAAAACATTGACTGGACATTCTTCAGAGAAAATACTGAAGGCGCTTACGCTGTTGGTTCAAAAGGTGTAGATGTTGATGGTGAATTAGCATTTGACTTTGTTGTTACAACAACTGAAGGTACAGAAAGAATTGCAAAGCTTGCTTATGAATATGCAAGAAATAACAAAAAAGAAAGAGTTTCTATCATCACAAAAGCAAATATCATTAAAACAACAGATGGTAAATTCCTTAATCTCTGCAAAAATATCGCTAAAGATTACCCAGAAATTATTACAGATGAATGGTACATTGATATTACAACTGCAAAATTAGTTGACAAAAAACGTCGTACAGACTTCAAGGTATTTGTTCTCCCTAACCTTTATGGTGATATTATTACTGACGAAGCTGCTGAATTTCAGGGTGGCGTTGGTACTGCTGGTAGTGCTAATATTGGTAAGCAATATGCTATGTTTGAAGCAATTCACGGCTCTGCACCACGTATGGTAAAAGAAGGTCGTGGACAATACGCAGACCCTTGCTCAATGCTTCGTGCTTCAGTTCTTCTTCTTTCACACATTGGTAAACAAGAAGAAGCTGACAAGCTTGAAAAAGCACTTGATATCTGTATGATTACAGAAAAGAAATTGACTATCACAGGTCGTGATACAGGTTGTACTTGTGAAGAATTCGGTCAATACGTAATGGATACTTTAAAAACACTTTAATTTATAGGTAGTTTTGATATTATGAAAAAAAATGAACAAGTTTCAACACCTGTTATTAAAAGATTGCCGAGATACCACAGATATCTTGAAGAATTGAAAAGACAAGGCGTTGTCAGAATATCTTCAAAAGAATTATCACAAAAAATGGGGTTAACTGCTTCCCAAATCCGTCAGGACCTTAACTGTTTCGGCGGATTTGGTCAGCAAGGTTATGGCTACAATATTGAACAATTATATAACGAAATCGGTAATATACTTGGTTTAAGCAGTAAATTCAAGGCTGTTCTTATTGGTGCTGGTAATTTAGGTCATGCAGTTGCAACGCATTTAAGATTTGAGGACCGTGGATTTGATTTAATAGGAATATTTGATAATAATCCATCTGTTATTGGTAAAAAAATCGGTAACAAAACTGTTTTAAGTGCTGACTCTTTAGAAGAATTCTGCAAAGAAAATAAACCAAGTGTTGCAATACTTTGTATTCCAAGTGAATATGCAGATTCAACTGCTAAAATGCTTGTTTCTTTAGGAATTAAAGGGTTCTGGAATTTCACCCAATACGATATTGCAACAAACTTCAACGGAATCGCTGTTGAAAACGTTCATCTTGGTGATTCTCTTATGACTTTATGTTATCAGATTAACAATATTGACAATTTAGACGAGGAAGCAAAATGAAAAAATTGATGGATATTGATATTGCTGATATTATATCTTTTTCCAAAGGTATAATTGTAGCAAGAAAAGATACCCTCAAAAGCGGTCAGACAAAGATTTCGTTTATAACGTATGACGTTAAGTTAGAGCGACCTTCGCAAAGCACCAAAGGTGCGTACTTGCTCAACAAATTTGGTCCCGCTTATGAAGCTATAACTGAAAAACTTGGTGATTACCTTTCTTGTGATGCCACAATTTTACCAAATAAGCACGTTGCTGTTGCTTATACAACCGGTGAATTGGGTTTATTTGATGAAAAAGGTAATTTATACTGGACTGGTGATTTACAATATCGTGACTGCCCTGTCAGTGGTGTTGCAAGTGAGAAGAAATATCTCTGGTGTGTTGTTCCTGATAACAACTGCGTCATTCGTTACTCACCTGTTACAGAAAAAATTGTTTTAAGAATCGGCGGAGATTCTTCAACTGCATTCTTACATCCAATTTCAATTAAAAACTATAATGATGTTCTTTATATCTGCAATCATCAATCCTGCAAAATAAGAACGATTGATTTAAAAAACTACACAGTAGCCGATTATAAAGAATTTGAAGAACCGATTTATAAATACATTAGAACTAACGATAGAGAAATTGTTGAGTTAGAATCTGGTGTTTATATGTTATAATATCCGGAGGGATTTATGGAACTTAAAGCAGTTTTAATGGATGATTCAGCTATAAAACGTTCACTTACACGAATCGCTCACGAAATTATTGAGAGAAACCACGGCACAGAAAACATTGTAGTTATCGGTATAAGAAGTCGTGGCGTTCCTTTGGCGAAAACGATTGCAGAAAACATAAAAAATATTGAAGATGTTCAAATTCCTGTTGGTGAGCTTGATATTAAACTTTATCGTGACGATTTGACTCAGGCACACGATTCACCAGAAGTTAACACAACAAAAATTGATTTTGATATCAACTGCAAAAACATTATTTTAGTTGATGATGTGTTATTTACCGGAAGAACTGTCCGTGCTGCGATTGAGGCTTTATTTAAACTCGGCAGACCAGCAAGCATTCAGCTTGCAATTCTCTGCGACAGAGGGCATAGAGAGTTACCATTCAGACCTGACTACGTTGGTAAAAATATACCCACATCTCTTTCAGAACATATTTGTGTTGAATTACCTGAATATGACGGCAATACATCTGTAAAACTTTATAAAATTAAATAAATTGGAGTGTGTTTAATGATTTACACTGCAGAAAACGAATTTTTCACCCTTGGCGTTAAAGAAATGGGTGCCGAACTCACCTCTTTAAAATCTAAAAAAACTGGTACCGAATATATCTGGGAAGGCAATCCTGATATCTGGTATGGTCAATCACCTATTCTTTTCCCTGTAATCGGCAGACTTCTTGACGATAAATACAGACTTAATGGTAAAGAGTATTCAATGGAAAAACACGGAATTGTAAGAAAGAAGCCTTTTAAATTAGTTGAACAAACAAAAGACAGTCTTACTTTTTTACAAAGCGATGATGAAAAATCATTAGAAATTTATCCGTATCATTTCGATTTATTCGTTACATTTAAGTTGAATGGTAATTCTTTAGAGGTTTCACACAAGGTTGTTAATAAAAACGAATGTGTAATGTATTATTCTTTTGGTGCTCATCCAGCCTTCAACTGCAAAATTGGTGATTATCTTGAATTTGATAACAATCAAGCTTGTGTTTTAAATGAACAAATTGATGAAGAATCATATTTAATGGATAATCAAGTTGAATTACTAAAAAATGAAAAGAGAATTACAATCGAAAAAAACACATTTGACCACGATGCTTTAATTTTAAGTGGTTATACAGATAAGGTTATTTCTCTTAAAAGTAATAATCATAATCGTGTTGTCAGATTTAATTTTGACTCCCCTGTTCTTGGTATCTGGGCTAAACCAAATGCTCCTTACGTTTGCATTGAGCCTTGGTGGGGAATTAATGATAATCACGATAAAAAAGCAGATTTAAGCGAAAAACGTGGCATTATGTCACTTAATCCACAAGAAGAAAGAACATTCTGCTGGAGTGCAGAAATTACGGAATAATTTACTGTTGACGAAACAATTAAAAATTATTACAATTATATTGAAAGGTTCGGGTGAAAACTATGACTGATAATTTTGAAAACAAAGCAAATATTAACGAGGAATATGGTCCTGATTTAGTTTCTGTTGTTGATGAAGATGGTGTAGAACACACCTTTGAAGAATTAGATAGAATTGAAACTGATGAAGGCAAATTTATTGCACTCCTCCCTGTTTATGATGAAGCTGAAGAAATTCTTGACAGCGATGGTGAGCTTATTATTCTTCAGGTTAAAGACGAAGACGGCGAACTTTATTTAGAGCCAATTGAAGATGATAATATCTTTGATAAAATCGGTAAACTCTTTGAAGAAAGACTTGCTGATATTTTTGAATTTAACGACGAAGAATAATATTTAAAAATACGTTAATATTAAAAATAATTCCTGCGGTGTGCGATAAATGTGGATAATATTAACCCTATGTCAATTTAAAGGGAGTTCGGACTTCTGTGGTGGATTGCAGACCTCCCGTACTTGTACGGACGAAGGGAGCGTGAGCCCACGGAGAGAACACCCACCTGCCAGAAAGCAGGTTTTTATTACCGCATCCGGCATTGTGGGAATTAAAAAGGCTTGTAGTATTTTGACTACAAGCCTTTTTATTATTTATATTTCAAACTGACTTTTATAAAGATTATAATAAAAGCCTTTTTGTGCCATTAATTCATTATGATTACCAATTTCTATTACGTTACCATCTTTCATAACAAGAATTCTATCGGCGTTTTTAATTGTAGAAAGTCTGTGTGCTACAACAAAAGATGTCTTATTTTCCATTAATAAATCAAACGCTTTACTGATTTTTAATTCTGTACGGGTATCTATGGAAGATGTTGCTTCATCTAAAATAAGCATTTGAGGATTCATTACCATAACTCTTGTAATACACAAAAGCTGTTTCTGTCCTTCTGAAAGAGAACCGCCACTCTCACCTATTACAGTATTATAACCATTAGGTAAACGCTTAATAAAACTGTGAGCACGTGTTAATTTTGCGGCTTTAATAACCTCTTCTTCTGTTGCATTCGGTACTCCCATCTTTAAATTCTCAAGAATGGTAGCACTTTTAAGCCAGGTTTCCTGTAAAACCATACCAAAAGTAGAACGAAGCTCGTGACGACTTATATCTTTAATATTTTTACCATTAATTAATATTTCACCTTTATTAACATCATAAAAACGCATAAGAATATTAATTAACGTTGTTTTACCACAACCAGTAGGACCAACAATGGCAATAGTTTCACCAGAATTAACTTTTAATGAAAAATCTTCAATCAATGGTTTCTCTGGGGTGTATGAGAAGTAAACATTTTTAAATTCAACAGTACCATTTGCAGTTTCAAAATGTTCATCCCCATCAGGAGTATATTCATCTTCATAAATCAAATCGAATACTCTGTTAAGACAAGCAATAGCATTCTGAAGCTCTGTAATAACACCCGAAATCTCGTTAAATGGCTTTGTGTACTGGTTAGCATAACTCAAGAAGCTAACAAGCATACCAACGCTTAAAACACCATTTAAAACAGAAAGAGAACCAATTAAAGCAACAGCCATATAAACCATACTGTTAACAAATCTTGTAACCGGATTTGTTAAAGACGAAAAGAAGATTGCTTTCAAAGAAACTTTACTTAAATTGTCATTTATCTTTACAAAATCTTCAATCGCTTTATCTTCATAATTAAAAGCTTTAACAGTTTTCTCGTTTGTTATCATTTCTTCTGTTATGCTTGTCTGCTCTGCCCTGATTTCAGATTGCTTTTTAAATAAAGTGTACGTTTTACCAGAAATAAATTTAGCGGCAAACAGCGAAAGCGGAGTTAAAATGATTACTGTAATAGTGGTTACAGGGCTCATTAAAAGCATAAAAATTAAAGTTCCGACAATAGTTGCAATTCCTGTGAATACCTGGGTAAAGCCCATAAGAAGACCATCAGCAAAAGTATCTACATCAGTTATAATTCTGCTAACTATACCTCCGTGTGGATTTGAATCGATATATTTGACAGGAAGTTTATTTAATTTGTTGAATGCAATTTTTCTTATATCACGAACAGTATTGTAAGTTATATAGTTATTTATGATACTCATTATCCATTGTGAAATCCCGCCTAAAAGTACAACTATCACAATTTTAACTAAGACTGGAATTAACAAATCAAAATCAACATTACCTTTATCAATTATGACATCAACAGCATCACCAACAAGAATCGGGATATAAAGTGAAACAACAACAAAAACAAGTGCTAAAACAATAGTTAGAACGAGCATCGGTTTATATCTACCGATTATTGAAAACAATCTTTTTAGTGTTTGTTTTTTCGTATTCATTGTTCTTCACCCCCAAACTGAGAGTTACATATTTCTTTGTAAATCTCACAAGAACTTTGCAATTCTTCGTGAGTTCCAATAGCAATTAATTCGCCGTCGTCTAAAACTAATATTTTATCAGAATTCATAACTGCTGAAACACGTTGGGAAACAATAAAAACAGTTGGGTTTTGAGGAAGCTCTTTCAATGCTTTTCTTAATTTGGCATCTGTTGCCAAATCAAGTGCCGAAGCACTATCATCAAGAATGAGAATCGGTGCATTTTTAATAATTGCACGGGCAATAGCAAGACGTTGCTTCTGACCACCAGAGAGATTTTTGCCATACTGCTCTATCTGGTAATCTAATCCCCCATCTTTTTTCAGAACAAATTCTTCAGCCTGAGAAATTTTTAAAGCCGTGTTTAATTCTTCCTCAGTTGCATCCATTTTACCCATTTTAATATTATCTCTAATTGAGCCTTTGAATAACTCGGCTTTTTGCGGAACAATGGCTATATTATCACGCAAGAATTTCTCTGTTACAGAAGTAACTGACTTCCCGAAAATTTCGAGCTCACCACCAGTGATATCATAGAAGCGAGAAATCAAATTCACTAATGTAGTTTTACCAGAACCAGTACCACCAATAATACCAATTGTCTCACCAGTATTTGCAACAAATGAAATGTTCTGGAGTGAGTTTTCAGATGAATCAGGATATTTAAAAGAAACTTCTTTAAACCATACTGCTATTTTCTCGTCAAAATCAAATTTATTAACAGCATTTTCTGAATCGATAGTTGAATCTTGCACGTCAAAAACTTTAGAAATTCTGCCTGCACTTGCAATTGATTTTGTAATACTTACAATAAGATTAGCAAGCTTAATAAGTTCTATAAGAATCTGTGCCATATAGTTATAAAGAGCGATAACTGTACCTTGTGAAATATCACCATTATCCACTCTTATTGCACCAATCCATATAAGCACAACTGCAGAAATATTTACGATTATAAATGTTAACGGATTTGTTAAAGAAGATATTTTAGCAACTGCACGCTGTGCAATATTTAAAACGGAATTTTTTTCATTGAAGTTTTCAATTTCATTCTGTTCTTTACAGAATGCTCTGAAAACTCTGACACCAGAGAGATTTTCACGAGTAGTGAGAAGTAATGAATCAAGCTTCTCCTGAACGTTTTTATATTTTGGTATAGTTATAGCCATTACTGAAAATACAACTGCCGAAAGTAACGGAATACATACAACAAAAACCAAAGCTGACTTTACATCTAAAGTGAATGCCATAATCATTGAGCCAAAAACAATGAATGGAGAGCGTAAGAATAAGCGTAATGTTAAGTTAACACCAGACTGAACCTGATTAATATCACTTGTCATTCTTGTAATTAAAGTTGAAGCACCTATTTTTTCGTGCTCAGCATAAGAAAAACTCTGAATATGACGGAATAAATCTGCTTTTAAGTCTGTTGCCATTCCTACTGCTGCACGAGCAGACATATATTGGGCAGAAACAGAAAATAATAAACCTAAAGCCCCCAAGGCTAACAAAATCAAACATTGTTTTATAATATAGTCTGTACCGCTACTGATACCGATATCAACTATATTTGCAATAACAATAGGAACAAATAATTCAAGAAGCGCCTCTGACATTTTAAGCAGGGGCGCAAAAATTGTTTCTTTAATATATTTTTTTAAGTAAATCAAAACTTTTTTCACTTGTAAAACGACCTTTTATATACACATATATTGCTAATTAGTCTATCATAAAAAGAATGTAATGTCAAATATAAAAACCCCGAAAACCATAATGGCTTCGGGGTTTTGAAATCCCATAAGGGATAAATTATCTCTTTGAGAACTGTGGTGCGCGACGAGCGCCTTTGAGACCGTATTTCTTTCTTTCTTTCATTCTTGGGTCTCTTGTAAGAAGACCAGCCTTTTTAAGAACTGGACGAACTTCATCTTCTGATTGAAGAAGAGCTCTTGCTATACCGTGACGGATAGCACCAGCCTGACCTGTTACACCGCCACCTGCTACACGGCAGATAACATCATATTTTTCTGATGTTTCTGTAAGTGCGAGAGGCTGACGAACAATAAGTTTAAGTGTTTCAAGACCGAAATAATCGTCTATATCTCTGTCATTGATTGTGATTTTACCT
>JAZNUL010000047.1:0-4520 GCA_045592285.1 Acutalibacteraceae bacterium
CCTGATGCTCGCCTTGCTGATCGTGGTGATCTTCTGCGGTATCTGGACCTTCTTCGGCGGCGTGTTCCGTATCAACGGCTTGATCATCGTCGGGATGATCTTCACGTTGCTGTACTCGCTGCCGCTATGCCCGACCGTGTACACGGTGGGTCTGTTGGCGCTGAATATCGCGATGATCGTGCTGACCGCCATCGCCAACTCCTCGTATAAAACATACCGCAAAAACTAAAACATAAACGAAAACACCCCTCTCGTCCGAATGGACGAGAGGGGCGTTTTTTGTGCTATCGACGGTGCGGATGATTGACCGTTCCGGTCGCAAGTGTGATGCCATTTTCAATGAAATCGTGCAAGCACAATGAAATCCGAGCGATGCTCGGATGAAATCTTCGGCGTACCGCCTCAGATGAAATTAAATCCGCCTCCCTTAACCTTGCGAAGCAAGATTTCATCGCGTAGCGATTTCATCCACCGCAGGTGGATTTCTTCCGCCAACGGCGGATTTAGTTGAAAAGAAACACCCTTTGTCCGTAGACAAAGGGTGTTTCTTTTCTGGCGGAGAAGGAGAGACTCGAACTCTCGCGCCGGTTTCCCGACCTACGCCCTTAGCAGGGGCGCCTCGTCACCAACTTGAGTACTTCTCCATTGGTAACCTTTTAGGTTATTATTAAATTAGCCTTTCATAAAGAAAGGCTTTGGCGCAGAGGGTGGGATTCGAACCCACGGTACGTTGCCGTACGACGGTTTTCAAGACCGTTCCGTTATAACCACTTCGGTACCTCTGCAATTATTACGGATGATATAATAACACAACAAAAATAAATTGTCAATGCTTTTTTTGTAATTTTAAAATTATTTTTTAGGAAGCTCTTTGATTTCGTCTGTTAAGCCTAAAATGTAATCTGCTGTTACATTATAATATTTACAAAGTGTTATTAAATCATCAACTGAAAGTCTGGCATTGTCATTTTCTAAATGTGCATATCCTTGTTGAGATTTATTTAAAATATTTGCTATTTCACTTTGCTTTTTGTCTCTATCTTCTCTTAAAATACGTATTCTTTCACTATAAATCATATTCAACACTCCTTAACGAGATATATGTTACCATACTCAAAAAGTGAGTATTGACATATACTCAAATGCTGAGTATAATTACTGTAACACTTAAAGGAGTTGGTTTTTTATGTTAAATATACTTACACAAATATTAAATGGTCAAGTAAAGCCACTTGAAGAAATAGGAAAAGATTGCCGAGAAATAGATGAAGTCAGTAATTTTATTGAAAGAAATTCTGATAATCTTTACAAAACTTTGAATGACGAACAGAAAGAAATTTTTAAAAAGTATAATGATTGTATAGAAGAATATTACACCTTGCTTATAGATGAAGCGTTTTCGGTGGGCTTTAGTCTTAGCACAAGAATTTTAACTGAGTCATTAATTAAATCAGAGAAGTTGTATATCAAATAACTGAGCACTGGCTTACCTATGTGCTGACACAAATTACTTACCTATGTGCTGGTTTTACAATGCCGACCGCAGGTCCCTTAACTCAGCACTTTGCACTCAGCACTCAGCACTAAAGAGTGGGCGACATAGGTCAGCCTCTACAACCTAACACCTAACACCCAACATCTAAAAACGGGCGACCAAAGGTCTGCCCCTACAAATTAATCCTTGCATTTCAGCATAAAATAGTGTAAAATAAATCTATCTATTTTTTGGAGTGATACTATGAATTATAAACTTACTAAGAAACAAGCAAAAGAAATGCTTGAAAACAGACTTCTTCATTTCTTTGGTGTTTCTACACAAAATGCTACAAATGAGCAGTATTACAGAGCAATCGCAATGATTCTCAGAGATATGATGACTGTTGGCAGAGGCGAAACAGTTAAGAAATCTGATGAAACTGGTAAAAAGAACGTTTACTATCTTTCAATGGAATTTCTTATGGGTCGTTCTCTTAAAAATAACCTTTATAACCTTAATCTTACAGATACTTTTAAAAGCGCTCTTAAGGATTTAGGTGTTAAATTAGATGACCTTTATGAATGCGAACCAGATGCTGGTCTTGGTAACGGTGGTCTTGGTAGACTTGCTGCTTGCTATTTAGATGGTCTTGCAACACAAGGCTATTCAGCACGTGGTTACTCAATTCTTTATGAATATGGTATTTTCCGTCAGAAGCTTATCGACGGTAAACAAACCGAACTTCCTGATAACTGGCTTCCTGGTGGCGACGTGTGGCTTGTACCAAGAGAAAGTAGCTCAGTAGATATTACATTTGAAGGTACCGTTAAAGATACATGGGATGATCAGTATCACCATGTAGAAATCGAAAACGGAACAGTTATTAAAGCTATTCCTTATGATATGTTTGTTCCTGGTAAAGACGGCAAATGTGTTAGCATTCTTCGTCTTTGGACTGCAAAAGCACCTGAGTTTGATATGAAACTCTTTAATGAGGGTGACTACATTCGTTCAATGGAACGTCAGGCTATGGCAGAGGTTATCAGTAAGGTTCTTTACCCATCAGATAACCATCCTGAAGGCAAGGCTTTAAGACTTCGTCAGCAATATTTCTTAGTATCCGCTTCTGTTCAGGATATTGTCCGTCATCACTTAAGAGTTAACGGCACACTCGATAATTTCTCAGACAGAGTTGCTATTCATATTAACGATACCCATCCTACAATGGCTATTCCAGAACTTATGAGAATTCTTCTCGATGAATGTGGCTATGGTTGGGATGATGCCTGGAACATTATTACAAAAACAATGGCTTACACTAACCACACAGTTATGAGTGAAGCTCTTGAATGCTGGAGTGAAGAACTTGTTAAAAGACTTATTCCACGTGTTTATGAAATTATTAAAGAAATCGACAATCGTTTCAGAAGTTACATCTGGGAGTCAACTCACGATGCAGATTACGTAGAAAGAACTGCAATTATTTCTGGTGGCGTTGTTCGTATGGCAAACCTTTGTGTTGCTACCTGCCACAGCGTTAACGGTGTTTCTGGTCTTCATAGCCAGATTCTTAAAGATTCGCTCTTTAACGATTTCTACCGCTTAATGCCAGACAAATTCACAAACGTTACAAATGGTATTGCTCACAGGCGATGGCTCTGTCAGGCAAACCCAAGACTTTCTTCATATTTAAAAGAGCTTCTTGGTAACGATAAATTTGTTTACGATGCAGATAATCTTTCAAAGCTCAATGATTATAAGAATGATAAAGATGTTCTTAATAAGTTAGCAGAAATAAAAATGGAAAACAAAAAGGATTTTGCAGACTTTATTAAGAAAACAACTGGTCAGGAGCTTGATGTTAATTCTATTTTTGACGTTCAGGTTAAACGTCTTCATGAGTATAAACGTCAACACCTCAATGCATTCAATATTGTGCTTGATTATCTTACAATTAAAGAAAATCCAGAAAAAGAATTTACACCACACACATATATTTTCGGTGCAAAGGCTGCTCCTGGTTACCACGTAGCACAAAGAATTATTTCATTCATTTTAGCACTTGCTGATTTAATTAATAATGACCCTGATGTAAAAGGCAGGCTTAAGGTTCTTTATGTTGAAGATTATAACGTAAGTAATGCTGAAAAACTTATGCCGGCAGCAGATGTTTCAGAGCAGATTTCTCTTGCGGGTAAAGAGGCAAGTGGTACTGGTAATATGAAGCTTATGATGAATGGTGCTATTACTATTGGTACACTTGACGGTGCTAATGTTGAAATTCACGAGTCAGTTGGCGATGATAATATGTTCTTATTCGGTATGAGAACAGAAGAGGTTAACTCTTTAAGAAGTCGTGGCTACGACCCAATGAGCTACTACAATAACAATGAAGATATAAGAAAAGTGCTTGACTTTATTTCTCGTGGAATTAATGGTCAGAACTTCTCAGATATCAGTGGTACTATTATGCACCACGACCCATTTATGGTTCTTGCAGATTTTGCAGATTACAGACGTGCTCAGCAAAAAATGGTTGAAACATTTAAGGATAAGAAAAAATGGAACCAGATGATGCTTTCTAATATTGCAAATTCAGGTAGATTTGCTGCTGACAGAGCTATAAATGAATATGCTAAAGATATATGGAATGCACAAAAAATCTAATCTTTGTTAGGCTTTTTGACGAATTTTAAAAAAACTTTACAATTCATTAATGAATTGTCGAAAAAATATTGACTTTTTCTTAAATTTAATGTATCTTTATAATGTGAATGCGTGTATAAACGCTAATATTTGGATGTCTTTCCAAAAATTCGAAAGGGGTATTTTTACCAATGAAAAGCTCAGATTTAAAAGTAGTTGCTATTATTCTCAGTATTGCTTTGTTCTTCACAATCATTACAAGTAATGCTGTTTCAATAGCTTCAGTTGTTATTCTTGCAAAAGGTGGCACAGGTGCTGCTGTTCAGACTGGTACACAGGCACCACAAGGTGGCACAACAGCTACAACTCCTGGTGGCACAGTTTCAACACCACAGGG
>JAZNUL010000048.1:0-6185 GCA_045592285.1 Acutalibacteraceae bacterium
AAACCTCGTAGTATTTATCATAGATTTTCATAGTTTCCATATCTGGTGTAAAACTTTTATCTACAGGAATCATTTTCTTTGCTTCTTCAACAGAACTGCAAATACCAAGACCAACTGCAACAAGAACTGTTGCACCCATTGCACCAGCATTTTGTGGTTCACAAACTGTTTCAACCGTTTTACCAGTACAGTCTGCTAAAATCTGACAGGTTAAATCTGAAAGTGCGCCACCACCTACAAAACGAATTTTGTCTGATGTCTTAACCTTCTTTTCTTCTGTTTCTATAAACCATCTGAGATGATAGCAAACACCCTCAAGAACAGCACGAATCATCTCTCTTTTGCCTGTTTCAAGACTTAAATTAAAGAACATACCACGTGCATTAGGGTCTTCAAACGGACAACGATTACCGTGAAGCCAAGGAGTGAAAATAACACCATTTGAGCCTGCTGGAATTTCACTTACAACTTCTGTCATATAGTCATAAAGGCTTGTATATTTTTTCTCGTAGCTATCTGTAATATTTTTCTTTTCTAAATAAATATCAATTTCGTCAAGTGCTAAATGGTCTTTTACCCATTCAAGACATTTACCAGCAGTTTCAAGCTCTGCAAAGTAATTATATTTACCCTCTTCTGCACCAACAACTGCAGCTATCATAGCAGAAGCGTCAACAATGCTTTTAGGAACAACAGTTGAAACCCAACCAGAAGTACCACTATAAACGTGAGTATCACCTAAAGATACCGCACCAGCACCAACACCGATAAGCGAAGCATCACCACCACCACCGAAAACTGCTGTACCCTCTTTGAGTCCTAATTCTTCTGCAGCCTTTTTGGTAAGTGTACCGATTTTTTCACTTGAAGCCTTAATCTCTGGTAAATGGTCAAAATTAACCTTTAACATTTTGCACATTGTTTTGCTGAATTCTTTTTTCTTGATATCATAAAGCTCAGTAGCAAAAGCAGAGTCGTGAGTCATACAGAACTCACCTGTCATACGTGCAATAAAATATTCTTTAACGTCTAACCATTTATGTACTCTTTTAAAGTTTTCAGGCTCGTGTTTTTCAACCCATTTATATTTCCACACAGGATCTTTTACAGATGCCGCAACTGCACCTGTAATTTTTAGTGAAACTAAAAGCTTTGGCACATTAGCACCAGCAATTTTAAAACCGTGTGCAATACCCTCTTTTAATTCCTCACGTGCTCTCTGGTCCATATAGCTCATAGCTCTTCTTACAGGCAAAGCATCTTTATCTACAAGAACTACACCCTGCATCTGCGAGCAGAAAGATATGCCGACAATACTTTCTGTGCTAATTCCACTTTTTTCCAATACTTTTTTAGTAGTGCTACACAAAGCTTCCCACCATTCGTTAGGATCTTGCTCTGCACCGCCGTCAGAAAAAACATAAAGCTTATATCCTTCAGAAGCAGCCGCAACTAATTTTAAATTATCTGCTAATTCAAATATACAGGTCTTGACACCTGTTGTACCAATATCGTAAGCAATAGCATATTTCTTTTCCATTTCTATCTCTCCAAACAAAAAGGATTTACAAATTCAAAATACCACTCATACATTATGCAATATTTTTTGTAAATAATCAACATCTTTTTAATAAAAAACATCGGTTTTTTTAACATTTTCACATTTTTGAAATAAAAAAGAAATTTTTTTCGATTTTTTCACAAAAAAGTATTGACTTTTATTTTCATTGTGATATAATACAAGCACTGTTTCAGAGGATATCAAAGTTCTCTGTAGTCGGTGTTGATGGTGTTGAGGGACCACACGTTCCCATTCCGAACACGGTAGTTAAGCTCAACAGTGCCGAAAATACTTAGCGGGAAGCTGCTCGGGAAGATAGGGCGATGCCGACACTAATAAAAGCAACCACCCAAGAGGGTGGTTGTTTTTTTGTTTTATAAAATTTAAAAGACACGACAGATTTACTTGTCGTGTCTTTTGCTTTATCTTATTACAGCAGCAGTCGCAGAACTTGTAACACCCGTTTTGCTCTTAACTGCTTTTACTTTATATTTATACTGAACACCTGGTACTGTTGCCGAATCAAGATAACTTGTTGTTGGCCCAACTGTTGCTATATGACTGTAACCCGTCCACGCACCATTTTGGAAGCTTGCACGATAAATTTTGAAGCTTGTTGCGCCCTGAATCTGATTCCAGCCTACTACAATTCCGTTTGCAGTTTTTGTTGCTTTTGCAGTTGGCTTTGTTAAGAAATACATTGACTTTGTCTGCACCTTATCGCAAACAACCTTACTTCTTACTGCTTTAACACAATATTTATATTTCTTACCACTCACTACTGTTGTATCTGTCCAGCTTTTTGTTGTACCCTTTACTGTCTTTACCTTCTTATATGAATTATATTTACCAGTAGCTTCATTAAAATCTGCACGGTAAATTCTGTAGTTTTCAGCACTTACAACTGTTTCTGGCCATTTTACCTTGATACCATTTGATTTGAGATACGCTGTTGGTGTTGGCGAAATCTTGAACGTAATTGCTGAAGAAGCTGCTGAATTCTTTGTTGCCTTACCATTTACCGCTTTAATCAAATACATATATTGTGTACCGAGTTTCGCAGTGCCATCAACATATTCTGTACCTTTTACTTCTACCTTATTTATCTTTTTCCACTTTGAATCCCAAGTACCTGTTGATGGATGATAGGTCTTTCTGTAGATTTTATATTTAGCAGCATAAGGTACTGCGCCCCAGGTAAACTTAACGCCACCTGTTGTTACTTGTAATGATGTTATCACTGGAGCTGAGAGTGTTAATTTTGGTATTGCTGTACCATAAGCCGTTACAGTTCCACAAACAGTACATACTGTATCACCTGTGTAGCCATTCGCTTCAATAGTTGCTGATGTTACATTAACAACTGTTGTTGTGTGCGGTTTTACAGCTGTTGCAGTACCCTTGTGAGTTACAGTTTTACAGGTTGTGCAATATGTATCACCTGTGTACCCAGCCTCATTACAAGTTGATTCTTTTATATTTATAACTGTTGTTGTGTGATTTTTTGCTGGGATTACTTCTTGCGCTTTCGTTATCGTTCCACAAGTTGAACATTTTGAACCATTCGTATATCCAATTCTTGCACAAGTTGAATCATAGCCTAAAATTTCTATGTTACTGTTATGATTACCTGTTGCTGGGATGGTTTCCAATAACACGCTTGCACCACAGCTTGAACACTCTTTATATCTTGAACCTGAATCACCACAAGTCGGCGGAATTGTATGCTCTGTAAAATTATGCGCAAGTGTTTTTATAGACTGACTCTTTTCTTTTCTACAAATTGTACAAACAGAGATTTGTTTACCTTCTTTTGAACAGGTTGCTTCTTCTGTTGTCTGCCAAGCACTCCAATCACAAGTATGCTCTCCAATAACCGGAATTTCTTTAGTTTTAAGGATATCTTCACATTTTGTACATTTAAGAACTTTTTCGCCTTTTGTAGTAGTTGTCGCTGGAGTTACTACTGTCCATTCACTTGCTTCTTCGTGTAAATTTTTTTCGATGTGGATATATGTATTTTCACCAGACCAATTATAATACTCTAATAAAAGTTCACAACCCCAAATACTCATACCCAAGATTTCGTAATCTGAACCAATTTGTTCTTTATCTTTTGCAATGTCATCAGGAGTTATAGCGCTCACTGTTTCGCCATTCGTAGGATTATAACTATAAACTGCATCATCACCCGAAAAATACAAAAGACCATAAGCGCTACCAATTTTCGTTGAATACGAAACCACATCTCTATCAGCTATTACTTCTTTAGCATTCCCTGTTACTCCGTCATTTATATCGCTGATAGCGTAAATTGTATAACTATCGTCATCTTTATAATATATTTTATCACCAATAACCTCAAAAGAAGCATTTGTATTCTGCCAGAAGTAATTATCATAAGTTGTATCGACAGGAGTGGTAATAAAGTCAACAGTCCCATCATCGCCAATATGATCTGTTTCAATTATACCTTGAGTTGACCTTAAAAAATTGTCATGGTAAACTCTGCCGCTAACATCTCTTACAGGGTCATCCCAGGTAACATCAACGTGGTATGGTTTATCATCTATATAAACAATATTCCAGGCGTGGTTAATCACATCTGAAGAACAGTACTCAGACTTTATTCCAACCTGTTCCAAAAGGTAATCGTAAGCCAATGCATAACCCATACACACAGATGTACCAAGAGCTAATGCACCATAAGCATTATAAGAACTTGGTGGTATTGTATTATTCTTATAACTCTCGTAATCATACTCATTAAAAGCTGCAAGCCTATCGTGTAAAATAAGTGCTTTTTCTACGTCACTCAAACTATCGTTACCTTTAACGTCATATAATAAAATCTCAGCGTGTTCTACCATTTTAGAGTGCATTTTTGCATATTCTTCTTTTGTATAATAAGTAGCGAAATATATACTCGAGATATATTCTCTTGTTGAATTCAATGTGTAATTCATACCAGATATATTGAACAATTCAGGAGAATTGTACCATATAAAGTCACTTATGCTATTACTCATACTACTCGGAATTTTAAATTCACTGACATCAACGTGAACATAATCAGAACCATTGACACAGTCATCAAGTTTTAATTGTTCAACCATATAAGCATTAAACTTTGCTACATCAATACAGTTTTCAAAATCAAGTATGTCTATTGCAGCAGAATTATAAAGTTTAGGATAACTGAGTTTTACCTCTGGATATTTAAGTTCCGCCGCAAACGCAACATTAGCGTTAGCAAATACGAACACTAACACCAACATAGCGCAAAGTATTCGTTTTAAAGATTTTTTCATAAAACCACTCCTAATAGTTTATACTATTATTATACAATAACATTTCACGCTCAGTAAATTCGCAATATAAACAAAAGAATGCAGGTATTTTCTACCTACATTCTTTTTAATTTTATACATATTGTTCAATTACACTTCATTGAAATACTTAACAATATATTGCACAACTGCACCAAACATAGGGTGACTGTGTGAAGCTTCACCATTCCAGTTTTCCCAAAGAGTTGTAGCACCGTGCTTTTTCATATTATAGAAAGTGTTTTCTTTTTCTGAAGTTAAAAGCTTTCTGGCTAAATCTTTATAACCATTTTCACAAAGCACACGAATCAAAATATCTGTACCAAAAATACCAGTATCAAATTCGCCGAGTGTCTCGTATTTATCTACTATTGCTTTAAGTGTTCTTTCATCACCCAAACCAATATCGTAAGCATATGCATCGCTCGCTTCAAGAGATGAGCAGAAAGTACCTGTTGCTTCACTATAATACGCTTTTTTGAATGAAGTTATAATTTTCTCAAGCCTTGATTTTAACTCAGAGGTATCTTCACCTAAAACTTCTGATATTTCTATAACTTGTTTAAAAGCTTTTATTAAGAAATATGTATTTACAAAAGGCTCTGGAATAAGATTTTTGTTACCTGGTGAACACCAGTCGCCAAGGCACCATCCACCTAATTCTTCTCTTACCACAAGACCATTTTCACTTCTTAATTCCATATAATCTAAGAAGTTTAACATATTCTGGTAATATTTTTCTAAAAAGCTTTTATCTTTATAGAATTTATAGAATGAGTATGGCACAAATACAATTGCACCACCCCAGCCACCAGGGCCACCTCCGCCACCACGGAAAGGTGCTGTATGCTGAACGTGACCTGTGTAAATATCCTGACAGTCTGCAACGTCCTGCATCCATTTTCTATACATTTTTTCTGCATCAAAGCAAGTCATAACAGCTTCACAAGCTAATTGACCATCACCTGTGTAACCGAGTCTTTCTCTGTGTGGGCAGTCAGATGGAATACAACCGTGTGTGTTACTGAGTTGTGTTCTTATAAATGCATCAAAAATCCATTGTAAAGTTTCATCGGATGATTTAAAGTTTACCTTCTGCTTTAAATCTGTGTGAGTAACTCTGTATTCAACCACATCAACATCGCCAATAACTTCAAAATATCTTGCGGCGTGCCAGGTAAAACGAGTGTGGAATTCTGTTTTAAATTTGTCACGTATAAATCTGTCTTTCTGAACACGTGATTCCCAACCAGCAGAATTAAAGTTAAGTGTAAAATCATCATTAATATTTTCTG
>JAZNUL010000049.1:0-56374 GCA_045592285.1 Acutalibacteraceae bacterium
GCGATAAGTATTGAAATTATAGCAGCAATTAACAAGATCTTACGAGATTTAACTTTTGTTGACCTACCCTTTACGCTCTTTGGCGGTGTATTTAAAGTGGTGGTTTCCTCAACAAAAGGTATTTTTCTGACCTTTTCTTCTACTTCTTCGGGAGTGAAGTTCACTGTTTCGCCACGCAATTCCAATATTAACTCTACGCAAGCCATAACCAGACTTACGTCCATTTCTTCAACAGGCTTTTCTGCTTCTAAATCGCGAAGCAGTTCAAGCTTTTTTATAAATTCCTGATTGTCAGAATTGTTATTAAAATCACTCATGAAACAAGGCTCCTTTCCCATACATTTTTTCTCCTTTCAGTTATATATGACAAAAAACTGAAAAGACTACAAAAATTTTTTTAATTTTTTTAAAAATTTCCAAAAAATATTTTTGCAATGAGTAAAATCCAAGCTCCTGTAATGAGTTTTGCCTCGTCTATAATCTTTGTTCTTAGCCTGTAGCAATAGACATTTGCTGCTTTTTCTGACATATTTAATTCTTCTGCAATTTCTTTATAACTCTTGTGTTCTACATAGCGTTTTTGAAAAAGTTCTGTTTCTTTTTCGTTTAAAATACTTAAAACTTGTTGTTTCTGTTCTTCAATTTGTTCTGGTGTGATTGGGTTTTCTCTTTCTAAGCATTCAAGAATATCTTCTACAGTAAGGTGACTTTCGTTAAGCTCTTCCACAATAAATCTTTTGTGATCTCTGAAATAATGCTTGATTAAATTGTTTGCAGTATTTATAAGCCACGCAATTACATGGTCATCCCTCAAGCCATCTACAGTTATTTTAATCTGAAATGCAAGAAAGGTGTCTTGAGTTAAATCTTCTGCTTCAGTTTTATTCTGGAGCTTTGTAAGACAAAAAGAAAACACTTCATTATAATGCGTATTAGCAATTCTTTCTGCAAAAGCTTTATCAACCATTTGTAGTCACACCCTAAAATAAAATGATATAAAATATTATAACATTATGGCAGATATTGTCAATTATGGTCGAAATATTTATATGTGAAATGATACTCTTGTTGTGACTATTTTCTAACATACTCTTATTTCAAACTCAAGAAAAGTGTAAAAATCTAACCGAACAATCGTATAAAAAGTGAGTAATTTACGTTTTAAACCCTATAAAAAGTGTGTTTTTCCAAGAAAATAACACACAAAAAGTGTAAATAGAGTTGATTATATTATATTTTTGTGTATAATAAGAATAAGAAAATGATTAAGGAGGACATTTATGTATTTGGAAAGAAAGATAGATAAGTTCCTTTCTGATTGGAAAAAAAATAATGATAGAAAGCCTTTAATTGTAAAAGGACCTCGTCAAATAGGGAAAACAGAATCAATAAAAAGATTTGCTCAAAATAATTATAAAAGCGTAATTGAAATAAATTTTGTTACTTCAGAAAAGTACAAAATGATTACATCAGATGGTTATGATGCAGATTCCATAATAAAAAATATATCTTTGATTAATCCTTCAAATAAGTTTATACCTAATGAAACAGTTATATTTTTTGATGAAATTCAAGAATTCCCAGATATTGCAACGTCTCTTAAATTTTTCAACATAGATGGTCGCTTTGACGTTATCTGTTCGGGCTCACTTTTAGGTATCAATTATAAAAGAATTGAAAGTAATAGTGTGGGATATAAAACAGATTACAATATGTATTCTCTTGATTTTGAAGAGTTCCTTTGGGCTAAAGGTTATAACGATGACGTAATAAATGAAATGTTGAAAACTATGCTTGAGTTAAAACCATTTTCTGAATTACAACACACAATTTTCTCATCACTCTTTTTGGATTATTGTGTTCTTGGTGGTATGCCTGCAGTTGTTAAAGAGTATATAAAAAATAAAACTTTTGAAGGAACATTAGAAATACAGCGACAGCTTATTGCCGATTACCAAGAGGACATTCGCAAATATGCAGTAGGGCTTGACCAAACAAGAATTACAAATGTTTTCAATAGTATTCCTGTTCAGCTTGCAAAAGAAAACAAAAAATTCCAACTTTCAAAAATAGAAAAAGGTGCAAGATTCAAGGATTATAGAGGTTGTATCGAGTGGTTACAGGATGCAGGAATGATTCATATGTGTTACTGCTTGAATAACCCTGAACTACCATTAAAAGGGAACTATGATCCTGACAAATTTAAAATATATTTTTGCGATACAGGATTATTTGTTGCTTTGCTTGATGATGAAGCACAGGAAGATTTGAGAGCAAATAAGAATCTTTCTGTTTACAAAGGAGCTTTATATGAAAGCATTGTTGGGGAAGCTCTTGTGAAATCCGGATACGGACTTTATTACTACAAGAAAGATAATGGAACATTAGAACAAGATTTCTTCGTGCGTACTTCAAATTCATTAATACCCTTGGAAGTAAAATCAACTAACAATAGATCCAAATCTCTTTCCGCTTTGGTATCGAATGAAAAATATTCTGATATTGAATATGGTATAAAACTCTGCGCAGGTAATATTGGATTCAGCAATGATATTTATACTTTTCCTTACTATTGCGCATTCTTGTTGAAACGATATCTTCAAGAAAAGAACAAATAATATTTATTTTACACACAATTATGGCGATAGAAAACCAAGAATTTCTATCGCCATTTTTCTTTGCTTTTTGCATTGAAAATACTTTCCCTGTTGCTTTTTGTTTTGTGAGTGATATAATTGTTTTATAAAGGAGTGTTTCCCATGCAAATCA
The DNA here is from genome assembly GCA_045592285.1 of Acutalibacteraceae bacterium. Lineage (GTDB taxonomy): Bacteria > Bacillota > Clostridia > Oscillospirales > Acutalibacteraceae > DTU089. Next base: position 2,770 of record JAZNUL010000049.1, read on the forward strand.
TACAAACAATTATTTCTTACCTTGCCATAGCGGCGGCGTTTATTACTTCACTTTTTCCACAGGGGGCAAAAGAGATGGTACCATTTAAAAATGATTACACCATTCCCGAGAGTATTTTAGAATACAGTGTTATTTCTACCGAAGAAAAGGCAGATTGGAATGCTAAATGGATTTGGGATAAAGATAATCTTACAGAGGAAAATGTATGGATGTCCTTTTATAAAAACGTAACACTTAAAAGTAAACCCGAAGAGCTTATTGCCTCTATTTCAGCCGACTCAAAATATTGGCTTTACATAAACGGAGAAACAGTTGTTTTCGAGGGTAGTGTTAAACGTGGACCAGAGAAGAACAGTGGCTATTACGATAGTATTGATATTGCACCATATCTTAAAGAGGGTGAAAACTCTATTTGTGCTTTGGTGTGGTTCTGGGATAACGAAACGAGTTATTCTTACTCTGGTAGTGGTCAGGGTGGTTTCATTTTTGAAGCAATTAATGAAGACGTTACTATAATTTCTGACAAAAGCTGGAAAGTAAAAAGAAACCCGGCTTACGTTGACAGCGCTCTTTATCCGCCTAACTACAGACTTCCTGAATACAGTATTTATTTCGATGCAAGAGAAGATTTGGGCGATTGGTTAAATGAAGCTTATGACGTTTCTTCTTGGGAAGAAGCAATTGAATATGCAGACGGTGGTGAGGGTGCTTACGGCAAACTTTATCCGAGAGGAATACCATTTTTAAAAGATTATGGTCTTAAAGATTACGAGAATTCAAAAAATTATGAGAATTATACCGTAACAAAGATTTTAGGTGAAGAAATCACTGTAGATATCCCATATAATGCACAGCTTACTCCATATCTTAAAATCATAGCACCAGCTGGCAAAAAAATCAGAATAACAACAGAGAACACTTTAATTGGTGCAGTTTCTACGACTTACATAACTAAAGAGGGAGAGCAAGAATTTGAAGCTTTAGGCTGGTTTAATGGTGAGCATATTACTTATAAAATACCAAAAGGTGTAAAAATTGTTTCTTTAAAATATCGTGAAACTGGTTACAACAGTTCATTCTGTGGCGATTTTAAATGTGACGATGAATTTATGAATTCTCTGTGGCAAAAATCTCTGAGAACACTTTACGTTACAATGCGAGACAATTTTATGGATTGTCCTGACAGAGAAAGAGCTCAGTGGTGGGGCGATGTTACAAGCGAAATGATTATGACAATGTACTCTATGGATAGCAATTCATATTTGCTCTATCAAAAGGGTGTAGAAGCAATGCTTTCTCACGTTGACGATACAAAAGTGCTTCAGACTGTTGTACCAATAAATGGCGACTATTTTGAGCTTCCTGTTCAACAACTTGCAGGAATCGTAGGCTTTTATACCTACTATGAATACACAGGCGACAAAGCATTTTTAGAAAGGGTTTATCCAGCAACACTCAATTACCTGAAGCTTTGGGAAATCGGTGAAAATAATCTTGTTGTTCACAGAAGTGGCTCGTGGGATTGGCCAGACTGGGGTTCAAAAGCAGATATGACTGCAATAGAAAATGCCTGGGTTTATTATGCTCTTTCGGCTACAGAAAAAATGGCTGAGATTTTAGAAAAAGACAACGATATTTCATTTATTAAAGAAAGAAGAGACGTTATAAAAACAGGTTATAAGTCACTTTGGACAGAAGATGGTTTTAAAAGCGAAGATGCAAAAGAACCTGACGACAGAGCAAATGCCCTTGCTATTCTTTCTGGACTCGCAGAGAAAGAGCAGTATGAAACTATTACAAACGTGCTCGTAAATACTAAAAATTCAAGTCCATATATGGAATACTATGTTCTTGAAGCCCTTTGTAAAATGGGAAAATATGAAGAGGCATATAACAGAATTAAAGAGAGATATGATGGTATGGTGAATGAAGATTATTCCACTCTCTGGGAATTCTGGGATTCGTGGCGAGGCACTAAAAATCACGCCTGGAGTGGTGGTCCACTTGTTATAATGAGTAAGCATTTTGCAGGTATTACTCCACTTGAAGCTGGTTATGAAAAGGTTAAAATAGACCCTAAATACACCTTGTCTGACAGTATGACTTGTACCGTTCCGAGTGTAAAAGGGTTAATTACTCTGAATTATGAAAAGAATGATACTTCTTTTGTTATTGACCTCACTCTCCCAGAAGATGTTATAGCTGTTTTCTATGTGCCTGAAAATGCCACAGTAAATATAAATTCAGTGCTTTACTACCAGAATGGTGAGTATCTGAATGAAAAATTCGGTGATGTGGAAATTGTAGAAAAAGCAATTGATAACTGATATTTTAAAACCAAAAGGGAACTGACCAAAAAAGTCAGTTCCCTTTATTCATTTTAAATATTCACTTAGTTCTTCAATCTCTTGCTTTGTTGTTTCGGGTGTTTCTGCGAGTGGAAATTGAAGATTTAATTTTTCGTATTTTTCAATACAGAGTTTTTTGAATGGCAAAAGCTCAATTTTTTTAATACAGGAAAATTTTTCTTTTAATTCTTTGAGTGCTGAAACTGAGCTTTCATTATTATTCAAATCCTTAATAATAACTTGCCTTATCCACGTGTTAATATTCTGACTGTTAAGATACTCTAAAAACTCGTCAACTTTTATCTTTTCACAACCGACTTTTGTTTTATAAAGCTCATCGGTGATGTATTTATAATCTAAAAGCACAGTGTCGGTTAATTTTAAAACATCTTTTATATCGTTGTTAAGCACACAGCCAGAAGTATCAATCGCAGTAGTAATTCCATCTGTTTTACAAAGTGTGAAAAGCTCTTTTATAAATTCTGGTTGCATTAATGGTTCGCCACCAGAAACAGTAACGCCACCACTTTCGCCAAAATAATTTTTGAGTCTTTTAATTTTCAAAAAAATTTCTTCGGGAGTGGCTTCTTTGCCACCATTAAAATCCCAGGTGTCAGGGTTATGGCAACAAGCACACCTTAATGGGCATCCTTGCATAAAAACAACAGCTCTTACGCCTGGGCCATCTGCCGTGCCAAGACTTTGAAATGAATGAATTCTACCAGTCATAATCAAACAGCTTCGTGGAAGGTTCTCATAATAACTTCTTTTTGTTGCTCTTTTGAGAGCTTGCAGAAGTTAACAGCGTAACCTGAAACACGAATTGTAAGGTTAGGGTAATCTTCTGGATGCTCATACGCTTTAAGAAGAGTTTCTCTGTTTAAAACGTTAACATTAATATGATGAGCATTGTTAAGGAAGTAACCATTAAGAATACTTACAAGGTTTTCTACCCTGTCTTCTAAAGAGTTACCAAGTGCTTCCGGAACTATTGAGAATGTGTTAGAAATACCATCTCTCGCATCGCAATAAGAAAGCTTTGCAACAGAGTTAAGAGAAGCAAGTGCACCATTTACTTCACGGTTGTGCATTGGGTTTGCACCTGGTGCGAATGGTTCGCCTTTCTTTCTGCCGTCTGGTGTAGCACCTGTTTTCTTACCATAAACAACGTTAGATGTAATTGTAAGAACAGAAAGAGTGTGAATTGCATTTCTGTAGGTTGGGGTTTTTCTGAGCTCGGTAATTGTGTCACGAATTAAGTTCTGAGCAATTAAGTCAACTCTTTCATCATCATTACCGAATTTAGGGAAATCGCCTTCTGTTTTAAAGTCAACAATAAGCCCTGTTTCTTCATCTCTGATAGGAGAAACCTTTGCATATTTAATTGCAGAAAGTGAGTCTGCAATAACTGAAAGACCAGCTATACCAAATGCCATAAGACGCTCTACATCTGTGTTGTGAAGAGCTAATTGTGTTCTTTCATAAGCATATTTATCGTGCATAAAATGAATTGTATTCATTGTATTAACATAAAGTCTGCAAAGCCATGAAAGGTAAACTCTGAAACGCTCCATAACCTTGTCGAAATCGAGAACTTCGTCATTCATAACTTCCATTTGCGGACCAACTTTAGTGCCGAATACATTATCTACACCGCCGTTAAGAGTGAGAAGTAAGAGTTTAGCAAGATTTGTTCTTGCACCGAAGAATTGCATTTGCTTACCAATCTTCATAGCAGAAACACAACAAGCAATAGCGTAGTCATCGCCGTAATCGTTTCTCATTAAGTCGTCATTTTCATACTGAATAGCATCTGTTTCGATAGAAAGCTGGGCACAGAATTTTTTAAAGCCTTCTGGTAAACGGTAACTCCAGAGAACTGTGAGGTTTGGTTCTGGAGCAGGACCTAATGTGCGAAGAGTGTTGAGCATACGGAATGAAGTTTTTGTTACGAGAGTTCTGTTATCTTCACCCATACCACCAACGCTTTCAGTTATCCACATAGGGTCGCCACCGAAAAGCTCGTTATATTCAGGTGTTCTTAAGTGACGGCACATACGAAGCTTTAACACTAAATCGTCAATAAGCTCTTGTGCGCCTTCTTCTGTAAGAATACCAGCTTTAATATCTCTTTCAATATAAATGTCGAAGAATGTGCTTGTTCTACCAAAAGACATAGCAGCACCATTCTGCTCTTTGTTAGCAGCAAGGTAGCCGAAATAAGTCCATTGAATTGCTTCTTTTGCATTTTGTGCAGGTCTTGAAATATCAAAACCATACATTTTTGCCATTTCTTTCATAAGACCTAAGAATTCAATTTGCTTATAAAGCTCTTCGAGTAAATTCATAGAGTCTGCAGTAGCGTTTTCTAAACCAAGCTCACGCTTGTCTTCTTTTTTCTTTTCGATAAGAGCATCAATACCATAAAGTGCAACTCTTCTGTAGTCACCTATGATTCTACCACGGCCATATGCGTCAGGAAGACCAGTTAAAAGTGCACAGTGACGAGCAGCACGCATTTCGTCAGTATAAATTCTGAAAACACCATCATTGTGAGTTGTTCTGTATCTGAAATAATCTTCAACCTTTTGTGAAAGCTCGTAGCCGTAAGCCTTACAAGCATCACGAGCCATTCTTATGCCACCGAATGGGTGAACGCCTCTTTTTAAAGGAGAATCTGTCTGAACACCAACAATAAGCTCGTTTTCTTTATCAAGGTACCCAGGTGCATAGCTACAAAGCGATGAAACGCGTTCAGTATCAATATCAAGCACGCCACCGTTCTTTTTTTCTTCTTCGCAAAGGTCATAGAATTTTTTTGTTAAATTCTTTGTTCTTTCTGTTGCACCCTTTAAGAATGCATCATCACCGTGGTAAGGTGTATAGTTTCTCTGAATGAAATCACGAACATCAATTATGTGTCGCCATTCGCCGTCAACAAATCCGTTCCATTGTTCAAAATTCATAATTTTACTCCTTTACTACAAAAATGTAGCCTGAAAAAAAGTGTGTAAATCAACCGCAAATTTTATGTTAAAAATGCACAAAACCACAAGTCGATTTTTGTCCTATTAACTAAAGTATAAAACAGGTTATATTTTTTGTCAATAGAAATTAACTTGTTAAAAATATAACCTTGTGTTTTCTCTAAAAGAGTGATAAAATCAAAAAAAATTTTAAAAAATTTGTGCATTTTTTGAAGGTGACTTTATTATGAAAAACATTGTTCTTATCGGAATGCCTGCTGTTGGTAAAAGTACAATAGGCGTTTTACTTGCAAAATCACTTTTATTATCATTTACAGATACAGACCTTTTAATTCAAGAAAAATATAAAAAAAGCCTTTGTGACATCATAAAAGACAATGGCACAAAAGCGTTTTTAGATATTGAAGAGAATGTAATTCTTGAAGTAGAATTTAAAAATTCAGTAATCGCAACAGGTGGTAGTGCTGTTTTTGGTGAAAAGGCTATGAAAAAGCTAAAAGAAAATGGAGCGATTGTTTACCTCGATTTGCCGATAGACGAAATTAAAAAGAGAATCGGCGATATAAAATCCCGTGGAGTTGTTTTAACAAATGGTGCTACGGTAGATGATATTTTTAATGAGAGAATGCCTCTTTATGAAAAATATGCAGATGTCAAAATAAGTTGCGATAATTTAACGCCAGAAGAATGTGTTGAAAAAATTATTGCTAAATTACAATCTCTGTAAAAAATGTGTTGGTGCTATATTTAAAAGGACGGTTAAATCGTCCTAAATCAAAGAGCTCATCACCAACAGAAATTTTATTTATACACTCCCTGCAGCTTAAGGTTACTGAAAAGCCCTCTGATTTTACTATTTCTTCGAGGGTCTTGTTTTTAATTCCGTAAGGATACGCCATAATAAATGGTACAAAGCCGATATTAGAAAGAAGCTTATTATTGAGCATTTCAATATCGGTTTTTATTATTTCAGTGTAGGCAGAGTTGCCTTCACCATAAATTTTACCCATACCCCTACGAAGTCCTAATGAGTGAAAATTGTAAGAGTGATGACCGATTTCAACAAGCGGATGCTCAGATAAAATTTTTATATCGTTCCAATTCAGGTAAGCGTAGCGGTCATCTGTTTCGCCATTTTCTGTATATAAATCAACAAGTGAGCCTACTATATTTACATTGGCAGGGAAGTTATATTTTTCTAAAAGCGGCAGAACTTTTGTAATAAAACTTCTCTGACCATCATCAAAAGTTATTACAACTGATTTTTTTGGTAAATCTTTTTTACCGCTGGTAAATTCAACTAAATCTTTTATTTTAACAGGTGTATATCCGTTCGATTTAAGATATTGAAAATCAGCTTCAAGCAATTTTTGGGGTATTACGTAATCACCCCAGAGAGAACTGTTTTCGCTTATCTGATGATACATTATTATTAAAACATCTTTTCGGGTTTCTTTGAATACTGGTGAGACTTGCAAAAATGTGTTCGCAACAGAGGAAAGAATCATTAATAAACAAATTATTGCAGAAATGACAGAAAGCATTTTAAAGGTTATTATTTTATACATAAGTATCCCCCCACAAAACAATATGAAAAAATTTTAGAAAAAATCACAAACAAATGTTTGACATTTTGTGTTGTGGTGTGATATAATGGTTTTATAGTACAGAAAGTGAGGTGCTTTTATGGAAAAAATTTCGAATACTCAAAAAAAGATTTATGAATATTTGGTAGAGAAATCTCAGGGTGGTGTACCACCTTCAATCAGGGAGATTGGAGCGGCAGTTGGTCTGAAGTCTACTTCTACAGTTCACGCTCACCTTGTTGCGCTTGAAAAAGCGGGTTATATTATGAGAGACCCACTTTTAAAGAGAGCTATTCGTATTTTAGGTCAGGATGAAAGCTTTACACAAGTGCCACTTATTGGTACTGTTACTGCGGGTATTCCTATTCTCGCTGTTGAGCAGATTGAGGGTTATATTCCTTATGGTGGCAGAGTGTCGAGAGATAAGCCGTTATTTGCCTTAAAGGTTCGTGGTGAGAGTATGCTCTGGGCAGGTATTCACGATGGTGATATTGTTATTGCTGAGAAAACCCCATATGCAAGTAATGGTGATATTGTTGTGGCTATGCTCGAAGATGAAGCAACTGTTAAACGTTTCTTTAAAGAAAATGGTCACTTCCGTCTTCAGCCTGAAAACGATGAATTTGAGCCAATTATTACAAATGAGGTTGCAATTTTAGGTAAGGTTGTTTCTTTGATAAGATACTATTAAAATAAAATGTCGGTGGTTCAAATCGTTGAACTACCGACATTTTTTATTTTGTAATTAATTCTTTTTTCTTAGCTTTTCTTTTATCTCTGAATTTTTTTAAAATCGGTATTTTTACTTGCTCTTCGCCATCATCACATTTCTCAACAACAATCATAAATATTGTAATGAGTAAGAGGTATGGCACCGGACAGAGAATACCAGGGTTTACGAGTGACATTAATTCAAGGCTTATATAAGACAAGAAAATTGTCATATTGAAAAGCGTTGCTTTTTTCCAGATTAACAAGTTTCGCTTTACGAATTGGTAAATAAAAGCAATAATTCCCACTGTACCAAAGCTACCTGCAATCTGAATCGGCTCACAATGGTACCAGCAAAGAGCACCAGGCTTGTTTTTGAAAATATCACGATTTGCCATATTGCCAAGACCTGTGCCGAAAACAGGGTTGTTTAAATAATCTTGTACACCTCGAGCATAGTGTCTGACTCTTGTTTCAGTATCTTCGCCACCCATAAGGAATTGATTTATTACCTTGAAAAGTCGCTTTAAAGTGTAGTTTAAAAACTCAGTTATTTCAGGGAGATAAATAAGAGCGGCAATAACAAAGCAACCGCAGATTATAGCGTAAGCAAGTCGGCGGCGTTTGTCATAAAGAACAAACATAACAATACACATAACAAGCTCAATAGTACCAAACACCATACCACCACGGGAGCCTGTAAGAAGCATAGCCATATAAAAAATAAAGCCGATAATTATTGAGTATGACGACTTGTTTGCTCTGAAGAAAGCGAAAGGCAGAGCCATCATAAGAATGGTAGAGGTGTTGTTACGCCATCTCATATAAATAATGCCGGGGTTATCAATAACATCATTTATGTTGATAATATATTGAGCAAATATTGCAAGAGAGGCAGTAAGTCCTACCATAACCATTATTTTAGAAAGCTTATCAATAAGAGAATAGTCACTTGTGGCGTTGATTCTCGGGAAGAATATGCAGTAAACAAAGAGCATACCAAAGCCGATACCAAGCATATTATAAATTGAAGTTCCCCCAAAGTAATCTTTCAGAGAAATTACGCCGACGCCACCAATGGTTACTGCAATAGAAACAAAAAGCATAGGGAAAAACTGTGAGCCTTTAATGCTTGGCTTTTTGCCGTAATAAATAAGATTGAATAACAGCATAAAGCTAAGAGGTATTGCTAAATACCAGATTTCACTGAAGGCTTCGAGCGAGTTGTAACATCGCATTGCAATAACGTAGGTAAAGAGCGTGGGGATGAGCATTGCCATAATGTCACCCGTAAGCAAAAAGCAAACGCCTGTTATGTAACCTAAAACAACAGAACCCCAGATGTGAAAATCCTGTTCTGGAAAATGTGCGTGAAGACAAGCTATTATTAATGAGAAAATAGCAAGTGCCACCATCCATCTGTCACTTAACAGAAACTTGCGTATTTCTGCTAAAGTCTTTACCGACTTTTCAGAATTTAATATATTTTTCATAATAAATACCACACAAATATCTTATTATACTTTATTCTATTATACAGATTTTTTAGAAATTCTCAATATTTATTACAAAATCTTAATATTTGAAGAAAAACAAAAAAGAAGTCAGGAGCCGAAAGCCCTTGACTTCTTTTGGTTTTAAGATAATTCAAATTGTCCTGTGTAAAGCTTGTAATATTTACCTTTTTCTTCTATAAGTGTGTCGTGGTCACCTTTTTCTATAATCTGACCATCCTCAAGCACCATAATTGCATTTGAGTTTCTTACAGTAGAAAGTCGGTGGGCTATAACAAAAACAGTTTTGTTTTCCATAAGCTTATCCATACCCTTTTCAATAAGCTTTTCTGTTCTTGTGTCAATAGAGCTTGTTGCTTCATCTAAGATAAGAACTGGTGGGTTTGCAACGGCGGCACGTGCTATTGCAAGTAACTGACGCTGACCTTGTGATAAATTGCCACCATCACCAGTGAGCATAGTGTTGTAACCATCAGGTAATCTCTTAATAAAGCTGTGAGCATTAGAAAGCTTTGCAGCTTCAACAATTTCTTCGTGGGTTGCATCTAATTTACCATAGCGGATGTTATCTTCAACTGTACCTGTAAAAAGGTGAGTATCCTGAAGAACCATAGCAAGAGAACGCCTTAAATCATCTTTTTTAATTTTTTTGATATTAATACCATCATAGGTAATTTTACCTTCATCAATATCATAAAAACGATTTATAAGATTTGTAATTGTTGTTTTACCAGCACCGGTTGAACCAACAAAGGCAATTTTCTGACCAGGCTTTGCATAAAGCGAAACGTTTTTAAGAACAGTCTTTTTGCCGTCATAAGAGAAAGTAACGTCGTGAAAACGAACGTCGCCTTTTAAAAGCGTGTAGGTTACAGAGCCGTCTGCTGAGTGCGGGTGTCTCCACGCCCACGTGCCTGTACGCTCTTCGCTTTCTTCGATATTTCCGTTTTCGTCAACCTTTGCATTAACAAGTGTAACGTAACCATCATCTTCTTCAGGTGTTGCATCAATAATAGCAAAAATTCTTTCAGCACCAGCAAGAGCCGCTAAAATGTTGTTAAGCTGTTGAGAAACCTGACTGATAGGGTTTGAGAATTGTCTTGTGTATTGTAAGAATGCTGCAAGAGAGCCGAGTGTGAGAGCACCTTCAATACCACCTAAAAGAAATCCTGAAATTCCTGAAAGCTCGCTCGCGCCGGTTTTTATAATGATGAATGCACCTAAAGTAGCAGTTGCGGCAAAGTTGAAGTATGAAAGGTTACCCATAATAGGCATTATAATACTTGCACAGGTGTGTGCATTTGTTGCTGATTTTCTGAAGTTTTCGTTGTGAACTGAGAAAGCTTCTTTTGATTTTTCTTCACGGCAGAAAACCTTAACAACTCTCTGACCTTCAATAAATTCTTCAATATAACCATTTACAGCACCAATATTCTGTTGCTGTTTTCTGAAGAAGTTAGCACTTTTTCCGCCTATAAATTTTATTATGTTAAGCATAACAATAAGCATAACAATAATAAGACCAGTTAAAGCGGGGCTTATATAGAGCATCATAGAGAAAATACCAATAACTGTGACGAGAGATGATATTGTCTGCACTAAGCCCTGGCTTATAGCTTCACGAATTGTGTCAGTATCATTTGTGAAACGGCTCATCAATTCGCCGTGAGTATGAGCATCAAAAAACTTAATGGGAAGACTTTGAAGATGGTCAAAAAGGTCTTTTCTCAAAAGATTGAGAGTGCCTTGTGAAATGTTGAGCATAAGTCTTTGGTAAGCATATTGTGCTGCTGCACCGCAAACGTATATAATGCCGATTATAATAAGATATTTTACAATGTTTGTTATATCAAACGTGCCGTTTTTTACAACAAGACCTATTTCATTTATGATTGGTGTTAAAAGGTATGTTCCTGCAACACCTGCACCAGAACTTATAATTACTAAAACTGCAACAAGGACTAAAACAGCTTTATTTTTAACAACGTAACTGAGAAGGCGTAAAAGTGTCTTTGCTGGATTCTGAGGTTTTTCAAATCTCATTTTACCACCTGGTCCGCCAGGAGGTGGTCCGTTTTTCTTAACTTGTTTTTCTGACATTTCTTTCACTCCTCTCTCTTACTGTTCCATTTTGCCTTCTTGTTGAGAAATATAAACGTCTTTATAAATCTCATTACGTGAAAGCAATTCTTCGTGAGTACCTATATCGTCTATTTTACCGTCATCAATAACAATGATTTTGTCAGCGTGCTGAATTGAGTTAATTCTCTGTGCGATTATGATTTTTGTTGTCTCAGGAAGCGAGTTTTTCATACCCTCTCTGATTTTTCCGTCTGTTGCAGTATCAACTGCACTTGTTGAGTCGTCAAGAATTAAGATTTTTGGATTTTTAAGTAAAGCACGTGCAATACAAAGACGTTGCTTTTGTCCACCTGAAACGTTGACACCACCCTGGCTCATATCAGTGTTATATTGTTCAGGGAAGCTCATAACAAAATCATCAGCACAGGCAATTTTTGCTGCCTCTCTTATTTCCTCCATAGTAGCGTTTTCGTTACCCCAGCGAAGATTTTCTTCTATGGTACCTGAAAAAAGAACGTTAGACTGAAGCACCATAGAAACACTGTCCCGAAGATTATGAATTTTATAATCTTTAACGTTTCTGCCACCGACTAAAACTTCACCCTCGCTTACGTCGTAAAGACGAGGAATTAATTGAACGAGTGAAGATTTTGCACTACCAGTACCACCAAGAATACCAATAGTTTCACCGGATTTTATTGAAAGATTGATATTAGAAAGCACGGGTTCTTCTGCAGATTCGTTATATCTGAAAACAACGTTTTTAAATTCAATATCACCATTTTCTACTTTTAAATTTTCGTCGGCGGTATCGTCTTTAATAGTAGGCTCTTCGTCGAGCACCTCGCAAATACGCTTCATAGAAGCTCTTGCCATAACAGACATAACGAAAATCATTGAAATCATCATAAGAGACATAAGAATTTGCTGAACGTAAGTAATAAAACTCATAAGGTCGCCTAACTGCATACCTCCTACAAAAATAAGCTTTGAGCCAAACCAGAGGATTGAAATTATGCAGGTATAAACCGCAACCATCATAACAGGTCCGTTTAAAATAATGAGTTTTTCAGCAAATATTGAAGCTGCCTTTAATTCGTCGTTTGAAATTCTGAATTTTTCTTTTTCGTGTTTAGAACGTACAAAAGCTTTAACAACTCTTATAGAAATTAAATTTTCCTGAATAGAAGTGTTAAATTTATCATACTTTTTAAACATACGCTCAAATCTTGGGTGTGCCTTTGAGCCTATAAAAACGAGTGCGGCAAAAAGGGCAGGACCAACAATGATAAACACAAGAGAAAGCTTTTTGTTAATATCTACTGCCATGGCTATTGCCATTATGAACATAAGTGGTGAACGAACGAGCATTCTTAGAGCCATCATAAATGCATTCTGAATCATACCCACGTCGGTTGTCATTCTGGTAATAAGTGAGCCAGTTGAAAATTTATCAACATTAGAGAATGAGAAGTCCTGAATTTTACCGAACATAGCACCTCTTAAATTTTTACCGAAGCCCATGCCCGCTTTTGCCGCAAAATAAGCAGCAGAAGCACCACAGATAAGCGAAAAACAAGCCATTATAATCATTAAAAGTCCAGTTGAAGTAACAAGCTCAAGACCTTGTTTTTCACCGAAGCCCATTCTGAGAAGAATATCAACAACAAAACCATCTTTTTCTGAAAGTGGAATTCCATTAATACCGGAGTCGACTATAACAGACATTAAAAAGGGAATTGCAACTTCAATCAAAACCTCAAATACTATTGCCAGAGGTGATAAAAAAGCATAAATGCCGTAACCCTTGGCGTAGCTTAATAATTTTTTAATCATTTATCTGTCACCACCATTTAATATTTTTTTGAAATCATCTTTCGTCATTTCGTTGTCAGCAATATTCATATTGAGTCTTTTGAGAAAATACATAAGAGTTTCTTTTTCTTCTTCTGTAAATCCAGAAAACACCTGTTCATCTGTCTCGTCGCAGACTTTTCTGAAATCTCTTAAAGCATTTGCACCTTTTTCAGTTACAGTAAGATGTTTTTTCCTTGAGTCCTCTTTATCGTCAATACGTGCAATAAATCCTGATTTTTCCATTCTTTTAAGAGTTGTTGCAACAGAAGCGGGTGACACGTGAAGATGCTCGGAAAGTTCTTTTTGTGTGCATCCATTATTATATGAAATAAATTCTAAAATAGCTGGCTGACCAAAATAAAGCCCTAATGAAGAAGCGGCTTTTGAAACCCTGTATCTGTGAGTGACATTCAGGGTGATAATTTCATGTACTAAAGAACGATTATCCATAAAAACTCCTTTCCAGAAAAAAAGTTAAACGTTTATTAATTAAACGTTTAACTATTGCTGTATATGATAACACAAAATATAGAATTATTATTCTTGTTTAGAAAAAAGAACCACAAAAAATTGTATTTTTACAAAAAATTAACATTTTTAAAATCGTTTTTATTTTTCTTTTTTCGACTTAAAAATTGTTTTCTTTGTGCAAAATTACCAAATTCTACCAGAAAACTTTAATGGGCGTTTGAACAAAATATATTAAAAAACACTTGAATTCAACACAGTGTTTTGTTATGATTAAAGTACGAGAATATATCCATATATAATTGAAACGTGAAATTGTATGAAGATATATCAAAATGGGGTGAAAAGAGTTGAAAATTAAAGAAACGGAAGTTAATCCTAACGATTTTCCTATTTACATTTTCCATTTAGGCAAGAACTATCGTGCTCAGGAATTTTTTGGAGCACACGAAGTAGGAAAAGAAGAGTTCGTTTTCAGAGTGTGGGCACCACACGCTTCTTCTGTAAGAGTTGTTGGTGACTTTAACGGTTGGGATGAAAATGCTTCTATAATGACAAAGCTTAACGAAGCAGGCTGCTGGGAGGCTTACGTTAAGAATGTTAAAGAATTTAATGCTTATAAGTTTTTGATAATTGATTCAAAAGGTGAAAGGCATTTTAAAGCAGACCCTTATGCAGTTCATTCAGAAACAAGACCTGGAACAGCTTCAAAAATATTCAGAAGCAATTATAAATGGCGTGACAGCAAATGGTTAGAAGAAAGAAAGAAAACTTCAATCTACAAGTCACCGGTCAATATTTATGAAATGCACCTGGGCTCGTGGAAGCAATATGATGACGGCAACTTTTTAAGTTATCGTGATTTAGCAAAAGAGTTAGTGCCTTATGTTAAAAAGATGGGCTACACTCATATTGAAATGATGCCTCTTTCTGAATATCCATTTGATGGCTCGTGGGGATATCAGGTAACGGGTTATTTTTCAGCAACATCACGCTATGGCACACCAGACGATTTGAAATATCTTATAGATGAATGTCATAAAGCAGGTATCGGCGTTATTCTTGACTGGGTACCGGCACACTTTCCTAAAGATGCACACGGACTCTCTAACTTTGATGGCGAGGCGTGTTATGAATATGCCGATATAAGAAAGGGCGAACATCTTCAATGGGGAACTAAGGTGTTTGACTTTGGTAGAAACGAAGTAAAAAGCTTTCTTATCTCAAACGCTTGCTTCTGGCTTCAGGAGTACCACATAGATGGTCTTCGTGTAGATGCTGTTGCTTCAATGCTTTATCTTGACTATGGCAGAGACGACGGTCACTGGATTGCAAACAAAGATGGTGGCAACAAAAACTACGAGGCAGTTGAGTTTTTACAAGAGCTTAATGAAGCGGTGTTCAAGGATTTTCCTGACGTATGTATGATTGCAGAAGAAAGTACGGCGTGGCCACTCGTTTCAAAACCTGTTTATGCAGGGGGGCTTGGTTTCAACTTCAAATGGAATATGGGTTGGATGAATGATATTTTAAAATATTTTTCAATGGAAGGTATCCATAAAAAATTCAACCACGATTTAATTACGTTTTCATTCTTCTATGCATTTTCAGAGAACTTTGTTCTTCCTATTTCGCACGACGAGGTAGTTCACGGCAAATGTTCACTTATAAATAAAATGCCAGGAACTTATGAAGAAAAGTTTGCAGGCGTAAGAGCATTTTTAGGTTATATGTATGCTCACCCTGGTAAAAAACTTTTGTTTATGGGTACTGAGTTTGGTCAGTTCATAGAATGGGATTACAAAAAAGGTCTTGACTGGATTCTTCTTGATTACGAAGCACACAGAAATCTTCAGACTTATATAAAAGAACTTAATCTCTTCTACAAAAAAACAGCACCATTCTGGCAAGTAGATTACAGCTGGGAGGGCTTTAACTGGTTAGTCAGCGATGATAATAACAACTCAGTTATAGCGTTTGTCAGAACTGATGAAAATAAAGATAAGGTTATAGCGGTCTGTAACTTTACTACAGTTGGTCGTCCTGTTTATAAAATAGGCGTTCCAGAAAAAGGTACTTACGAAATAATCTTTAACTCTGATTCAGAGAAATTTGGTGGTACGGGCGAAAAAATCAAAAAGACTTATAAAACTCTCAAAGAGCCTTATGGTGAATACCAGCAGTCAATTGAATTAAAATTACCGCCACTTACAACAATATATCTTAAATTAAAGCAACCAAAAGCAAAAAATGAAACTGGAAAGGAATGTAAAAACAATGGCAAAAAGAACTGAATGTATAGCTATGCTTTTAGCTGGTGGTCAGGGCTCTCGTCTTGGCGTTCTTACAAAAAATATTGCAAAACCTGCAGTTCCTTACGGGGGTAAATACAGAATTATTGACTTCCCGTTATCTAACTGCACTAACTCAGGTATTTCAACAGTTGGTGTTTTGACTCAATATCAACCACTTGTGCTCAACGATTACATAGGTAGTGGTAGCACTTGGGATTTAGACCGTGAAATCGGTGGCGGTGTTCACGTGCTTTCACCATATCAGGCTCTTAGTGGTCAGGAATGGTATAAAGGTACAGCAAACGCTATTTATCAGAATATTCATTTTATTGACAGATATAATCCTGAATATGTTGCAATTCTTTCTGGTGACCATATTTATAAAATGGATTATTCAGAAATGCTTAAATATCATAAAGAAAAGGATGCTGCTTGTACAATAGCAATGCTTGAAGTGCCGTGGGAAGAAGCTTCTCGTTTTGGTCTTATGTTTACAGATGATGACGGCAGAATTACAGCATTTGAAGAAAAACCAAAAGAGCCAAAGAGCAATAAAGCTTCAATGGGTGTTTATATGTTCACCTGGGAAAAGCTTCGTCAATATCTTATAGATGACGAAAACAACCCTGATTCATCAAACGACTTTGGTAAAAACGTTATTCCTGCAATGCACGAAGCTGGCGAAAGACTTTTCGCTTATGCATTTGATGGCTACTGGAAAGACGTTGGTACTATTGACTCTCTTTGGGAAGCAAACTTAGACCTTCTTAATCCAAAAGCAAATATCGACTTGGCAGACGATTCGTGGAAAATCTACGGAAGAAGCGAATCTTTAGCACCACAATATATTTCTGACAAGGCAACTGTTGAAAATTCAATTGTAGCAGAAGGCTGTGAAATAGAGGGCGATGTTGATTATTCAGTTCTTTTCTCAGATGTTACTGTTGAAGAAGGTGCTTCCGTTCATTACTCAATCGTAATGCCAGGTGCAGTTATTAAAAAGGGTGCAGTTGTTCAGTATTCAATCGTTGCAGAAAATGCAGTTATCGAAGAGGGCGCTGTTATAGGTGAAAACCCAGAAAAGACAGAAAATCTTGACGAATGGGGCGTTAGCGTAATTGGTGCGGACGTTACCATTGGTAAAGATGCAAAAATAAAAGCAAAAACAACAATTGCTCAAGATGTGAAAGGGGGTCAGACAGTATGATGCCAAAAAATGTTCTCGGTATAGTTTATTCAAACTCTTATGATTCTTGTCTTAAAGATTTTACACAAAGAAGAACAATGGGTTCGATGCTTTATGGTGGCAGATACCGCCTTATAGACTTTGTTCTTTCTAACCTTGTAAACAGTGGTGTAACAAAGGTTGGCGTTATTACAAACAGTCACTTCCGTTCACTTATGGACCATGTTGGAAACGGCAGACCTTGGGATTTAGCAAGAAAGGTTGATGGTCTTTACCTTTTACCACCATTCAATCCTTCAAATGCAGAGCACGATTCTTCAAATACAGTAGAGGTTCTTGGCAGAATTAGTAGCTTCATTAAATCCTGCAACGAAAAATACGTTCTTCTTTCTGATTCAAACTTTATCTGCAATATCGATTTATCAGAAGTTTTTGATTTCCACTCAGAAAAGGATGCAGATATTACTATCGTTTATAAAAAGGGCAATCTTCCTGAACTTGAAAATATGACGTCATTAACAGTTGATGGCAACGGCAAGGTAACAGCTATTGCAGTAAATCCACAAAACAAAGAAAACGTTAACTTCAATACAGGTATGGTGCTTATAAGAAAAGCATTGTTAGAGTCTTTAGTTGCAGATGCTTTAAGTGCTGGAGCTAAAAACTTCGAAAAAGATATTCTTCAGAAGAACGTTGATCATCTTAATATTTATGGTTATGAATTTACAGGCTGGGGCTGTGAAATTGATAGCGTAAACAAATATTTTGAAGCTAATATGGCTCTTTTAGAGAAAGACACAAGAAAAGATTTATTTAATAAAGACAGACCTATTTACACAAAAGTACGTAACGATATGCCTGTTCGTTATGGCGTTAACAGTAAAGTAGAAAATTCTCTTGTTGCTGACGGTTGCATTATTGAAGGTACTGTTAAAAACTGTGTTGTTTTCAGAGGTGTTAATATAGCACGTGGCGCAGTTGTTGAAAATTCAATTATTATGCAGGATTCTGTAATAAGTGAAAACGTTAAGCTTAACTGTGTTATTATGGATAAGGATTCAGTTATTACACCTAATAAAAATCTTTCAGGTGATAAGAGCTATCCGTTTATTGTTGGTAAAAATATTGTTATTTAACATCGATCTGAATTGTTATAATTTGAAAGGGATATAAAGATATGAGCGTTTGTCCTGTTTGTGGATGCAAAACCGACGAACTCGATTTTGTGTTATGCACAATAGAAAAAAATGAAGAAATGGTTTGTTCATTCTGTGAAAAGCAGATTAAAAAGCTTTATAGTGACGAAACTCCTTCTACAGCACAGGTAAGATGGCTTTCTTCTGTATTGGAAAAGGAAGTACCATCAAGACCACAGAATATTTCGGTTGCATTAAATGCTATGAAAAGCAAATTTGCACCAGAAACAAATGAAGCTGTAAGCACTGGGGCAATAGAGTCACAGTTTAACAGTATCAGACGTGACGTTAACTTACCATCAAACCTTTCAAGTGGTGCACCGAGCATTTCGGTTGACCAATATAACAATCTTTTAAAGCGATTAGAAAAGCTTGAAGGTGATTTTTCAAAATACAAGAAGAGTCAGCTCATAAAAATGGTTATTGAGTTAGGACTTCCTGTTGTTTTAGTAATCGTACTTGCAATTATATTTTTTGCATCAGGTCTTTACGAATCACTTTCACAGCTTCTGTCCATTTTATAAAAAATATCATTATAAGGAGAGATTACGATGAAGGTTTTATACGCTGCCAGTGAAGCATTACCATTTGCTGCGAGTGGCGGTCTTGCAGATGTTGCAGGGTCTTTGCCACAGGCATTAAGAAAACGCCTTATAGGTTGTAGAGTTGTAATGCCACTTTACGATACAATTAAACAGGAGCTCAGAGATACAATGAAGTTCATTACAAATATCTCTGTTCCTGTTGCCTGGAGAAGACAATATTGTGGTATCTTTGAGGCAAAATATGGCGGAGTTACATATTATCTTTTAGATAATGAATATTACTTCAAACGTGGTGGGCTTTACGGCTATTATGACGATGCTGAGCGTTTTGCATTCTTCTCACGTGCTATTTTAGAGATTATTCCACACATTGATTTTAAGCCAGATATCATTCATTGTAACGACTGGCAGACAGCGTTAACTCCACTTTATTACAGTACGATTTATGCTACTCAGCCAGGCTATGAAAATATTAAAACTGTTTTCACAATTCATAATATTCAATATCAGGGCGTTTATGGCAAAGAACTCATTGATAACGTTATTGGTCTTGATTACAGCCATAAAAATCTTATTGAGTATGATGACACTGTAAACTTCTCAAAGGCTGCTATTGAATGTGCTAATGCGGTTTCAACAGTTAGCCCTTCTTACGCTAAAGAAATTCTTGACCCTTGGTATTCTCACGGTCTTGATACAATTCTTAAAGAACGTAGTTTTAAATTACGTGGTATTCTTAATGGTATTGATGTTGAAAACTACAACCCTGAAACCGATAAGGATATTTTCAAGAATTATTCAGCTGAAAAAATGACAGGTAAAGCAACAAATAAGAGAGAATTACAAAAATTCTTTGGTCTTCCTGAAAAGAAAGATACACCTGTTATGGGTATGGTTACACGTCTTGTTTCACATAAAGGTCTTGATTTATGTAAAGCAGTTTTAGATGAGCTTTTAGCCACAACAGATATTCAGCTTGTAGTTTTAGGCTCAGGTGACACAGAGTACGAAGATTTCTTCAGAGGTCTTGCTGCTCGTTTCCCAGAACAAGTTGGTCTTTGCTTAGGCTTTATTCCAGATTTGGCAAGAAAAATCTATGCTGGTTCTGACCTTTTCTTAATGCCTTCAAAGAGCGAACCTTGTGGTCTTTCACAGATGGTTGCTCTTCGTTACGGTTCAATTCCGATTGTCCGTGAAACAGGTGGTCTTCGTGACTCTGTTAAAGATAGTGGCGACAATGAAGGTAACGGCTTTACGTTTGCAAATTATAATGCCCACGAAATGCTTCACGCTATAAGAAGAGCGTGCGAGGGTTATAGCGATAAAAAGGGTTGGAAAATCCTTGTTAAACGTGCTATGGAAAGCGATAATAGCTGGGGCAAATCTGCAAACGAATACATTAAAATGTATAAAGAAATTCTTAAACAATAATAGAATTGGGTTGTAGCAAACAAAGTTTGCCACAACCCAGTCTGTGTTATTAATCTACTGATTTAACTATATCAGTAGCTGCTTTTTTTATGTAATTTTCAACTGTTTTTATAACAGTTTCTATTGACTTTGGCTCGGGGTTACCATATCTTTTTGCATTAGGTGATTTATCAGGGAAGTTCATTAAAATACCCTCTGTTACTGCCATTGGTAAGCTTTCTGCAATTTTTGGTGGTAATGAAAACCATCTTTTAGGAATGTAGCCTTTTTGAGCTGCAGTAAAAAGTATTCTGTAAAGTGCTATTGAATAAAGAAGGTCAGCACTGTCACCTGCTAAAGCGGAACCCGTATTCATTCTTTCGTGAATAAATATTGCAGAACGGTATATAGTTGTGGTATTATATATGCCGTCTTCTTCTCTATCCTGAAAGAAAGAAGATTCAAGACCCGTTCTACTGTCTGTTCTACCTAATATATAGTCGGTAGTAACTTTATAATAATCAGCAGCACGGTTTAAAAAATCAAGTCCAAATTCTCTTATGCCTTTTTCATAGTGTGAAAGAAGTGCCTGAGAGACACCTAAATCATTTGCAGCTTCTTTCTGGCTTAAGCCTTTTTCTGTGCGAAGCTCATAAAGTCGTTCTGCATAATCTACCATTTGTAAAAACACCTACTTACAATTTATACTATCAGTATAATACACCATTGAAACGGAGATTGCAATGAAAAGTTACACAATTCATTTAATTAGACACGCTTACACTAAAGGAAATTTAGAGGGAAGATATATCGGTCACACTGATGAATCTCTCTGTAAAGAGGGAATTGACCAGTTAAATACAATGCTTAAAGACTACGATTACCCAAAGGCAGACGTAGTTTTTTCAAGCACGTTAAAGCGTTGTATTGAAACTGCAAAAATAATTTACCCAGATAAAAACCCAATAGAAATGCGTGGCTTTGACGAGTGTGACTTTGGTGAGTTTGAAAATCTTACAGCTGAAGAATTAGCGCCACACGAAGAATTTAAAGAGTGGCTTTCTGGCGGGCCAGACGCTCGCCCATTAAACGGTGAAAGTAATCAGGAGTTTTCAACAAGAGTTTGTGATACATTTATAAAAACTGTTGAAGGTCTTATTAAAACAGGAACTACAAGCTGCGCTATATTTACCCACGGTGGCGTTATTATGTCTATTCTTTCTGCATTCGGGCTTCCTGAATTACCAATGACAGAGTGGCTTTGCCCATCTGCTTGTGGCTACACAGTAAGAATAACACCTTCTCTTTGGAGTAAAACAAGAAAGATGGAAGTTATTAATGATATTCCAGCTTCTCCGTTAACAGAAAATCAAGAAGAAATGCTCTGGGATTATTACAGTGATATTCCAGAGGACGAACCACTTGATGACAATGACGATTTAAGCGATTTAATGGATTTTCTTTCTTTTATGGGAGATGAAGAATAATGGGAGATTACAAAATTTTCGCAAACCACGCGCACGTATTTCCTAAAGGCTCTAAAGATAATGCGCAAATAGAAAACTTAAAGGAGCTTATGGAAAAATGTGGGATTGAAGGTGCTGTTTGTTTTGCACCTTTTAATCATCAGACTGAGCGTGTAGGAATAAAAATAAACCAGAATAAATGGTTATACGAAGAAATTAAAAATGAAAAAAATTTAATCGGATTTGGTACAATTAATTTTGATATAGGTTCAATACAGAACCAAGTTAAAGAAATAAAAGAATTAGGCTTTAAAGGTATAAAAATTCACCCTGCTGCACAAGAAGTAAAAGTTGATGGCAGAGAGCTTTTCGAGGTTTATGCCGAAGCAGAAAAGCAAGGACTTTTTGTTTCTTTTCATACAGGGCTTCACTGGCATAGAATCAAAGATTACAGTATGCTCCTTTTTGACGAAGTAGCCTACAATTTTCCGAATTTAAAATTCAGTATGGAGCACGTAGGTGGATATAGCTTTTTCAGAGAAGCGCTTTTAGTTATGAACAATAACGAAAGAAAAGGCAATAATATTTATGCAGGACTTACGAGTATTTCAATGGAAGAAGATGCTCTTGGTAATTTGCGACAGGGTGCGTGGTCACTTACGGATGATGACTTGTGTACTTTAATTCATCAGACTGGTGAAAAAAATAGCATTTTCGGACTCGACTTTCCGTATAAAAATGTCGAGTACACCAAAAATGCAATAGAGAGGATTAAAAATCTTCCTATAACAGAAGATGCTAAAAAAGGCATTTTGGGAGAAAATCTCAAAGCGGTACTAAATTTATAAATGGTGGAAATTAAATGAAGAATGTAGTAATTATAGGTGCGGGTCCTGCGGGGCTTACTTGTGCCTATTCCTTGTTAAAAGGTGCAGAGAAAATAAAACCGATAATAATTGAAGAAAGTAAATTTATCGGTGGCATTTCGAGAACAGAACAGTATAAAGAAAACAGAATAGATATTGGTGGTCATCGCTTTTTCTCTAAAAATAAAGATGTTATGGATTTATGGCAGGAAATTCTGCCGTTACAGAGTAAACCCAGCGCAGATGATATTATTTTAAACAGAGAAAAGAATTTTTCAAAAACAAATAATGCAGACCCCGAAACACAAGATGATGTTTTTCTTATAAGAAACAGAATATCGAGAATTTATTATAGAAATCGTTTTTTTGATTATCCTATTTCATTAAAACCACAGACTTTTATAAATCTCGGTCTCAAAAACACATTTTTTGCAGGTGTTGATTATTTAAAAAGTGCTTTAAATAAATTGCCTGAAGATAATTTAGAAAACTTTTATATAAACCGTTTCGGCAAAACACTTTATGAAATCTTTTTTGAAGATTACACAGAGAAGCTCTGGGGTGTCCACCCAAAAAACATTTCTGCAGACTGGGGAGCCCAAAGAGTAAAAGGGCTTTCAATTTCAAAGGTGATTTTGTCAGCACTTTTGAAACCGTTCAAAAAGAATGACAGTAAAGTAGAAACATCACTTATTGAAGAATTTTACTACCCGAAATTAGGTCCTGGTCAGTTGTGGGAAAAGATGGCTGAAAATTGTGTAGAAAAAGGTGCAGACCTCAGAAAAAATCAAAAGGTAATAAAAATAAATCTTGATGGCAACAGAGTGAAATCAGTAATAGTTGAAAATACAGATGAAGCTTCGCCTGATTACAAAAAGACAGAAGAAATTTTCTGCGATTATTTAGTATCTTCAATGCCGATTAACGAGCTTTCTAAATCAATTCCTGAATTCCCACAGGAAGAAAAAGAAATAGCAGAAAACTTGCCGTATCGTGATTTTATAACTGTTGGTCTTCTCTTGAATAAATTAGAAATCGAAAACAAAACCGATATAAAAACTATAAACAACAATGTTCCTGATTGTTGGATTTACGTTCAGGACAGAAGCGTTAAAATGTGTCGCTTCCAGATTTTCAATAACTGGTCGCCATATATGGTAGATGATTTTAAAGAGCACGTCTGGTTAGGTCTCGAATACGTTTGCAGTGAAAATGATGATTTGTGGTCAAAGCCATCCGAAAAATTCATTGAATTTGCAAGTGATGAATTAGAGAAAATCGGTATTATCAAAAAAGAGAATATTATAGACAGCTTCACAACAAAGGTTAAAAAAGCTTACCCTGCTTATTTTGGTACGTATAAGGATTTTTATAAGGTAAGAGAATATCTTGACTCAATTGAAAATCTTTATTGTGTCGGCAGAAATGGCCAGCACAGATATAATAATATGGACCATTCAATGCTTACAGGTATTGAAGCAAGCAGCGCAATAATAAAAAATACTCCAGATAAAACATCAATCTGGTCTGTAAATACTGAAAAAGAATATCACGAAGAAAAAGGTGAATGATATGGAAAGATATTTTGACAAATTTAAAATTAAAACCTCTCCGAAAGCTAAAGAGAGCCACATCATTGTGAATGGCAACACAAGAATCACAGTTCTTACTCCTTGTATGGTACGTGTAGAAGAAAGTAAAAACGGCAAATTCTGTGATGAACCTACACAGGCAGTATGGTTCAGAGATTTCCAAGAGCCACGTTTTGAAGTGAAAAATGGTAGTGGCTTTGTAGAAATTAAAACCACAAAGTGTAATTTCCTTTACTCTTTCGCAGAAAAGAAAATGGTAAGAATCAAGCTTCGTGATGGCAGAGTTGTTACAGATTATCATAGCGGAAACTTAAAGGGTACTTGCCGTACGTTAGACGTTACCGCTGGTATCATAACTTTAGGTGACGGCGTTTGCTCTAAAGATGGTGTTGCAATTCTTGATGATAGCAAAACACTTATTTTAACAGATGATGGCAAAATTTTACCAAGAAAATCAAATGGCAAAGACGAGTATTATTTTGCTTATGGTTACGATTATATTGGAGCTACACGTGATTTATATAAATTAACAGGAGAAACTCCGCTCATTCCACGTTATGCGCTTTCTAACTGGTGGAGCAGATATAAAGCATACACTCAGGAAGAATACTTAAAGCTTATGGATAGATTCAAGAAGGAAGAAATTCCGATTACAGTTGCTACTGTTGATATGGACTGGCACTGGGTAGATATCCGTGGTAAGTTCGGTAAAGACGTTGTTAAACCATCAACACACTTAAACTTTATGGAATATATTTACGACGTATGGTCAGTTGGCTGGACTGGTTACAGCTTCAACACAGATTTATTCCCAGACCCAGAAGGCTTCCTTAAAAAATTACAGGATGATAATTATAAAGTTACCTTCAATCTTCACCCTTCACAAGGTGTTCGTTGGTATGAGGATTGTTACGAAGAAATGTGTGAAAAAATGGGTCAGGACCCATCCACAAAAGAGCCTGTTCAGTTTGATATAACAGATGAAAAATTTGTAGAGCATTATTTCAAAGTACTCCATCACCCAATGGAAAAAATGGGCGTTGACTTCTGGTGGATTGACTGGCAACAAGGTACTCGCACAAAAATAAAAGGCTTAGACCCGCTTTGGGCACTTAACCATTACCATTTCTTAGATAATGCAAAGGATAACAATCGTCCGCTTATTCTTTCCCGTTTTGCTGGTGCTGGTAGCCAACGCTATCCATTAGGTTTCAGTGGTGATACTACTCAGAAATGGTCAAGTCTTGATTTTCAGGTTTACTTTACTGCAACTGCTGCTAACGTTGGCTACCCTTGGTGGAGCCACGATATCGGCGGTCACTGTTGGGGTAAAAAAGACGATGAGCTTTATATAAGATGGGTACAATTCGGTATATATAGCCCTGTTATGAGACTTCACTCAACTGCAAATGAATTTATGGGTAAAGAGCCTTGGAAATATAGTGCTCCTATTGAAAAAATAGCAACTGAAAACTTACGTTTCAGACATAAGCTTCTTCCTTACATTTACACAATGAACCGCCGCACTCAAAAAGACGGTAGAGCAATTTGTGAGCCGATGTACTACACATATCCAAAAGAAGAAAATGCCTATAAAGCAAAAAATGAATATTTCTTTGGTACTGAGCTTATTGTAGCTCCTATTACAGAACATACAAATTCAGAAATTGGTATGGCAAGTGCTAATGTATGGTTACCAGACGGAAGATATACAGATATTTATAACGGCAGAATTTACTCAGGTAACAGAGTCGTTAAAATGTTCAGAGATATAAGCACTATTCCTGTTCTTGCAAAAGAGGGTGCAATTATTCCTATGAGCAAGAATGAAAAGGATAATACAGTAGAAAATCCAAAGGATTTAGAGCTTCTCATTTTCAGGGGTAATAACGAATTCCGTCTTTATGAAGATGATGGTAACACAATGAGTTTTGAGAATGGCGCATATTGTGAAACACCATTTGTTATAAATGAAGACAATTCAACTGTTACGTTTACAATTAAAAAGGCTGAGGGAGACACTTCTGTTGTTCCTGAAAACAGAAATTATCTTCTTAAATTCCGTGATATTGTAAATGGCGATATCAAAGCTACAGTAAACGGCGAAGAAAAAGAATTTACCATAATCAATAAAAACGGATATGTTGAAATTCTTCTCTGTGATATTACTCCTTCAGATGAAGCAAAAGTAACTCTTTCTGTTTGCACATTCCTTGCAAATAAAGAAAAGAAAGAAGAGTTTATTGACGTAATTTCAAAATTCCAGATTAATAATGAGAACAAGAGATTATTTAATGAAGTATTAAGGGATGACACATTCCTTAATAAAGTTCCAAAAAAATACAGAGAGCCGTTAATGGAAATTACTGCTCTTTACAGAGGTTAATTTATGGCTATAAAAAGCATTATTAAAGACAATGCAGAAATTGTTGGATTAGAAATAACCCAGGAATTAATTGAAAAGTTAGAAATTTATGCAAAAGAATTAAAGGAATGGAACGAAAAAATAAACCTTACGGCCATTAAAGACGATGAGGGTATCGCAATAAAGCATTTTATAGATAGCTTAATGCTTTTAAAATACGTTGATATTCCTGAGAATTCAAAAATAATTGACGTTGGTACTGGTGCTGGCTTCCCAGGACTCGTAATTGCTGCTGCAAGAAGTGACGTAAAGGTTACTTTGCTTGATTCAACTGGTAAAAAATTAAAGGTTGTAGCAGATATTGCAGAAAAAATGGGGCTTGAGAATTACGAAATTCTTAATATGCGAGCAGAAGATGCAGGGCAAAAGAAAGAATATAGAGAAAGTTTTGATTTTGCAACTGCAAGAGCAGTTGCAGAATTAAGAGTTCTTTCAGAATATTGCTTACCATTTGTAAAACAGGGTGGTTACTTTGTTTCTATGAAAGGTGCTTTAGCAGAGCTTGAAATTGAGAATGCAGAGAATGCACTCAAGGTGCTTTCAGGTAAAATTGAAGATAAATTCTGCTTCGATTTATGCTCACAGGGCGAAAGAAATATAATAAAGATTAAAAAGATTTCGCAAATTCCGACAAAATATCCACGAGTTTCTGCACAAATAGCGAAAAAACCTCTTTAAATTTAATAAATACAAGCATTTTCTGTCGATTTACCCCGACCGAAAATGCTTTATTTTTATGATTTTTCGTGGTATATTGTAGTCACAACAGAGAGATAAAAGATGTGGAACAAAAATAAAAACAAAGGAATGTAAAAATGTTAAAATCATCTACCAGAGGAAAGGCGAATTGTCAGATTCAGCTTATCCCACACGAAAATATTTACCCTAATCCACATCAACCAAGAGTTCGTTTTGATTACATAGAGCTTGAAAATCTTGCTTCTTCAATAAGAGCAAACGGAATTTTACAACCTATAAACGTTCGCCCGTTAGATAATGAAAAGTACGAGCTTATTTCTGGTGAACGTAGACTCAGGGCTGCAAGAATTACAGGAATTACAAAAATACCTTGCATTGTAATGGACGTTTCAGATGAACAATCGGCACTCTTTGCAATAATTGAAAACGTGCAACGCCAGAACTTAGATTTTTTTGAAGAAGCCGTTGCAATAGAAAGACTTATGACAGAGCATAATCTCTCACAGGAAGAAATAGGCAGAAAATTAGGTAAAGCACAATCTACACTTTCAAATAAATTACGCCTTTTAAGATTGCCAGAAGATATGCGTGATAAAATTGTAATTGCCTCTTTAACTGAGCGTCACGCAAGAGCGCTCCTCACGCTCCCGGATAATTCAGCAAGGAACAGAGCGCTTGATATTATTATAGAAAGACATCTTACTGTAAGTGAGTCTGAACGCCTTATCAAAGATATTTTAAGGCGAAGAAAAGAACCGAGTAAACCGCCTATAAAAGTTTTTAAGGATATGAGAATTTTTATAAACACTTTAAACCACGCAGTAGACAGTATAAGAAGGGCAGGAATTGAAGCAGATACAGCGAAAAGCGAGACAGACGAATATTTCGAGTATGTTGTAAGAATTTCTAAACCTAACGAAAAGCCTGTTATAATGGAAACACTTGAAACAATCGAATTGAATTAATTTGATATATTCTCCGAAAGGAGTTTATATAGAGTGCAACTGCACTCAAGCCATATCTTTCTCTTTCACACCCCACATCCACACCGAAGCACCACACCCGAAAGGGCGTGGTGCTTTGCATATAAAAAGGGGCTGTAAAAAAAGCGCAGACCGCAAAAAACTATATAGATCAAGGGGTTCCTACAGTGCAGATAGCTGTAAGAACCCCTATAAATTATCAAAAAAACTAAAATTGCAAAATTTTTTTCGTTTTATGCTACAAACAAATCTCACCACTCGACGTACCTATGTACGCCTTCGGGCAAGCAAAAACAAGACTAAAGTCTTGTTTTTGTTCGATTTGTCCGTTCTGCATCTTTTTTTCCTATCCCCTAAAAAGAGGCTGTAAAAAAACTTAGCGTTTTTTTACAGCCTCATATATTTTTATTTACCTACACAGAAGTTTTTAAATACTTCATTTACTACTGTTTCGGTTGCTTTTTCGCCTGTTAAAACAGAGAGTTCTTCAATAGCACAGTCTACTGAAACATTTATTGCATCGGTTGTAATGCCGATTTCCAAGCCGTTTAATGCTTCTCTTAAATTTTCAACCGCCTTTGAAACACAAACTCTTTGTCTTTCAGTAGTCAAAAGTGGAGCAGATGGGTTAAAGTTATCAGTACCAACAACGCTTTCTACCATTTGCTTTAATTTATCAATACCATCATTTTCTTTGGCTGAAATCTCAACTATATTTTCAGCATAATCTTTTATTTCATTAACAGAAAATGCTCTGGGAAGATCACTTTTATTAACAATAACAATACTTCTTTTTTCTTTGCAAAGCTTTAAAAGCTCTTTGTCATCTTCTGAAATCTTTTCGCCACCATCAAGCACCATAAATACAAGACCAGCTCTTTCGAAACGTTCTTTTGCTCTTTCTACACCGATTTTTTCAATTTCATCATCGGTTTCGGTACGGATGCCTGCTGTATCAGCAAGTCTTAAAGTGATGTTACCAAGTCTTACAGTTTCTTCTAAAACGTCACGGGTAGTACCGGCAACAGAAGTTACTATCGCTCTGTTTCTGCCAGTTAAAGCGTTTAAAAGCGTGCTCTTACCAACGTTTGGTCTGCCCACAATGGCTGTGTCAATACCCTCCAAAATCGCCTGGCCTGCATCAAAGCCATCTAAAAGTGTTTCTAATCTTCTCAAAACATCAGAAAATGAAGAAATCATTTCTTCGTTACTGATTTCTGGGATTTCTTCGTCAGGGTAATCTACCCAAGCTGCTAAAAATGCGGCTGTTCTTGCAAGAGAATCACGACATTCTGTTATTTCTCTGCTTAAGTTACCATCTAAAGCGTTGAGTGTTGCCGCACGTGCATCTTCACCAGTAGCAGAAATAAGTGACATAACTGCCTCTGCTTCAGATAAATCCATTTTACCATTTAAAAACGCTCTTTTTGTATATTCACCTGGTTCTGCAGGAACTGCACCAGCGTTAAAAGTCGCCCTTAAGACACGTGAAAGTATATAAAGACCACCGTGACAACTGAATTCTACAACATCCTCACCAGTGTAGCTTTTTGGCGCTCTGAAAAGAAGTGCAACTGCTTCGTCAATTACGTCATCGCCATCATACACGTGGCCAAAAAGTGCTGTGTAGCCGTTTTTTTCTTCTATTTTTTTGCCTGATACACCCTTAAAAACCTTGTCCGCAATTTTAATGGCATCTTCACCAGAAAGTCTTACAATGCCAATACCTGCGGCAGTTTGTGGTGTTACAATTGCTGATATTGTTGACAAAATTACATCTCCTAAAATCTGTTTGTAGAGCCAAAGCCACCTGCTCCACGCTCTGTTTCGTCTAATTCATCGACCTCGATAATCTCAGGAAGACTTACAGGCATAATAACCATCTGAGCAATTCTTTCGTTTGGCTCAATAGTGTATTCTTTATCTATTTGATTTATAACGCCTACTTTAATTTCTCCACGGTAGTCACTATCTATAACACCAACAGAATTTAAAAGTCCTATACCGTGTTTTATAGAAAGACCGCTTCTTGGGAAAATAAAAGCCGCTTCAGAAGGGCTTTCAAGAGCGATAGCAATTCCAGTAGGAATAAGTGCGGTTTCACCTTGCTTTAATGTTATAGGTTCATCTAAAACAGCGTAAAGGTCCATACCAGCACTACCAGAAGTAGCTCTTTGTGGTATAACCGCATTTTCGTGTAATTTTTTTATTTTTAATGTACTCATAGTTATCACCAAAGTGCAGGGTTTTCTTTATTTTCTTCTATTTTGCTACCCTGTAATCTTTCTAATTCTCTTTTGTAAAAATCAGCTTCTTTTCTTGCAACAGCAACATCCTGAAGACTTTCTTTGAGCTGTGTTTTTAAGCTTTCGGTTGAAGAATCGTTCTTTTTTACTGTATCTGCATAGTCAAGTGCCACTGCAACTGCTGCCTGAGTTGTAGAAAGTGTGCTGTTCTTTAAAAGCGCATCTATCTTTAAATCTACCTCTCTTGCTAAAGCAGACATATATTCAGCTGTATCCTCAGAAACAACCTTGAATGAGAAGCCTGCAACCTTGACTGTATGCTTTGTTTTTTCCATAAAAAACACCCTTTCTAAAACCTGTTCAACGAATTGCTATAATTATACAATGTTTTAACGATATATTCAACAATAAAAATATTAAAATTAAAAAATAAGAAATAATTTATTTGTTGATATTTTCTGGTATTGTGTTATAATGACTGTAATTAGTCGAAACGCAGTTGCGTTTCGCAAAAGCCGATTTTTCGGCTTTCAGCAAAAATGTTTTTCATAAATACAATTTTGCATTACAGTCATTGAAAGGATTATAGCTGAATTTTCGAAGAAAATTGTATACCAAATATATGATTTGGTATCGAAACAGCGTAATTTTACGCTGTTTCGACTAACTATAATCGTTATAATTTAGATAACTAATTAGATAACTAAGATTTTTTGGAGAATGAAAAATGGATTATAACCAAAATAATAATCAATATCAAAGCTTTAACCAGCAACAGAATTTTAATCAATATCCGAATTTCAATCAAGCATCACAGGGGCAATTCAACCCGTATGTTTACCAGAATAATCCGCAGGCGTATTATATAAGCCAGCAAAAATTTTTAAAGCTTCGTGAGCAGAAGAATGAAATAAGACGTTTTGCAAAAATATTTGCACTTGCTATGTTAGGCTTTTTAGTTGCGAGTATGCTTTTTAGTGCAATACTTGAAGCGTTTGGACTTATAGATTTGTATTATTCAAACGGAACCTTTTCATCAGGTGTAGGTGTTTTTTACTCATTACTTACTGTAGGTGTTCCGTTCTTTATAGCCAAAAAAATAGTTTATAAAACGCCTGATTTGCCTGTTTGCTCCTATTCTGCACCAAAAGCAAATTTAAAAACAGTATCTATTATATTCCTTTCTGTTTTAGGTTGCCTTGCTTCAATGTATGTTACAGGCTATATTCAAATGTTTTTTGAGGGCTTTGGTTTTTCGTTTTCTTCTGGTGATGAACCACAGGTTAATTCAGTTGTAGATATAATTGCATTGTTTATCGGTACAGCTATTATACCGCCTCTTGTTGAAGAATTTGCAATGAGAAACGTTGTAATGCAACCTTTAAGAAAATACGGCAACTTGTTTGCAATAATTTGTTCAGCACTTGTTTTTGGTATTTTTCACGGAACACCATCACAAATTCCTTTTGCAATTCTCTGTGGATTGTTTTTAGGCTATGCAGTAATTGCAACGGATAGCATATGGACTGGCGTTATAATTCACGCTATTGTAAATGGACTTTCTTGTTGTTATTATGCAATTCTTTATTTTACAGATGAAGAAACAGCAGATACAGCTTACGGCTTTGTTTGTCTTGCATTAGCAGGTCTCGGTTTTGTAGCGTTACTTATTTATATAAGCAAATATAAAACTGAATTTAATAGAGTTATTTCTAAAAATGGTTTGGAAGAATACACATTAAAGCAAAAAATTTCAAAATTCATTTTTGCACCAGCAATGATAATTGCAATTATTGTGTTCTTGATTCAGGCAATTTCTATGATTTCTTATGGCACAGGGGTTACTGCATAATGACTCACGAAGAATTTATGAAAGAGGCTCTTCTTCTTGCTGAAATATCAGCAAGTGAAGGTGAAGTTCCCGTTGGTGCAGTTGTTGTTTGTGATGGCAAAATCGTTGGTACAGGTAGAAACAGACGTGAAACAGAAAAAAATGCACTTTGCCACGCTGAAATTGAGGCAATAAATAATGCCTGTAAAAATTTAGGTGGCTGGCGACTTTTCAAGTGTGATTTATACGTCACGTTAGAGCCGTGCCCGATGTGTGCTGGTGCAATTATAAACTCAAGAATCAAAAACGTATATTTCGGAGCAAGTGACTACAAAAACGGTGCTTGTGGTTCGGTTGTTAATTTGTTTCAATTAGATTTTAACCACAAACCCAATTTTGAGAGCGGCATTTTAGAAACTGAATGCAGCGAAATATTAACAAGATTTTTTAAAAATTTAAGAGAGAAAAAGGCAGGGGTTTAAGCTATGGAAAAGATTGCAAGCTTTACAGTTGACCACAACAAATTAAACAGAGGTATGTATATCTCTCGTGTTGATGGTGAAGTTACTACTTATGATATAAGAACAAGAAAACCAAACGTTGAAGAGGTTATGGAAAATGGTGCAATTCATACTTTAGAACATCTTTTTGCAACGTTTGTAAGAAACAGTAAGTTTAAAGATAACATAATTTACTTCGGTCCTATGGGTTGCAGAACTGGTTTTTACTTTTTAACAACAAAAATGAGCCACGAAGATGCTTTGCAGCTCACAAAAGATGCTCTCAGATTTGTGGCAGATTACGAAGGTGAAATTCCAGGAGTCAGCGCAATTGAATGCGGTAACTACCGTGACCACGATTTAGAAGGCGCTAAAAAAGAAGGCAAAGACCAGGTTGAAGTCCTTAAAAACTGGACAGTTGATAAGTTGATTTACGAAAATAATTATTAAAATAAAGGGTCTGTGTAAAAAACGCAGACTCTTTTTTGTTGGTATTGTACAAGAATAATTTAATTCAATTGGCGTTTTTCTACAAAAGAAAAACGCTTTTTGTTTTGCTTTTCAAAAATTATGTGATATAATACACACAAGTTAATAATAAATGAATTTTTATACATTCATTGAGTATTAAACTATATTCTGTAAGGGGTGTAAAATTGAATTTTATTATAGAATTTATCGACTACATTAACATTATATTTTTGGCAATATTAGCGGTTTTTGTGTTTGTTCTTATAACTTTTCATATTTATTCGGGAGCAAAAGTTAAAGCAAATAAAAGATTAGCAATAAGAATAGAAAAATTGCTTTACGATGGTGAAAAAGGAGAAAAGAAAATAATACGCATTAAAAAACTTTTTACACCTAATGGAATGAGAGTTTTTGAAAATCTCGCTTTTACCGTCGATAAAGAAAAACTCGAGCTTTTAAGAAAAGTTCTTTCAACAGAAAAGTTTACCAAATACTTCAGATATAACCTTACTTTTAAAAATCAATCAGTTGCATTATTGACAACAAAACTAATAGCAGAACTAAAAATAGATGGTTTTACACCTGAGATTTTAACAAATATCAAGCGTTGGGAAAATGATTCAGAAGCGCAGCAGGTTGGATTACTTGCACTATTTCTCACCGGCAAAAAGAAAGCCCTTGTAGAATTGTTATCACACAAAGATTATAAACTCTCGGTATCTTTCAGAACAATGCAGGAACTTATAGAAAGCTATAATGGTGATAAAATATCGTTGTTTAAAGAGCTTTTTTCAAGAGAATGCGATGTATATATTTATCGGGCATGCATTCAGTGTATTGGTAATGAAAACATCCAGGAATTAGCAGAAGATGTAATGTTATTTTTAGATAGTGAAAATCTTAATTTGCGTATAAGTGCAACCCGTGCACTAGGTGAACTGAGATATAATTCAGCAAAAGAAAAACTTTTGGAAATGCTTGATAGTAGCGAGTGGGAGTTAATATCAGCAATTGTTGAAGCACTTTCAAAAATTTCAATAGAAGATTGCTATGAAACAATATTGCCGTTTGTTTACCACAAAGAGTGGTGGGTTCGTTACCGAACTGCAGAAGTTCTGGTTTCTCTTCCACAAAACGATAAACTTATTGAAGATATAGAAAAAAGTAAAGATAAGTATGCAAGCGAAATTGTTGAATATATGTTACAAAGAAAAAAACTTATGGGGAGCGTGTTAAAATATGAATAATATTGTTTCGACTATTTTTATGTTTTTTAATATATGCTCTGCTGGCTATGTTGTTATTGTAAGTGTTACATATCTTATTCAATTGTTTTATGCATTTTTAGGATTGAGAAAGTATAAAAAAAGTCTTGATTACTCAACAAGCGCAAGGTTTATAGAATCAGAAAACATTGTTCCCATAAGTGTTTTAGTTCCTGCATTTAATGAAGTAGAAACAATTTGTGATACCGTAAAAAACCTTCTTTCTTTAGACTACCCTAATTATGAAATAATAGTAATTAATGATGGTTCAAATGACGAAACTCTTAATGAACTTATTGAAAAATTTAATCTTGTTTCAATTGATGAGCCTTTTAAGACTTCAATAAAAACAGAAAAAGTACAGGCAATTTATCGTTCAGTAGAACACATAAATTTAGTTGTTATAGATAAAGAGAACGGTGGTAAAGCAGATGCTCTAAATGCAGGTATAAATCTTTCGCAATACCCAGTTTTTGTTTCGGTGGATGCTGACTGTGTATTAGAAGATACATCCCTTATAAGAATTGTTTATTCCTTTATGAATGACCCTGATTGTGTCGCTATTGGTGGTACTGTTCGTATAAATAGTGGTTGCCAAATAGAAAACGGTAAACTAAAATCAGTTTCTCTTACTGGTAATGCACTTTTTACAATTCAGACAAATGAATATTTAAGAGACTTTTTAACCGGAAGAATTGCTCTTAATGAAATGGGAACACTTCTTATAATTTCAGGTGCTTTTGGTGCATTTAAAAAGCAAGCAGTTATCGATGTAGGTGGCTACACAACAAAATGTATAGGAGAAGATATAGAGTTAGTTGTAAAACTTCATAAAAATAGTTTTCAGAAAAATCTTGGCTCAACAATAAGATTTATGCCTGACCCTGTTTGTTGGACTCAGCCACCAGATAATTTAAAAGATTTAGTAAAACAAAGAAAGCGTTGGCATATAGGTCTTGCAGATACTCTTTTAAAACACAGAGATATGATATTAAATCCTAAATACAAAAAAATCGGTATGATGACATTACCATATTTCTGCTTTTTCGATTTTATAGGACCTGTTATTGAAATGTTAGGTTATTTCTTTATTCCGTTATCCTGGGCACTTGGAATTCTTGATGTAAAATTTATGTTAGGTTTCTATTCATTAGGGCTTCTTTACGGAACTATTCTTTCAGTTGGTTCGTTGCTTTTAGAAGAAAATATTTTTGGTAAATATCCTAAATTGCGAGATGTTTTAAAGTTGTTATTCTTTGCTGTTGTAGATAATTTAGGCTACCGTCAAATTATGACAATAATAAAAATAGTTGCAATGTTCCGTTTCAGTAAAAACAAAAACCAATGGGGTAGTATAAAAAGAAGAAAATATAATAAAGAACAAATAAATAACCCGTGATTTTGAATAAAATCACGGGTTTATTTTATTTGGTTAAGTCGTATAAAGTCTGGGTAAAACCATATTTTTCTTGCAATTCCGCAATCTGCTTTCTGTTTTTGTCACTAACGTTTTTAGTCTTTTTTGCTCTTAGCATTATGTTTTTAGGTGAGTGTGAAAAGTCTACAAACTCAAGTACGTCAACGCTGTAGCCCATATCCTCCAAAATACCTGCTCTTATTGAGTCGGTAAGAAGAGCCGACATTCTTTCTTTGATAAGTCCGTGTTTTAAAAGAATGTCAAAATCGCCACCTTTTTTAATCGTTTTATTAACTTCGTGCTGGCAACAAGGTACAGAGAAAATATGCTTTACGTTTTTACTAATAGCATAATTTAATGCAAAGTCAGTAGCGGTGTCACAAGCGTGGAGAGAAATTACCATATCAATATGTTCATCGTAAAGAGTATCCTTGGTGACATCGCTCACAACAAATTTTAAATTGTTATAACCATATTTTTCTGCTATTTTGTTGCAGTTTTCAACAACGTCTTTTTTAAGGTCATAACCTATAATTTTTACATTCTTCTTTTTTACCTCAGCAAAGTAATGGTAGATAATAAACGTTAAATAACTCTTTCCACAACCGAAGTCTAAAATAGTGATATTTTCGTTGGTATCGTTAGTAAATGCGTCGTTTACAATCTCAATAAATCTGTTGATTTGCTTGAATTTGTCATATTTTGAGTTAACTATTTTAAAGTCAGGGGTGAACACGCCTAAATCAACTAAAGCAGGGATATTTTCGCCCTCGTTAAAAATATATTCTTTTTGCCTATTGTTCTCGGCATTTTTTGATTTTTGATGTAAATTATTTTTACTTTTACTTTTTTTGATTTTTCCGTTTTTGCCTACCGAAAAAGTAATTGTTTCGCCACTTTTGAATACAGCAATCTGAGCATATTTTTTAAAAATTTCTTCTAAAAATGCTGAAAACTCACTTTCTGACATATTAAGATGAAAAACCTGATTATTTTTAAATCTCTCTGCCTGAAAACAGTTCTGTTTTTTTATAATAACAGGGCGTATTGTCATTTTATTAAATTCTTCATCTTTTGAAAAAGGTGAGCTTATTGAGATTTTTATAACCTCTTCTCTTTCAGTTAAAATTATATCTTTAATCTGTTCCATTTTTTACCTCAAATACAATAAAAATCTGTATCCCACGCAGGAATATATGGGTGATGACACATATAAATTTTATAATTTTCGTTTAACTTATTCAATAAAATCGGAATTTCAAAAATATCACGATTTTTATGGTAAGTGGCAATTTTGATTTTGGGTTTATGCTCACTTATTAAGCTTTTTCCACCGTTTAAAATATCAATTTCTGCACCTTCTGCATCAATTTTTATGTAGGTTGGCAAAAATTTTTCTGCTAATTTATCAAGAGTGAATGACTGAATTTCCACTCCGTTACCTATGGTAGATTGTCTGCCGGCAACATTCGAAAATTCTACTGTTCCGCAGGTTCTCGAAACAGCACCGTTTATTGCTTCAAAATTCTTTAAAGCTTTGCAGTTTTCAACTAATTTTTTGTACGTTTTTGAGTCGGGTTCTACGGCTAAAATGTTGTCATATTTTCCGTCAGTAAAACTTAAAAATTGCTCTACAGTGTCACCACGATAAGCACCAATATCAATAAAATTTTCGTGTTCACCCAAAGTTAAATAATCGTTAAATGCATCAGAAATACCGCTTTCCATACTGAAAAGATACTGAAGCTTTCCACTGAACTCGAAATTCACATAGTTTTTAAAAACTTCTTTTGATTTTTCATCGGCTAAAAGTGAGTAGGCTTTGTTCAGTTTTTCTTCGTTTTCTTCTAAAAATTTTCTGTCAAAAATTTCGTTGCCAATAACTGGTACACAAGGCACTAAAACTGTTTGTTTCTTTGCAAGCTCTTTAATATTTTCAATAACTTCAGGTCGTGAAGAACCAAAGGTTATAACAATAGTAAATTTCTCATATTTTTCAAAGAAATCACTTATCGGCGTAACACGAAAATCGTGAAAATATCGTTCTCTTACAAAACCATCACTTGCAGTAACGCCAGTAACAGAAATATTAAGTTCTTTAAATACCTCAAAAACCTTATCTGCACCGTTGCCCGTGCCGTACATAATTATGGGGTCTTTGGTGTTTTGCAAAGCTTCCCAAATGCTTTTATTTTCAATGTCAAACTGTAACATAAAATAGTTCCTTTTGAATAATTATTCAAATGTTTGAAAATATTTTAACATATTATTACTTTCAGAGCAACTTTTTCGACAAATTATATTGACTTTTTAATTAAATATATATATATTTAATTATGCATTCTATTAAAATGTTGGACTGCGGGAAGGGGTTGCATAATTGGCAAACAACGAGATTATTAAGCTTAAAAATATTTCAATCAGCTTTGACGAAGAACAAATTATTGATAATATGAACTTGTACATCCGAGATAAAGAATTCATTACATTTCTCGGACCATCAGGTTGCGGTAAAACAACCACACTCAGAATTATTGCGGGCTTTTTACAGCCTGATTCGGGTGAGGTTATTTTTGACGGAAAAGTTATAAATGACGTTCCGCCACACAAAAGACAGCTTAACACTATCTTTCAGCGTTACGCTCTTTTTCCGCACCTTAACGTTTATGAAAATATTGCTTTTGGTTTAAGACTCCAGAAAACACCTGAAAAGGAAATTAAAGAAACCGTTACAGAAATGCTTTCTTTAGTTAACTTAAAGGGCTTTGAAAGAAGAAATATTTCTTCTCTTTCTGGTGGTCAGCAACAGCGTGTTGCTATTGCACGTGCTCTTGCGGTAAAGCCTAAAATTTTACTTCTTGATGAGCCACTCGGCGCATTGGATTTAAAGCTTCGTAAAGATATGCAGGTTGAACTTAAAAATATACAGAAACGCCTTGGCATAACATTCATTTATGTTACTCACGACCAGGAAGAGGCTCTTTCTATGTCAGACACAATTGTTGTTATGAATGGCGGTAAAATTCAGCAAATCGGCACACCTCTTGATATTTACAACGAGCCAAAAAATGCATTCGTTGCAGATTTCATTGGTGAAAGTAACATTATTGAAGGTGTTATGAGAGCTGATTTCTGGGTTGAAATGGCAGGTAATAAATTCAAATGTCTTGATAAGGGCTTTGGCGTTGACGAAGAAGTTGACGTTGTAGTACGTCCTGAAGACGTTGATATTGTTAAAGCAGAAGACGGTATGATTTCTGGTAAAGTAACATCAATTACTTTCAAAGGTGTTCACTACGAAATTATTGTAGAAATCAAAGGCTTTAAGTGGATGATTCAATCTACTGATTATCAGGAGGTTGGCTCTACAATTGGTCTTGTTATTGAGCCGGATGCTATTCACATTATGAAAAAATCTGAATATTCAGGTCTTTATGGCGATTACAGCTCATTCTCAGAAGAATTCGACGAGCTTTCAGACGCTACTGTTTACGAGGATGACGAAGAATAATAAGTGGGGGTGTTCCTATGGGTAAAAAATCTACTCTTTTATCCCGTGTAATAGGCGCACCTTATATCCTTTGGGCAGTTCTTTTTATAATTGTTCCAATTGGTATGGTTGCTTATTATGCATTTACAGATGCAACGGGTGCATTCACATTCGATAATATGTTAGAAATCGGGAAATATACTGACACGTTTATCCTTTCAATCTGGTTAGGACTTTTAGCAACAGTTATTTCTCTTGTTATCGCATACCCTTTGGCATACATAATTGCAAATTCGGGCGAAAATCGTCAAAAAATTATGATGATGCTTATAATGCTCCCTATGTGGATGAACTTTCTTTTAAGAACATATTCGTGGATGACTATTTTAGAAGATAATGGATTTTTAACTACAACTTTAAATTCAGTTTTAGAGGGAGCGTATGTAATTCTTGATGAAGCTGTGAAAATTTTAGGTGGAGGATTAAAAAAACCATTTGAACCGATTCATTTAATAAATACCCGTGGTGCGGTTGTTTTAGGTATGGTTTACAATTTCCTTCCTTATATGATTTTACCTATTTACACTGTTATTTTAAAAATGGACCGTTCTCTTATTGAGGCGGCACAGGATTTAGGTTGTAATAAAGTACAAGTATTTAAAAATATAACAATTCCGTTAAGTCTTCCGGGCGTTGTTTCTGGTTTTACTATGGTTTTTGTGCCATCTGTAAGTACATTTTACATTTCACAAAAATTAGGCGGTACGGGTACTACTCTCATTGGTGATATTATTGAAACACAGTTCCAGACTGCTAATAACTTCCACCTCGGCGCATCTCTTTCATTTGTGCTTATGATTTTAATTTTCATTTGTCTTGCAGTTATGAACAAGTTTTCAGATGATGATGGGGAGGTTATTATATGAAGAAAAAATCTCTCTTTTCAAAAATCTACCCTGTTCTTGTTTTCGGTTTTCTTTATGCACCGATTGCAGTTCTCATTCTTTTTAGCTTTAACTCAGGTAAAAGTACAGCAGTTTTTGAAGGATTTTCACTTCGTTGGTATGAAGAGGTTTTTAGAGATACAGCAACACTCGAGGCATTTAAAAACACTGTAATTGTTGCAGTTGTTTCAGCACTTGTTTCTACAGTTATGGGTACTGCTGCGGCTATTGCAATTAACAATTACAAATTAAAATGGTTCAAACAAGCAACGTTAACAACAACAAACATTCCTATGATGAATCCTGATATTGTTACAGGTATTTCAATGATGCTTTTGTTTGTGTTTATTGGCGCACTTTTTGGCAAAACCGGTACATTAGGTTTTACTACTCTTACAATTGCCCACGTTACTTTTGAGTTGCCTTATGTAATTTTAAATGTTCTTCCAAAGCTCAGACAGACTGACATTCATCTTTCTGAAGCGGCACAGGATTTAGGTTGTACACCAATTCAGTCGTTTTTTAAAGTAGTGTTACCACAGATTATGCCTGGTATCATTTCAGGTCTTATGATGGCTTTCACACTTTCAGTTGACGATTTTATTATAAGTTACTTTGTAAGCGGTACAACATCACAGACACTTCCAATAAGAATTTTCTCAATGACCAAAAAGCGTGTTACACCAGATATGTATGCACTTTCTACTCTCATTTTCCTTGCTATTCTTGTTTTACTTGTGGTATCTAACATAATTACTGCAAGAAGTGAAGACAAGAGACGAAAAAGCAAAAAAGGGGGGGCTTAAAATGAAAAAGTTTTTAGCAATTCTTTTTGTTACAGCAATTCTTTTAAGCACACTCGTACCCGTTTGTTTTGCTATGGGAAGTGAAAAAGATTATTCGCACTTAAGAGGAACTTCAATTAATGTTTACAACTGGGGTGAATATATTTCTGATGGTTCAGAAGGTTCTCTTGACGTAAACAAAGAGTTTACAAAAAGATACGGAATAAAAGTGAATTACACCACCTTTGAAAGCAATGAAAATATGTATAACAAGCTTCAGAGTGGTGGTGCTAACTATGATATTGTTATTCCATCTGACTATATGATAGCAAAACTTATTGAAGAAGAAATGTTAGTAGAGCTTGATTATTCAAACATTCCGAACTACCAATACATTCTTCCAAAATATAAAAATCTTTTTTATGACCCCCAGAATAAATACACTGTTCCTTATACTGTTGGTATGGTAGGTCTTATTTATAATACCACTATGGTAGATGATGAGGTTGACAGCTGGTCGATTTTGTGGGACGAAAAATACAAGGGCGAAATTTTAATGTTCAATAACCCTCGTGATGCCTTTGGTATTGCACAATTTCTTTTAGGCCAGAGTGTTAACACTCACGACCCAGAAGACTGGGATAAGGCTATTGAGCTTTTAAAGAAACAAAGACCACTCGTTGCCTCTTACGTTATGGACGAGGTTTATAACAAAATGGAGGGTGGCGAGGCAGCGTTTGCACCATATTATGCAGGTGACTATTTAACAATGGCAGACGTTAACCCTGACTTAGCTTTCGTTTATCCTAAAGAAGGTGTTAACTACTTTGTTGATGCTATGTGTATTCCAAAAACGGCAGAAAACAAAGAGGCGGCTGAGCTTTATATTAACTTTATGTTAGAAGAAGATATTGCAGTTGCAAATGCAAACTGGATTTGCTACGCTTCACCACATGCACTTGTTTTAGAATCTGACGATTACGATTTAAAAGGGGAGCCGGTTCTCTACCCTGAAGAAGCTGAAATGCCAAAAACAGAAAGTTTTGAAAATTTAAGTTATGATATTCAGAATTATATGTCTCAACTTTGGAGTGAATTAAAGGTTGAGGGCAATACTAATATAGATGCTTATATTGGCCTTTCTGTTACTTTTGTTTTAATTGTTGTTTTCGCAATTTTTAAGTTCGTGCAGAAGAAAAAACGAGAAAAATATTATGATTAATTCAGGAATTAGGAAATAGGAATTAGGAAATAGGAATTAGGGCTTCGAGATAAATTAATTTATCCTATCATTTTAATTTGAAATATTTTAAAATGGTAGGATTATTTATTTTAAGAAAAGGTGGTTTTGATATGAGAAAGAATTTTGGAAAAGATAATGCAGTTTACCCAATGCCTGTGTTCATTGTTGCGGCTTACGATAAGGATGGCAACGCTAACTGTATGAATGCTGCCTGGGGTGGCATTTATGATACAAATCAGGTTATGGTATGTATTTCAGAGGGTCATAAAACCACAAAAAATATTTTAGAGTCAAAGGCTTTTACAGTTAATATTGCAGATGCAAGTCACGTTGTAGAAGCAGACTATGTTGGAATTGCTTCTGGTAATAAAGAACCAGAAAAAATGGCAAAATCTGGCTTTTCTATTACAAAATCTGAATTCGTTAATGCACCGATTATCAATGAATTACCGATGTCTGTTGAATGTAAGCTCTTAAAGTTCAATGAAGACGGTATTTGCATTGGTGAAATTGTTAATGTTTCTGCAGATGAAAGCGTTTTAGGTGATGATGGTAAAATTGACCCATCAAAAGTAGAGGCAATTACATTTGACCCAATTCATAATACTTATATCAAACTCGGCGAAAAAGTTGGTAACGCTTTTTCAGATGGTAAAAAAATTAAATGATTAAAAAATTTGGCTTAACAAATAATCAATTGAAAATAATAGCAATGGTAGCAATGCTTCTTGACCACGTAGGAAAAGTGCTTTTGCCACAATACCAGATATTGCAGATAATCGGAAGATTAGCATTCCCGATTTTTGCGTTTATGATTGCAGAAGGGTGCTACTACACAAGAAACAAAACAAGATATTTTTTGTCGGTTTTTCTTTTAGGTGCAGGTTGTCAGGCTGTTTATATAATCTGGGAAAAATCGTTTTATATGAATATTTTATTAACCTTTTCGCTATCAATAATTCTTATTTTTAGTTTAGAAAATTATAAAAAAACTAAAGAAAAGCGAATCAGGATACTTATGCTTTTTACTGTTATTACAGTTCTTTTAATAGCGGTAATGCTTCCAGTAATTCTGATAGACCAAGGGTTCATAATAGATTATGGCATTTTTGGTGTGCTTTTACCCGTTGCAATATTTTACGCACCAGATAAATTACGTAAGCTTATTTATACAGCGGGTTTTTTAATTCTTTTAACGCTTGATTTAGGTGGCGGAATTCAATGGTGGTCACTTCTTGCAATACCACTTTTAGCTCTTTATAACCAAAAACGCGGCAAATATAACATAAAACCGTTGTTTTATGTATTTTACCCCGCACATCTGGTTGTGATATATTTAATTTCAATTATTTTGAATAATTAGGAGAATGATTTTATGAAAAAGTTAATTTCACTTTTACTTGTTTCAGTTTTTACTTTAACTCTTTTTGCTTCTTGTTCTGATAACAC
Organism: Acutalibacteraceae bacterium; assembly: GCA_045592285.1. Taxonomy (GTDB): domain Bacteria; phylum Bacillota; class Clostridia; order Oscillospirales; family Acutalibacteraceae; genus DTU089. Next base: position 46,626 of record JAZNUL010000049.1, read on the forward strand.
GGGAGAGCAAAAAGAACCACCAACAGAAAAAACAACTGTAGCTGAAACAATAAAAACAGTTACTATAACTTCAAGAAATAACAATAAATCTCTTGATATTACATACGACACAGAAAAAGTAAATATAAAAGAGTCATATTCAAGTGAAGCGACTTTTGTTGTGGGTGAAAACGACAAAGATTACCCGAATAAATCTTTCGGAGTAACATTTGTTTCAGGGGTTACAGCTCAGGATGACTACAACGCTTCTTTAGGTGATGCAAGTAGCGTTATAGTATTTTCAGCATTAGAAAAGTGTACTATTGGTGACGGCAAATTAGTTTATTACTACGATGAAAGCTGGTATGGTGAATTTAAAACAAGATATTATTTATATGAACAAAACAGCGATTTAATTAAAATAATCGTTAAGGAGCAAACCAGCGAAGAACAAATTAAATATTATTTGAATTTATTAGAATTTTAAATTTTTTAAACAAAGACTCAGAAGAGAAATCTGAGTCTTTGTTGCATATACAACACCAAAAACGATATCTCTCCAAAAATATAAAAATTTGTTTAATAAATTCACAGTTATGAAACAATTTCCCCTTGTAATAAAGGGGGTTTTCTGTTATAATTTTCGTGTGTGCGACTTTATGTGGGACTGTTGAAAATCTCTTTTAAATCAACGCTCCAAGTGAGTATTTACTCATTTTATAAGTCCACCGGATTGGAGAAAAATATGAGCATAATCCACTATGAAACAAGGCATGTTAATAACTTCAAAGAACTCCTTGAATCAAGTGCTCGTCTCTTCCCTGCTCGTCCTGCTTTCAAAATTCGTGAAAAAGACGGCAGCATTTCTGAGATGAAGTATCCAAAGCTTTTAAACATTGTTAACGCTTTAGGTACAGCACTTTGTTCTTTAGGACTCAAAGCTAAGCATATTGCTATTATGGGTAAAAACTCTCATAAATGGTGTATATCTTACTTTGGTATCACAAATGGTACAGGCGTTGTAGTTCCTATTGATAAGGAGCTTATGGCAGAGGATGTTTTAAATATTCTTACTGTATCAGAAGCAAAAGCTATGTTTGTTGATGACAAATCATACGAAAAGCTTCAAGAGATTAAAGACCGTCTTCCACAAGACTTTACTTTCATAGGCCTTGATGAAATCGAGGGACTCAAAAATATTGACGAACTCATAAAGCTTGGTGAAGAACTTTTAGAGAAAGGGGACAGAACTTTCATAGATGCGGAAGTTGATGGTAATGCGATGAGTTCGCTTCTTTTCACTTCTGGCACAACCGGTATGGCGAAAGGTGTAATGCTTTCACAAAAGAACATTATTGAAGATATCAGAGCAATTAAAAAGCTTGTTAAAATTACTCCTGATGACACAATTCTTTCTGTTCTTCCACTTCACCATACATACGAAAACTCACTCTGCTTTGTGCAGTTAATGTATACAGGCGGTTGTTACTGCTTCTGTGAGGGTCTTCGTTATATCACACGTGATATGCAGGACTATCAGCCTACAATTTTCGTTACTGTTCCTTTAATGCTTGAAAAAATGCACGCAAAAATTCTCAAAAAGGTTCATGAGAAAAAGGTTGGTAAATTTGCTCTTACTCTTGGTAAACTCGTGCAAGATGGTTTCGTTGCAAATGTTATGGAAAAAATCTTTGCTGAGGTTAAAAAGAATTTCGGTGGTAAGTTAAGACTTATTATTGTTGGTGCTGCAGCACTTAATCCAGAAGTTGCAAAGGACTTCAAAACATTCGGTATTCCTGTTTACATTGGTTATGGTCTTACAGAATGTTCACCACTTGTTATTGGTAACAATGACCACATTTCACTTCCAGACTCAGTTGGTATTGCTCTCCCTGGTGTTGAAGCAAAAATCCACGACCCTGATGACAACGGCGTTGGTGAAATCTGGGTTAAAGGCCCAATGGTTATGTTAGGCTATTATAAAGATGAAGCTGCTACAAAAGCAGTTTTCACAGAAGATGGCTGGTTCAAAACTGGCGATATGGGTACAGTTGATGAACAAGGCTGTTATAGAATTGTTGGTAGATGTAAAAACGTTATCGTTACTAAAAACGGTAAAAACATTTACCCAGAAGAGGTTGAATATCATCTTAACAACCACCCATTCGTTTCAGAATGTATTGTATTTGGTGCTGATTGTGACGAAGCAGAAGAAGGCACACAGGTTGTTGCTAAAATCTTCCCTGATATTCAGGCAATCACTGCAAAATTAAAAGATAAGCAAGCACCAAGTAAAGAAGAACTTCAGACAATCATTGGTGACGTTATTAAAGAAGTTAACAAAAAACTTCCTAAATACAAAAACATCCGTGATTTCGACATCCGTGACATTGAATTTGTTAAAACAACAACAGCAAAAATCAAACGTCAGGCTAACTTAGAAGAAGATAATAAAACAACTGAAACAGTAGAGACAACTGAAACTACTACTCAGGAATAATTTTAAACTGAAAGGTCCGAAGAAGTAATGAAAAAAGCAGTTTTTAAAAAGACGAAAAGATTTGTTTCTTTTATTCTTATAATTGCTATTTTTGCTTCTTCGGGCATTTTGTCTTCTTGCTCTATAGAAAGAGAAGACCCTGTTGCACTCACTTTGAATGGCAAAGAAATAAAAAATGACGTTTTCACATATTTTATTGACAAGGCTATGACAGAGCTCGGTGTAAATGCAGAAGAAAATGCAGTACTTACAAGAGCAACCGAGTTGACAACAACTTATTATAAAACAAATTCCCTTGCTGTTAAATGTGGTGTAAGCCTTTCTACTGCACAAAAAGCAAGTGTTTCTGAAAAGGTTAACGCTTATTGGGGAATTTATGGCGATTATTACACATCTATTGGTGTTACAAAAGAAACGTTAACTAAAATTTTTACTTCGGAAGCTTATAGAAATCAGCTTTTAGTTCACTACTACGGTGAGGGTGGTGAAGAGGAAATAGGCGTTGCTACAATGTACGCTTATTTCAAAATGAATTATATTGTCTTTCAGGCGATAAATGGTTATTTTACTTATTTAGATGATAATGGTAACACGGTTATAAGAACTCCAAATGAAATTGAAGAAATTATATTAAAATTTCAGAATATGGCTTCTTTAATAAATTCCAAAGAAAAAACAATGGAAGAAGCTGCCGATTTCCTTGCAACGTCGGGTTATTCAAGCTCAGTTGTTACGTTGGTTTTAGGCAAGGATGATACTTCTTACCCAGAAGGATTTTTTGATAAGGTACAATCTACAAAAGCAAGAATTGCATCTGTTATTGGTACAAACGAATATATCTTTATAGTTTTACGTGGTGATGCGGGTGTTAATTCTGAATATTACAAAGGAAAAAAAGAAGAAATTTTAAAAGCCCTTGTTGGCGATAAAATAGACGTTAAAATAGATAAATCTTTAGCAGTAGAGAGTTCACTCAACGATATGAACACACAAAGTCTTTACTTATTAGTAAAGCAAGAAAAGGCGGGGTAATATGAACGAAGTAATTAAAAATATAATGACTCGTCAGACTATAAGAGAATACACAGAGACCCAGGTTCCAATGGAGCTCTTAAATATTGTATTAGATGCTGCAATAAGAGCACCAAGTGGCAGAAACACACAGCCTTGCCATTTAAGAGTTTTAAGAAGCAAAGAAAAGTTAGATGAAATGAACACTGACTTTAAGAATATTGTTGGTTGGGATACACCAGCATATACTGGTTGGGATAAAAGACCTGTTTACCACAATGCACCAACATTTATTTTTATTTTTGCAAAAGATAAAAGTGATATGGCGGCGGGGTTAATGGCAGAAAATATTGCATTAGCCGCCAAGTCTTTAGGTCTTGGCAGTTGTATGGTAGGTTCATTAGGCGCTCTTTTTGATAACGAAGAGGGAGCTAAAAAATGGAAGAAAATTCTTGAAGTAGACGAAGACTGGTGCTTTTTACTCGGGATGACTTTAGGCTACCCTAACGAAGAGCCACCAATGAAGGAACGAGAAGACGGACACATTAAAATTATCGGAGAGTAAATTATGAAATACTTTGCAGGAGAATATGACGTTGCGGTTATAGGTGCTGGTCATGCTGGTATTGAAGCGGCTTTGGCTTCAGCACGACTTGGCGCTTCAACTATTGTTTTTACAATTAACTTAGACTGGATTGGCAATATGGCGTGTAATCCATCTATCGGCGGTACGTCTAAAGGTCATTTAGTAAGAGAAATTGATGCTTTGGGTGGCGAAATGGGTAAAGCGGCAGACGCTACTTTAATTCAGAGCAGAATTTTAAATCTTGGTAAAGGTCCTGCTGTGCATTCTTTAAGAGCACAGATTGACAGACGTGAATACACCAAATATATGAAGCATTGTCTTGAAAATCAAGAAAATCTTGATTTAAAGCAAGCAGAAATTGTTTCACTTAATAAAACAGATGATGGTCTTTGGGAAATGAGTACTCAGTTAGAAGCTGTTTACAAAGCAAAAACAGTTATTATTGCTACTGGTACTTTCTTAAAGGGTAAAGTTTACGTTGGCGATGTTTCTTATGAAAGTGGCCCTGATGGAATGTTCCCATCAAATGCACTTTCTGATGACTTAAATAAATTGAACGTTGATTTAAGACGTTTTAAAACTGGTACTCCACCAAGAGTCAACAGAAACAGTGTTAACTTTTCTGAACTCGAGGAGCAGATTGGTGATAGTGAAATTACACCATTCTCTTTCTCGACTCCAAGCGATAAGTTAGAAAATAAAGAAGTTTGTCATATTACATATACAAACGAAAAAACTAAAAAGATTATTTTAGATAATATAGACCGTTCTCCTCTCTATTCTAAAAAGATAGAGGGTACAGGTCCGAGATATTGTCCGAGTATTGAAGATAAAATTATGCGATTCTTCGAGAAAGAACGCCACCAGGTGTTTATTGAGCCTTGTGGTTTAGATACTGAGGAATTGTATTTACAGGGGCTTTCGTCTTCACTCCCTGAAGATGTTCAATTGCAGATTTTAAAAAGCGTAAAAGGACTCGAGAACGTAAAAGTAATGAGAACTGCTTACGCTATTGAATACGATTGTGTTAACCCACTTTCATTAAAATCTACTCTTGAATTCAATGACTTAGAGGGTCTTTTTGGTGCAGGTCAGTTCAATGGTTCTTCTGGTTATGAAGAAGCTGCGGCACAAGGACTTGTTGCTGGTATTAATGCCGCATTAAAGGTACAGGGTAAAGAGCCATTTATTTTAGACAGAAGCACTTCTTATATTGGAACTCTTATAGATGACCTTGTAACAAAAGGATGCTCAGACCCTTACAGAATGATGACTTCAAGAAGCGAATATCGTCTTATTTTAAGAGAAGATAACGCCGATTTAAGACTTACAGAAATGGGCTATAAAATAGGTCTTGTAACAGAAGAAGCCCACGATGCACTTCTTAGAAAAATCCGAGAAATAAAGCAAGAAACCGAGAGGGTTAATTCAGCTTCAATAGCTCCGAGTGAAGAGCTTAACAAAGTTTTAGAAGATGCTGGCACAGCTCCACTTAAAACTGGCTGTAAAATGTCAGAGCTTTTAAAACGTCCACAAGTAACCTATAAATTACTTGAACCTTTTGACAAAACTCGTCCACAAATTGCAAAAGAAATTTTTGAACAGGTTGAAATAAACTTTAAATATGAAGGCTACATTAAAAGGCAAAAAGCTCAGGTTGATGAATTGAAACGTCTTGAAGTTAAGAAAATCCCAGAAGATATCGACTACAAGGCTATTACAAATTTAAGACTTGAAGCTCAGGAGAAATTAGAAAAAATAAGACCTGAAAACGTGGGACAGGCTTCAAGAATAAGTGGTGTTTCACCAGCTGATATTTCAGTATTATTAATTCACTTAAGGAGTAATTAAAATGATACCAAGAAACGAACATCCAAACCCGAACTTTAAAAGAGAAAATTATGAAATTTTAAACGGTGAATGGGAATTTGAATTTGATTTTGGTAATTCAGGTGTAAACCGTGAAATGTTTAAAAATGATTCTGTATTCTCAAAGAAAATTACAGTTCCTTTCTGTGTAGAAAGTGAACTTTCTGGTATTGGTTATAAAGACTTTATTCCTGCTGTATGGTACAGAAAGAAAATTAATATTACTAAAGAGCAATTAGAAAACAGAGTTTTCATTATCTTTGGTGCAGTAGATTTTCACGCTAAATTATATGTTAACGAAGTTGAAGCGGGCGAGCATTTCGGCGGTTATACAACTTTTAAAATTGAGCTTACAAAATATTTAAAAGAGGGCGAAAACACTCTTACACTTTATGTTGAAGATGACACACGCTCATTTATGCAAGCACGTGGTAAGCAAAGCGAAGAGTTTTATTCACACGGCTGTGACTATACAAGAACTACCGGTATCTGGCAGACGGTTTACCTTGAATTTGTTAAGAATGATTATATTAAAAGCTTCAAGGTTTACCCTAATATAGAAAATGCTACACTTACAATTACTGCTGATTTAGTAGGTAAAGGTGATTTTAAAGCAACTGCTTTCTGGGATGGAAAAGCAGTAGGTGTGGCTGAAAGCAAGGTCTTAGGTCAGACAGTTACAGTTACTCTTAATTTAACTGAAAAGCATCTTTGGGAAGTTGGCAAGGGTGGTCTTTATGCTCTCACACTTAATTTCTCAGATGATGAAGTTACAAGCTACTTCGGACTTCGTGAAGTAGACCTTTCAGATGGCGTTTGCAAAATCAATGGCAAACCAGTTTTCCAGAGACTTATTTTAGACCAGGGCTTCTACCCGGATGGAATTTACACTGCTCCTACAAAAGAAGATCTTAAAAATGATATTCTTCTTTCAATGAAAGTAGGTTTCAATGGTGCAAGACTTCACCAGAAAATTTTTGAACCACTTTTCTTACATTACTGTGATGAATTAGGTTACATTGTTTGGGGTGAACACGGCAACTGGGGTCTTAACTGGACTAAGTTTGAATCTCTTCGTTACTTCCTTTTAGAAATTGAAGAAGAAATTGAAAGAGACTTTAACCACCCATCTATTATTGGCTGGTGCCCATATAATGAAACTTGGGAAATTGACAGAGCATTCCAGGACGCTGACGTTTTGAGAATCGTTTACAGAACAGTTAAAGCACTCGACAAAACCCGTCCTTGCATTGATACAAGTGGTAACTACCACGTTGAAACAGATATTTTCGATGTTCACGATTATGAGCAGGATTATAAAATTTTTAAAGAGAATTATGATAAGCTCTTTAAAGAAAATGAGCTTTATGACCGCTTCCCTGATAAACAGCATTGGAATGGCGAGCCTGTGTTTATGAGTGAATACGGTGGAATCCGTGTTGTGCTTCAAGACGTAAACGCTGAAAATACAAAAGAAGCCTGGGGTTATGGTAATGCCGCACGTTCTCTTGAAGAATTTTATGAGAGATATGACGGCCTTACAACTGCTCTTATTGATAACCCAAAAATGCTCGGTTTCTGCTACACTCAACTTACCGATGTTGAGCAGGAATTAAACGGTATTTATTACTACGACAGAACCGAAAAATTCGATGCCGAAAGACTTTACAAAATTAACACAAAAGTTGCGGCTATTGAAAAATAATTAGTGATTAAAAACCACTCGGGTAAAATACTCGGGTGTTTTTTTGTGACCAAGCATATTTTAAGGTAAATTTCAAGTCTTGTTTTTCTTTTCAAAAAGGTGTATTAAATATATAGAAGCTTCTAATAAATTTAGAGCGAGTGTGCTCTAAGAAGAAGGGATGATAAAATGAAAACAAAATGTGGTGTAAATTGTACTGAATGTATTAGAAAAGAAAAATGTAAAGGGTGTGCTGAAACCAATGCTTGTCCTTTCGGTAAGAAGTGCTTTATTTCAGAATATATAGATATAGGTGGAAAAGAAGAATTCGAAGAGTTTAAAAAGATACTTATTGATGAATTCAATTCCCTGAATATTTCTGGGATGCCAAAAATCGACCAATTACATATACTACCGGGTGAATTTGTTAATCTTGCTTATCCGTTGCCAAGTGGTGAAAACGTTAAGCTTTTAGACGATAACAATATTTACCTCGGAAATCAGCTTGAATGTGAATTTGGCGAAGAAAGATGCTTTGGAATAGTAGCAAACCCATCATTTTTATTAGTTGCTGAATATGGCGAAAATGGCACAAATCCCGAAATTCTGATATATAAGAGAAGATGAGTTAAAGGCACTACATTTTAATGGTAGTGCCACTTGTCATTTTTCAATTCTGTAATATGCAATATAAACCTTATGCCTTATTTCAAACTCTTCAGGATACTTTTCGAGTAATTTTAAATGCTTTTTATTCCACTTGTTTAATGTATCTTCATCCATAGATGCCATTGTTCCACGACACGCTAACATTCTTCCGTGCCAGCTTTCACGGGTGAAAGGAATATTGCATTCAAAAGTTTCAACTTCGCCATTTAGGAACGGGTGGTTATAAATATCCTTTGAGCCCGAAGCACCTGGAGTCCAATTTTTATTTAACTTTTTTACAAGCTTATGAGACTCGTTTGCCAGTTCGTCAGTTAGCATATAAGACATATATATTTTTACAAACGTTCCATTTGGTTTAATGATTCTTTTAATCTCGTTTATAGCATTTTCTCGGTCAAAATACCAAAAACACTGTGCTGCAGTTATACAGTCAAAGCTATTGTCAGAAAAGGGCGTTGTTTCGGCACCCGAAACTAAAAATTCAATATTATCTATTTTCTTTTCATTTGCTAATTCCTTTGCTGCTAAAATCTGATTTTCTGAAATATCAATAGCTTTTATATCAGCACCGAACTCACAAAGATTAAAAGGTATGACACCAGTACCAGTACCCATATCAAGCCAAGTTGTATTTTTATGCCCTATCCCTAATGAATATAATTTCTCATAAAGCTCTTTCGGATAAATATCTCTGTATTTTGCATATTCTTTGGAAGTGTTTCCAAAATCAAAGTTTTTTCCATTATCAATATGTTTTAATCTCAATTTAATCACTCCTTTAATATTTTATCTTTTGGTATTCAAATCTTAACAACTGCATCTAAACACAATTCAAGCGCGTATCTGAATGAATCTGCTCCCCATTTTCGTTCATCATAATTCTCTGTATCCGCAAGAGTATCAGCAGTAAATAAAATGCATCCCCATACTGCATTACGAAAAGCGGCACAAGCAGCAAGAGCAGAACACTCCATTTCCACTACTTCACAGCCTTCTTGCTTTCTGTAGGCAACCTTGTCTTTAGTTTCACGATAAAATCCGTCTGTTGACCAGGTTATTACTTCACGATATTGTAAACCGTGTTCCAAAATAGTCTTTTCAATAGCTTTCATAGCAGTTTTGTTAATCTCCACATAACGTGATGGCTTCATATAATGATAAGAAGTTCCTTCATCTCGTAATGCTTTGTAAGGAACAATAAATACATTTTCCTCAAAATCTGTGAGAGCACCACAACAACCACCTGTAATAATTTCCTCTACACCATATCCAATTAACCAATCTAATATCTGCGTTGCAGATGCAGCTCCAACAGGTGCCTGACAAAGACACACTTCTTCACCTTTGTGCTTAACAATATATATAGGATAATTTTTGGTTTCTGATGTAAATTCACTAACTTTTATAGCATTATGCTCTTTTGCATATCTTTCTATATGTTCATCAAGAAA
>JAZNUL010000050.1:0-19001 GCA_045592285.1 Acutalibacteraceae bacterium
TGCCGTCGCACTTATATGTGTGAATAAACTTTGCCTTACCTGCAAGAGGATTTGAATAAGCGTATGTATATCTCTGGCAAGATGAACCATCGCCATCTGCAGATTTTAAAATAGACATTGCAAAATTCATATCTCCATTTTCATTGTGAATAATACCTGAAATACGTGGTGTGTAGTTTGGTGCATCATCTTCAAACTCACGGGTACGAAGTGACTGTTCAAAAGTCATTTGCTTATCCATAAGCTCGTAAATCGTATCTGTCTGGTCACCATTTGTAACAATAGTTTTGTTACCCAACACACGAACTGGTGCATAGATAATAAGGTGTGGGTCTGTCATTTTTGATTCATCGAAAGCCTGAGTTCTTATGCCTTCTCCATCTTCAATAAATACTCTGTTACGACTGTTTTCGCTTCTACCCATAATGAAATATGCAGTAACTGCTTTTTTGCCGTCAGCACTTTTACCAATCATAATTCCTCTGCCGTGATAAGCTAAAGAATTAAGTTCTTCAACAATAGTTTTAATTTCCATATTATCTATACCCTTTCAGTCAATTTATTTAGAAATAATTGTTTTGCCGTTTTCTACTGTGATTTTATCATCACAGAAAAGCTTAACAGCCTCAGGAAGTATCTTCCATTCAGCATTTTCCATAATTCTCTTTTGCAAAGTTTCAGGTGAATCATTCTCTGAAACTTCAACTGCTTTCTGAAGAATTATTGGACCAGCATCGCATTCTGCTGTAACAAAATGAACAGTTGCACCTGAAACCTTAACACCTTTTTTGAGTGCCTCTTCGTGAACGTGGAGTCCGTAAAAACCTTTACCACAAAAAGAAGGAATTAAAGCTGGATGAACATTTATCATTCTGTTAGGGAACGCATCACATACATTTTCATCAAGAATTGTCATAAAACCAGCATATACAATAAGGTCTGCTTTTTCTTCTAAAAGTGCATCTCTCATTGCTTTGCTGTATGAAGCAATATCGGAATAATCTTTTCTTATGAGAGTTCTTGTTTTAATGTTATTTTCTTCGGCTCTTGTAAGGGCGTAAGCACCTTCTTTAGAAGAAATAACACAAGTAATTTCGCCGTTACCTAATTCGCCACGCTTACCAGCATCTATAAGAGCCTGAAGATTAGTGCCACCACCTGAAACAAGAACAACAATATTTTTTTTACTCATAGTAACACCCATTAGTCAACAATAATAATTTTTTCGTCTGACTTAATGATTTCACCAATTATGTAAGCATCTTCACCATTTGCTTTAAGAATTTCGATTGCCTTAGAAGCATCTTCCTTCTTAACAACAACGCTCATCCCAACACCCATATTGAATGTATTGAACATATCTCTTTCAGGAATGTTGCCTGTTTCCTGAAGGAGTGTGAAAATAGGGAGAATTTTAACTGAACTTTTATTAACCTTTGCACCAAGACCATCTGGAATACTTCTTGGAATATTTTCGTAGAAGCCACCACCAGTAATATGAGAAATACCTTTAACCTTAACTTCTTCTAAGAGAGCAAGAATAGGTTTTACATAAATCTTAGTAGGTGTTAAGAGTGTTTCGCCGATTGATTTGCCACCGAGTCTTTCGAGTGGAGTTTTGATATCAGCATTTTCAACGTCAAATACTTTTCTTACAAGTGAGAAACCATTTGAGTGAACACCGCTTGAAGGAAGAGCAATAATTACGTCGCCTTCTTCCATTTCTTTGTTATTGAGAATGTTTTCTTTATCAACAACACCAACAGAGAAGCCTGCAAGGTCATATTCATCTACTGGATAGAAACCAGGCATTTCTGCTGTTTCACCACCGATAAGTGCTGAACCAGACTGAACACAGCCTTCTGCAACACCTTTAACGATATCAGCAATTCTTTCAGGAACGTTTTTACCACAAGCGATATAGTCAAGGAAAAATAATGGTTTTGCACCTGAACAGATAACATCGTTAACACACATAGCAACACAGTCGATACCAACTGTATCGTGCTTGTCCATAATAAATGCTAACTTAAGCTTTGTACCAACACCGTCAGTACCACTAACAAGAACTGGTTTTTTCATTCCTTCTGGAAGTTCAAAAAGACCACCAAAACCACCAACATCTGAGCAAACGCCATCTGTAATTGTTCTTGCAACGTATTGTTTCATAAGCTCAACTGCTTTGTAACCTGCAGTAATATCAACACCTGCTGCTGCATAACTTTCTGATCTTGAATTATTCATAATATCTTTCTCCTTAATAGTTGTTATTTTTAATTAATCTTCTTTACCACTCCAGCAGTAAGTACAAACTCTGTCTGCCGGAAGACCGATTGCTTTAATAAGTCCATCAAGTGACTGGAATTCGAGTGAAGCAAAATGGAGTTTATCACAAATCACTTTTCTCATCTTTGCGCCACGTTCAGTTGTAGCATCACTATATTCATCAAGATGCTTTGCACCTTCTTCACCTTCAAGCTCGTAAATAGTACTTCTTGTAATAAGCTCCATCTCCGAATTTGCACGTGAGAAATTAAGATATTTACAACCAAACATAATTGGTGGACAAGCTGAACGCATATGAACTTCTTTTGCACCATTTTCATAAAGGAACTCAACAGTTTCGCGAAGCTGAGTACCACGAACGATACTATCATCAACGAAAAGAAGTTTTTTATCTTGTATTAAAGCGTGAACAGGAATCTGTTTCATTTTAGCAACCATATTACGCTCTCTCTGGTTAGATGGCATAAAGCTTCTAGGCCAGGTTGGAGTGTATTTAATAAAAGGTCTTGCAAAATGAATACCACTTTCGTTAGCGTAACCTATAGCGTGTGGAGTACCAGAATCAGGAACACCTCCAACATAATCGATATCCTGAGCAACGCCATTTTCTTTATCAGTCTGTGCCATAATCTTGCCGTTTTCATATCTCATAGCCTCAACATTTCTGCCTTCATAGCAAGAAGTTGAATAACCATAATAAGACCAAAGAAAAGCACAAATCTTCATTTTATCTCTTGGGGTAGCTAAAACTTTAACGTCTTTACTTGTTATTTCAACAATTTCACCAGGGCCTAACTCTTTATAATCTTCGTAGCCAAGCTTTTTGAATGCGAAATCTTCAAAAGAAACACAGAAACCATCATCTCGCTTACCGATAATAACAGGTATTCTGCCCATTTTATCTCTTGCGGTAATTAATTTTCCATCTTCTGTAAGAATGAGAATCGAAGCCGAACCTTCAATAACATCCTGTGCAAATTTTATACCTTCAGCGAAGCTACTCTTCTGGTTAATCATAGCAGCAACAATTTCACAAGAGTTGATTTTCGCCCCTGTCATTCCACTGAAATGACCGCCACTGAATGATAAATATTGCTTTACTAATGCTTCACTATTATTTATAACACCAACCATACAAATTGCATAGTTACCTAAATTTGAACAAATAACTAACGGTTGTGGGTCAGAGTCGCTTATGCAACCTATGGCAGCATTACCGCTCATCTCATTGAGAATATTTTCAAATTTTGTTCTGAATGGTGAGTTTTCAATTTTATGAATTTTTCTTTGCAAACCAATTTCGGAATTAACTGCAGCCATACCTGCACGTCTTGTACCAAGATGTGAATGGTAGTCCGTACCGAAAAAGGCATCGAGCACCGCATCATTTTCTGAAACGACACCAAAAAAACCGCCCATACTTTACCTCCGGAATATATAAAATTACACGTTGAATTTTTCTTCTATAGCTTTATTCTTTTCTAAAACAACTGCTGTATCATTTTTTCTTTTAGCAATAAGTTTTTCTGCTAAATCGTCATCTGCCACTGCTAAAATTTCGAGTGCCAAAAGTGCGGCATTAACACCACCATCAATAGCAACAGTTGCTACCGGAATACCTGAAGGCATCTGAACAGTTGAAAGCAACGCTTCCATACCACCCAAATTAGCAGATTTAACAGGAATACCAATTACAGGAAGTGTTGTGTTAGCGGCAATAGCACCTGCTAAGTGAGCAGCCATACCAGCTATAGCGATAATTGCGCCGAAGCCATTCTTTTTAGCGTTTTCGCTGAATTCTTTTGCTTCTACTGGAGTTCTGTGTGCAGAGAAAACGTGAACTTCAAATGGAGCGTTAAACTCTTTTAAAGTGTTAATTGCTTTTTCTGCAATTGGAAGATCGCTGTCACTACCCATAATAATAGCAACTTTTTTCATAATATTAACATCCTTTCGATGAATTATTTACAAAACAATAAAAGGGCGCACTCGCTCATAAAACAAGTGTGCCCAGACGGTCGGCGATATAGGACATAGAGTTTATACAATTCGACTCTACCCTAAGCCTGAAAGTTCCGTGTGGTGCTCCACTCGGGAATGTGAATAGCTCCCCTTTCCGTCAGTAACAATCAGACAAATTTTCAATAAAAAAACTATGTTTAAATTTTAACATTTTCGCTTCTTAAAGTCAATAGAACAAACAATAAAACAGATGACGAAAAATAGAAGTTTAGCCCCTTAAATTTGTACACCTTGCCAAATTAAATTTGCATTTACAAAATAAAAACAAAAAAGAGTGAAAATTATTCACTCTTTTCATTAACAACATTTAATTTTTCATAGCACAATTGTTTAAAAAACTCAAAATTTTCTTCACCTAAGATATCTTTATAATTAATTAACGCTTGTTGATAATCATCAAACATTTTTTGTTTTTGTGACGGAGAACTCTTTTTTTCCATTTCGGCAACAAGTGACGTAAAGCTCTCGTTCAAAAAGCCTTTAATTATAGCATCCTTACGATTATTCAAATCTTCTAATTGTTCAGACGGACCTCTGCCATCAAAACGCCAGAATGGTTCAATTCTTACAAGATTTTCAGTTGTAACAATCAAATCTTTGAGAGATTTAAAAAAGACCTGTGGATACTTTGTTGTATTAACATTCTGTGCAGCCACCCTGCCAATTCTGATATTTCTGACAATATAACTATAAGTTAATTTAACCAATTTTTCCTGAGGTATCAGTTTTCGTGTTACCGGTGTGCCAGAAACAATTTTTTGAAGTGCAATTCTCTCTTCACGGTCATAATCTCTCGGCTTGAATGAATAGCCATCCTGTTTTGCTTTTTTCTTCTTGAATAACATAAAATTTACTTTTCCTTGGTTTTTCTTTATATTTTAACACAACACGCTCATTCAGTCAACAAACTAATATTTTTTAAATGCAGCACATATTGTACTTTCACAGAGTCCAAACTCACTTAAAATTTTCAACTCGTCGGGTAGCTCGAGAAATTTTCTTTCAGGATAAATTACTTTTCTTTCATTTTGAAAATCAATCCTAAGCGTTTTATTATTAATCGAATCAAAATCAGCTGCAACATCATATTTTAAAAAATCGGCATTTGAATCAGTTACAATATTTGGCTTAACACCATATTCAAAAAAGCATTTTCTTTGCCAATCCCTTACCTCAAAATCATTAGAAATATTTACTGTAAGAGTTTTAATTTTCGGCAAAAGCAATGGCAATTCTTCTTTTAATTCAAAAGCACTATCAGAAACAAAAACATTAAAGTGTTTTGATTTTTCATTGTTAAAAAGCTTAAAAAAACTCTGAAATATCGCCTTTTTCAAATAAGGCTTCTCATCAAATAATAATTCGTTTATAAACTCATTTTCCGATAACTTTTCACCCGCAATAATTTCACCTTTATATCGCTCTAATAATTTTTTAAAATCTTCATCGACAAGATATTTTTCTTCGACAGAAATAACAAAATGCGGTTTATTATTAATAATTAAACCTGTTCTTGTATAATTGAATAAATCCACGTTCACTTTCTTTTTTCGCCTTAGTTTTTTTCTTTTTTCACACACATCTTCTTTTAACTTTAAAATAATCATAAAAAACGCCCCTTTTTCAAAATATATGAAAAAGGGACATATTTTAGTATTTAAAATAAATTAGCCTCTTATCTGAAGACCTGCAGGTTTTGAAAGATGATTCATAGGGTTAACCCAACTACCATTAATCATAAGACCAAAATGCAAGTGTGCACCGAAAGAATAGCCAGTATTACCAACTTCACCGAGCTTTGTACCCTGAGTTACATAGTCACCGACATTAACACTAACACTCGACATATGCGCATAATATGTTTTAACACCATCACCGTGGTCAACAACAACATAAAGACCATAGCCACCATTATAACCACTATGGTATGCGGTTGTAACTTTACCAGCTTTAACAGCAACAATAGTTGCACCATAAGAACTGCTACCACGACAGATATCAATACCATTATGCTGTCTTGTTACACCGTTAAGTGTTCTCATCTTAAATGAAGAAGAAACATAAGTGTTGTTATACGGAAGTGGCCATATCATATTACCTGTTGTACCACTACCAAAACTACTATTTTCGCCAGAAAGCTTATGCTCATAATCAAGAATTGTAGCTTCACCACGTTCAATGGCTGCCTCATATTCTTTACTTGATGCATTGAGCTTGTTTACAACACTCATAACCTTATCGAGGTCTGCCTGAATTTCATCTTCTGCATCCTGAATAACCTGACGAGCATCTAATTGTTCTTTCTTCTTTGCCTCAAGGTCAATCACTTTGATATCTAAATCTTCAATTTTAGCGTTCTTTTCAAGCTTAGTTGCTTCAATTTCTTCAACTTTAGCCTGAAGCTTTACAATATCCTCTTCCAAATCTTCAATAACAGCATTATCGTGCTCTGAAATTCTTTCGAGAAGTTCAATTCTTTCAAGATATGACTGGTATTGGAAGTCGTCAGATGTTAAAAGATATTCTAATGATGAAGCAGAACCAGACATATAAGATGCTCTGATTCTTTCACCTAAAATTGTATAAGTATCAGCAATATCCTGTTGTATTTTTATAACTTGCTTATCAAGTTTTTTTACTTGCTTGTTAAGAGCTTTAATCTCGTTTTCAATACCAGTTATTTCATCTTCAACAAGCTTGATATCGGCATCAATCAAAGCTATTTCTTGATTGTAAAGGTCAATCTGAGATTGAAGTGCATCTATTTTATCCTGATACCCACCGATTTCATCATCATAGGTTGCAGCTTCATCACGAAGTGCCTGTATTTTCTTTTTATTTTCCGCAATTTGCTCACGGATTTCTTCTATTTTTTTATTATACTCCGCTTTTTCAGAGTCAGTAACCGCATAAACAGACAATGAAATTGACGAGAAAGCAAGAACAAGTGCAACTATTAAAGAAATAATTCTACTGCTCTTAAATTTAGTCATTTTCGACAACATTGTTATGCTCCTTTAAATATTTATTAAGGGATATAAGGCTACCTGTTGTACCAATTACAACACCAATAAATCCAAATACCGCAAGGAAGAACCAGATGTAATCTAAGAATTCAACTGGTTTTCCACCAAGTGTAGACATAAGGTCTGCAAACCAAATAAGTGCAACTGAATAAACTACGTATTCAAGCACTAATGAAACAACTGCTGAAATAACACCTAAAAGCATACCTTCAACAAGGAACGGCCAACGAATAAATGAATTAGTTGCACCAACTGCTTTCATAATACTTATTTCAAGTCTCCTGTTGTAAATTGTAATTCTTATAGTATTTGAAACAATAAACATTGAAACAAAGAAAAGAATTGCAATAATACCTAAGCTTATATATGAAACAGCATTTCTTATTGTTTCAACCTTACTTGCAAGATCACTATTTTCACGAACTTGTAAAACAGCTTCTAATTTTTTAATTTCACTTACTGTACTGTCAAACATCGAAAGGTCATCAACAACAACCTTATATGCATCAGGAAGAATTTCAGGAGAAAGACCTTCTAAAAGTGCAGCCTTGTCACCGAATTGTTCTTTTTGATTTTCAAAAGCATCCTCACGTGGCACAAATTCAACATTTTTAATATTGCTCATATTTTGTAGCTGAAGCCCCAAGGATTCTGTTTCATAATCAGTAGCTTCATCTTCCACATAAACCATAACAACGTTCTGACCTTCAATCAAATCAAGAAGAGAATTTATGTTAAGGAAGATAAGCGAACCTGTACCAACTATAATAAGACAAGCAACCAAAACTAAAATTGTTGCAACAGAAAGAAAACGATTGACCCAGATATTTTTGAAGCCTTCACGAGTTAAATAACCTAATCTGAAACCTCTCATTGCTCATCCTCCTCAGAAAATATTGAATAAGTATCGGTAGGACGGAAATTCTTAGGCTCAGTAGGAATATCAACAAAAGGATTTTCATCCTTTGCCTCAATTGTTTCTACGCCATAAGTTTTCATAAGATAATCAAAATCAACTGTAGTATCATCAGAATAATAAGTACCAACCTCATCTTCTGGATTGTCAAAACGATATGGTTCAACATCAATGTGTGAAGCATCAGGGTAATCTGAAAGAACCTTACCATTCTGGATAGTAATAACTCTGTGATTAAAAGTTTTAACAAGATGATAATCGTGAGTAACCATAATAACGGTTGTACCGTCTGAATTGATATGGTTAAGAAGATTAACAATATCATAAGACATTCTCGGGTCAATATTACCGGTAGGTTCGTCAGCAATAATCATACTTGCATTATTAGCAAGAGCACGTGCAAGTGCAACACGTTGTTGTTCACCACCAGAAAGCTGGTTAGGGAATGAACGTGCCTTTGAATTAAGACCAACAAGACCTAAAAGATATGGCACTCTCTTTCTGATTTCTGCCTCTCTTGAACCAATAACACGCATTGCATAAGCAATATTGTCGTAAACGTTCATAGATGGAATAAGACGGAAATCCTGAAAAACAATACCGAGAGTTCTTCTGAAATACGGAATATCTTTTTTTCTTAAACTGTTAAGGTCATAACCATTAATATGAACACGACCAGAAGTCGGAACTTCTTCGCGCATCATTAATTTTAAAAATGTACTTTTACCTGCACCTGAAGCACCAACAACAAAAACAAATTCTCCATCATCAATTCTGATATTAAGGTCAGAAAGAGCTTTTGTGTTTGTATCCTCGTACACTTTGGAAACTTTTCTGAATTCTATCAAACTTTAACACCCAATTTCTTTATTTACAAATATCTACAATTTATAGGTTTTTATCACAAAAAACACAACATATAATAATTATAGCACACTTTATTACAAAATGTAACCCCTTTGTAACAAAATGTGCTAATTTTATTTTTTATTAACAATTAATTCTTAATAAGAATAAATCCTGTTGTGCAAATTATTAATATTTGATTGGATTTGCATCAAGATATTTCTTAACCATAAGAGCAACTTTAAATACGATAGCATCGTCGAACTCACGTAAATCAAGACCAGTAAGCTTCTTGATTTTTTCAAGTCTGTAAACAAGAGTATTACGATGAACGAAAAGTTTTCTTGAAGTTTCAGAAACATTAAGATTGTTTTCAAAGAATCTTTGAATTGTGAATAATGTTTCTTGGTCAAGAGTTTCAATAGAACCAACTTTGAAAATCTCTTTTAAGAACATTTCACAAAGAGTTGTAGGAAGCTGGTAAATAAGTCTTGCAATACCGAGATGTTCATAACTTACAATATTTCTTTCAGTGTCAAACACTTTACCAACTTCAAGTGCAACCTGAGCTTCTTTAAATGAACGTGCAAGTTCTTTTACGCCAGTAACAGTTGTACCAATACTGATAAGTGAATGTGTATAGAATTCTGAAGTAAGAGCATCAGAAATTGAACGTGCAAGTTTTTCTAAATCTTTGCTGTCAATGTCACTCTTAACTTCTTTAACAAGTGCAATATCACTTTCACTAATATTAATAACAAAATCTTTTGTTTTATCTGGGAAAAGATTTTGAATAACATCATAAACAAAAACATCATTCTTATCAAGAAGTCTTATAAGAATAACAACTCTTGATGCTTCATTATTAAAATGAAGCTCTCTCGCTTTCAAAAAGATATCGCCTGGCAAGATATTGTCAAGGATAATATTCTTGACAAAATTGCTACGATCATATTTCTCATCATAATATTGCTTAATACTTGAAAGAGAAACACAAAGCATACCAAGATAACCTTTTGATAATTCATCGTTACCTTCAATAAATGCTGCACATTCTGGATGAACGTGAGTACCAAAGCTTTGATATGTACAATTTTCAGATACTACAGGAGCATTTGATGAAAAGATAGCACTTGTATTAACGTTTCTCACTTCACCGATTTTACTTAAATCGCTACAAGAGATAACAGCACCAGTTTCGTCGATAACACCAATAGTTTTATCAACAGCTTCTCTCATCTGATGAATTACGCTTTGAAATAATCTGTTGGACATTTTTCTAACCTCCAAATAAGTTTTTGAACAAAATGACCATTTAACAATTATACATAATACACAACTTCAACAAAAATTGCAAGTGTTTTTTAGAATTTTTCTTCATTTTTTATGCAAAATGTTAATTTTACGTTAAAAAATGACACAAATAATTAAAAATTGCACATACATTTACGATAACATTCATATAGTAAAAATCACCAAATAAACAGTTCAAAAATGCATTTCACACTACATTATGTGTTTTTTCGGTAATTTTTGACAATTCGGCTTCAGTAAGAAAACGGGCTTCGCCTTCCTTTAAATTGTCATCTAAGGCAAGGTTACCTATTTTAATTCTTTTTAGCTCTGTAACAGTAGCTCCGAGTGACAAAAACATTCTTTTCACCTGATGGTACTTACCTTCTTTAATAATGACTTTATAAGTTGGAGTATCCCCGTTCTCTTGTTTTTCTAAATCAGCAGAAAGGAGTACAGTACCATCATTTAAAACAACACCATCAAAGAATGCTTTTTTACCTTTTTCAAAATCAATTTCTTTATCAAGTTCAGCAATATAAGTTTTTGTAACGTGATGTGACGGAGCCAAAATATTATGAGCAAAATCGCCATCGTCAGTTATCAGACAAAAACCTACTGTATCCTTGTCCAATCTGCCTGCAGGAAAAAGATTTTTTCGCTTCAATTCTTCGGGTAAAATATCAACCACAGTCAAATCCTTGTTGTCATTTGTAGCGCTGACAACGCCTTTGGGTTTATTGAGCATTATATAAACAAATTTACCTTTCTTTAATGGTTTACCATCTATAACAATATCATCAACTTCACAATCAAATTTAATGGCACTATCAGTAACAACAGTGCCATTAACTTTAACTAAGCCTTTTTTAATTAAGTTTTTTACTTCACTTCTTGTAGAAAGTCCTGAAGAAGCAATAATTTTATCTAATCTTTCTTTACCCATACTTTTTTACTCTACTCTTTTCTGAATGTGTGCATAAAACCAGAAAGCTCAGTTGACGAAACATCTCCACCGATAACCATTCCGTCAAAAACAAGCAGATTAATTCGCACACAAGTATCTTTTTCGGAATATCCAGGATAATTTTTTATTATATAAGTCCATCTCTTTACACGTTCACCTGAATAATCCCTTAAATCACAATTCTGCATAAGCTGAATTTCATTGTAATTATTGTAAACATCGTCGAATTCCTGTGGAATAATCACTTCATTCACCTCAACAGGTTCCGAATCAACTTCCCAACCGAATTGCGAAATAAACTTAAGTCGTTCCTGATTATTTTCTGCTTTAAAATTAATCGCACCTGACTTATTTTCAACTGATTGTACATTTAATTTTTTCAGTTGAACACGTGAAACCGCAGTACAAACTCCTGCAAAAAAAACAAGCAAAAGAACTATTGCAACTGCTCTTATTTTTTTCTTTGAAACTGATAATACAAACATATACTTCACCCACATAATAATATGCAAATGAATTAATTTTAATGTCAGATAAACATATCAAGATACATATTGAATATTTTTTCACCAACAAATGCCGAAACAATAATTCCTATAGCTAAAAATGGTCCGAAAGGAATTACACCCCGCATCTCTTTTTTAGAAATAATTTTTCTGCCAATAGCAAATATAACACCTGCGAATGCACCTAAAAACAATGACACAATCACAGCCTTCCAACCGAGAACGAAGCCGGCAGCTGCCATTAATTTGACATCGCCACCACCCATTGCTCTTCCACCTGACACAAGACCGATTATAAAAAACAATCCAGAAACAGCAAAAAGACCAATAACTTTTGAAATTATGTATTCTTTTGAAAACTCACCATTAATAATGGAGTCAATAACAATAAAAATACCACCAACGAAAATTGAAATCCACATTGAATCCGGGATAATCTGATGTTTGAAATCAATCCACGCTGTAACAATCAAACATGATGCGACAACCATATATCCAAGAAGTTTAAAACTCAGACCTTCAATAGCATTACCGCCACATAAAAAGAAATAAATAAGCACATAAGAAATGCCGTTAAGTGCCTCTACAACAGGATACTGTACAGAAATTTTAGCTTTACAATAACGACATTTTCCACCTAAAAATATCCAGCTAAAAAGTGGAAACAAGTCATACCAATGTAATCTGTGTTTACAGGAAGTACACATAGAGTTGATTTTCACAAAATCAAGACCGATTGGCAAACGATAAATAAGAACATTAAGAAAGCTACCGATAACTATACCAAAAATAAAAATAATCGTCGCTATATATGCAGTCAAAAATGCCATAACAAAAAGGCTAACCCCATTTCATATTCAAGATATTTTCATTATATGATTTTTTTCGTTTAAAGTCAACAAAAATTCACAATAGATTTTATACAATTTTAACTTTACTTTTTCTTGCTAAATTTTAGAAAATATGTTATATTTTATTATGTATTATATTGTATATTAAGTAAGGAGGACTTTTTCGATGAAAAAGACAACCAAAAGAGTTCTTGCTTTTCTTCTTGCATCCACTTTCGTTTTTTCAGCTATGACTGTGGGTGTATTTGCAATTGCAAGTTATCTCAACCCAAATCTCGGTAGCAGTTCTACCTCTACCTATATGAGTGTCAACAGTGTTGATGACTTTATTGACCTCATTAAAACTTCAGGTAATGCTTTTGCAAATATTGATGAACCTGAAAAGCACGATGTTGCTAATAAAGATGTTGCGCCTACCATTATCATCCCTGGTATCAGCCAGTCAGTTTCTTACCTTGCAGATGAAAATGGCAACCCTGCCGTTAATGCAAATGGTGAAGAACTTTCAGGCGGTCTTCTTATTATAGACTCTGCACAGCTTCCAGGTGTTCTTGCTGGTACAGTTGCTGGTCCACTTGTTACTTCACTTTTAATGCAAGCTGATATGGGTCTTTCTGATGCTGTTTACGAGACTGTTACTCAGCTTTTCGCAATTCAGTCTTCAGGTGTTGATGGTAAAGCTACACACAATCTTCAAACTTATACATATGAATATCCTATTTCAGAAATGACACAAGATGACAGAGATTATTTCTACAGAATGATTCCTATGAAAGATGTTGTTGATGAAATCGGTGGCGAAGACAATCTTTATTTCTTCACATTCCCACTCATTTCTGACCCGTTCATTTCTGCTGCTAAGCTTAATGATTATATTCAGATTGTAAAAGAACAAACAGGTAAAGATAAAGTTAACATTGTTACAATTTCTCTTGGTGGTACAATTCTTACTGCTTACCTCGAGCTTTATAAGAACACAAACTACCCAGACATCAACAAAGTTCTTAACGTTGTTTCTTGTCTTGATGGTACAGACGTTATGGGTGACTTCTATTTGAGAAACTTTAACCTTGATGATCAGTTCTTCTTCCAGGAATTCTTACCAATGGTTATGACTGAAATGAATGGTTATGCAACTCTTGGTCACATTATAAATGTTGCTCTTAAGATTTTCCCACGTTCAGTTATCGAAGCTATTCTTACTGCTGCAGTTGATGGTATTATTGATACATTAATGATTAACTGTCCTCAATTCTGGGCTATGATTCCAAAAGACAGATATGATGATGTTATCAACAAATACAGTTTCATTAAGAACGACCCTGAATATTCAAGACTTTATGCAACTGTAGAGCACTTCCAACAAGCAAGACTTAACCTTAAAGATAATCTTGTAAAATTAAATAAACAAGGTGCTCTCGTTCATAACGTTTGTGGTTACAACCTTGACTACAGCTCACAGGACTACTGCTTCTTCGCAGCTATGAAGTCTTCCCTTACTACAAATAGTGATGCTATCATTGATATTGACTCAACTTCTCTTGGTGCTACTTATGCTAAAGCTGGTGAAGTTCTTTCTGAAGAATATATCGCAACAAGAGACCCTAAATACATTTCACCAGATGGTAGCCTTGATATTTCAACTTGTCTCTTCCCTGACAATGTTTGGTTCTTCCAGGGTCAACACCACGAAGTTGGTAGAAACGACGTAGTTCTTAAGCTTGTTGCAAAGCTTGCTTCAGAGCAAATCAATTCAACTGCTGATATGCCTGACAAATTCCCACAATTTAACGGCAACAGAAACACAAAAAATATCACACGTTGGTGCTTTGATGATGCTGATAAGGTATTTGCTGAATATGCAGAAGACCCAACTCTCTACAATGCAGAAGATATTGAAGAACTCAGAGCTGTTTATGAGGAAGCTGAAGAATATCTTGAAAACACAATCTGCGAGCCTACTTCTGCTCAAGCTTTGTTAGAAAGATTTGAGTATGCTCTTTACAGAGTTGGTGTAGGCGATGCTCCTGCTGACACAAGCTCAGACGAAGCACTTGAAATTATTGCTAAATTCCTTGATGAAACAATCTATGGTGTATTTGGTGCAGATGGTTTCTCTGACCTTAACGACAATAAAGTTGTTATAGACGTACCAGTTACTTTCTAAGAATGGTAGCATAATTTAAAATTTTATGATATAATCGTTTCGAGGATTTCCTCGAAACGATTTTTTTAGGGGTAATATATGAAAGTTTATTTCACCACATTCGGATGTAAAGTCAATCAATATGAAACACAAGAAATGAGTGAGCTTTTAGTTAAAGCGGGATTTACTATAACCACCTCACCCACTTTGGCAGATATAATTATTGTTAATTCCTGCACTGTTACTGCTGAAGGTGTAAGAAAAGTACGTCAGACAGTCAGAAAATTAAAGAAAAATAATATGAATGCTGTTATGGTTTTAACTGGTTGTGCTTCACAGGCTGAACCCGATGTTATTATAAACGATTTACCTGAAATTGATGTTTTAATGGGCAACAGGAACAATACTGACATAGTTAATATTCTCAAAAAATATTTTGAAAACAAAACAACATTAAATGCCCATATTTGTCATTCTCGTGATGATGATTTTATAGGTACTGGTATAACAAAATTTGACGGACATACACGTGCATTTTTAAAAATTCAGGATGGTTGTGACAGATATTGTTCATATTGTCTTATCCCCTACGCTCGTGGATTTTCGCGTTCAAAACCATTAGAAGATATTGATAGTGAATTAAAAGCCTTAAATGAAAACGGCTACAAAGAAATTGTTTTTGTTGGAATAAATCTTTCCGACTATGGTAAAGGAACAGAGCACTCACTTCCTGATGCTTTGGCTCTTGCCGAAAAATACGACAATATAAAACGTATAAGATTAGGTTCTTTAGAGCCAGACCACATCACCAGAGAAATGATTAAAAAACTTGCTAATTTAAACAAGCTTTGCCCTCAATTTCATATTTCACTTCAGAGTGGTTCTGATTCCGTTTTAAAGAAAATGAATCGTCATTACACAGCAAATGAATATAAGGTATTAACAGAGAATTTAAGAGACGTTTTTCCAGATGCTACCATTACAACTGATATTCTCACCGGTTTTCCAACAGAAACTGAAGAAGAATTCCTTGAAACTGTAGAATTTGCAAAAACAATCAAATTCGAAAAAGCTCACATCTTCCCTTATTCAGTAAGAGAAGGTACAAAGGCTGCTAAATTGCCACAATTAACAAATGCAATCAAAGAAAACAGAGCCAAAATATTAACCGATATCACTAATGAAACAAGAAAAGAATATTTAAAACAACAAATTGGAAAAACTGTTAACGTTCTTTTTGAAACAGATAAAGAAGATTATTCTGAAGGCTACACAGAAAATTATACCCCTGTAAGAATTTACGATAATATTAAGCGTTCAGGAGAAATATTAGAAGTTAAAATAACAGATGCAAAAGATGATTATTGTATAGGTATATAAAATAAAGGCGTTGTGATTATAGCACAACGCCTTTATTTTATTAACTATTTTCTTCTCTGAATTGCTTTGGTGAAACGCCTGTTATTTTCTTGAATAGCCTTGTGAAATAATGGACATCAACAATACCACAATACTGCGCTATTGTCTGAATTTGTAAGTTTGTAGTTTTTAATAATTCTTGAGCAAGCTCTATTCTTTTTTCGTTAACGTAAGCTGTTATGGTCTTTCCTGTTTCTTTTTTGAACACAGTTGATAAGTAGCTTGCATTAATATTAAGATTTGAAGCAAGCTCACTAAGAGTTAAATCAGATGAAAGATTACTCTCAATCATTACAACAACCTTCTGAACAGTCGGCGAATAATCTCTTACAGAATACTTATTAACAAGCTGACAGTATACCTTTACCATTTCAAGCATTAATTTATAAATATCTTCAACAGAAGAACGAAGTTCTATTTTTTTTGCAAACTCACCTGAAACGCTGTCAATATGAATAGGATGAACGCCTCCACGCTCAACAGCTTTTCTGAACAACGTATTTATTATAATACAATAGTTTTTCATATCTCTTATAGGGTCTGCATTACGTTGGTCAATCTGAATGCTATTGAATTGTGACATAAGGTGTTTAGCCTTTGGGTAGTTACCTTGAGTAACAGCAAATAAAAATTCATTTTCATAAGCATATCTTGCTTCTATAAGTTTACTGTTCCAAGTTAAACTATCGTGTTCTGAAAGTGATTTATTGATAATACCTGTGGCAGTAATATTATCAAAATTAGTTTCTAATTCATATTCAGCAAAACGATAATTCGAACTGCCATTCCAGATAAATTCACCAAATGAATCAATTAAAGAAATCAACTGACCTTCGTCACCTATGAGTGGTAAACCACTGTAAAAACTTTCGAAATCACGCATTTTTGAAGGTGAAACAACATTTTTTTCTGCTAATTCTAAAATTTCTTCGTGATTAAAAACCTTGGTCTGATATGGTCCGATTACCAATATGTTTTCTAAATCATCACCAGGCAATTGTAAATAAATATATTTACACATATAACCATCTGTAAGCAAATGAATTGTATTGCGACAAATCTCCCCCAACACATCCACTAATGGTCTTTCAAAATGATTATCAATCTCTAAAAGTGCTCTCAAACCTAAATCAAGATTGCTTTCAGGATTTTCTTTTGCATTTATAACTTGTGTCTGTACTCTGCACTTTTTTAAAACACTTTGCAAAAAGTGTAATTCTGAATCGTAAAACAATTCTTCTCCCTCCATTGTATTAAATCGCCTAAATAAATCCTTCAACAGAATATATTATAGTACAACTTCATCAAAAATTCAACGGATTTTAGCAATTAAATATAAATATTGTGCAATAACACCCAAAAATTATCATAACAAAAAATTTGTTTTATTGCTATAATAAAATTAAAATTAAGAATAATAATTTATTGAAGGGATGCGAGACCAATGCGACAAATCATTAATATAAACAAAGATTGGGTTTTTACAAAACCAGAAACTGCTCCAGAAAACATTGACCTTCCTCATTCTTGGAACGCTATTGATGGTCAGGATGGTGGTGCAGACTATTTCCGTGGCACTTGCAAATACACAAAAACAATTTCACATGCTGATTTACCACAGACAGATTTAGTTTACCTTGAAATCCGTGGTGCTAACTCTTCTGCTGACGTTACAGTTAACGGCAAGAAGCTTGCTCATCACGATGGTGGTTATTCTACCTGGAGAGTTAACATTTCTAATGTTTTAAAAGATGAAAACATTATTGAAATTGACGTTGATAATGCTGAGAATGACAGAGTTTATCCACAGATGGCTGACTTTACTTTCTACGGCGGTCTTTATCGTGACGTTAATATTATTGGTGTAAATGAAAAGCACTTCGATTTAGATTACTATGGTAGCCCAAGCATTAAGGTTACCCCAGAAATCACTGGCAAAGATGCAAAAATAGAAATTGAAGTATATGTTAGAAACATTGAAACACCAACACTTAAATACGTAATTAAAGATGCGACAGGTGCAGTTGTTTGTGAAACTGTTTCAAACGAAAAAATCGTTAATTTAGATATTACTGACGTTCATCTCTGGCACGGTAAAAAAGACCCTTATCTTTACACTGCAGAGGTTGAACTCTTAGACGGAGAAACAGTACTCGATAATGTAAGTACACGCTTTGGTTGTCGTACATTTAAAATTGACCCTAATAACGGATTTATTCTTAACGGAAAAGAATATCCACTCCGTGGTGTTTCTCGTCATCAGGACCGTTGGGGCTTTGGTAACGCATTACTCCCTGAGCATCACAAAGAAGATATCGATTTAATCTTAGAGGTTGGTGCTACTACAATTCGTCTTGCTCACTATCAGCACGACCAATACTTCTATGATTTATGTGACGAAAAAGGTCTTGTAATCTGGGCAGAAATCCCTTATATTTCTCATCATATGGCAACTGGTAGAGAAAACACGATTTCTCAGATGAGAGAATTAGTTACTCAGAACTACAACCACCCTTCAATCGTTGTATGGGGTCTTTCAAATGAGATCACTATGGCTGGTGAAAATGACCCTGATTTAATTGAAAATCACAAAATTTTAAATGACCTTGTTCACGAAATGGATAAAACAAGGCTCACAACCATTGCTTGTGTTTCTATGTGTAGTATGGATAGTCCATACATCCAGATTCCTGATGTTGTTTCATATAACCACTACTTCGGCT
>JAZNUL010000051.1:0-2930 GCA_045592285.1 Acutalibacteraceae bacterium
GAAGATGCAAAGAAAATGATTCCTGTAAGTAAAACATTTACTCCTAATATGGAAACAAAGAAAGTATACGACAAGTATTATGAGGTTTATAAAAATTTATATTCTGCAAACAAAAAGAATTTTGCACTTTTAAATTCATAGCATCAAATTGCTAAAAGTTGTTAAAATTGTATTGAAAAATAAGTTTTTTTCTGCTACAATAGAAATATAATTTTAAAATGTGTTTTTATAGTATATATGGTGTGAAAAAATAAGGAGGGCGTAATTTATGAATATTGCTTTAATGGCGCATGACTCTAAAAAAGAACTTATGACACAATTTTGTATTGCTTACTGCGGAATTTTAAGCAAACATTCACTTTGTGCCACTGGCACTACTGGTAAAGTGGTTTCTGAAGCTACTGGTTTACAGATTGAAAAATATTTAAGCGGTTCACAAGGCGGCGACCAACAAATTGGTTCAAGAATTGCTTGTGATGAAATAGACGTTCTTCTTTTATTCAGAGACCCTATTTCACCAAACCCAGGTGAGCCAAATGAAAATAATATTTTAAGACTTTGTGATGTACATAACATTCCAGTTGCAACAAATATTGCAACTGCAGAAGCTCTTATTCACAGTCTTGAACGTGGCGACCTTGACTGGCGTGATATTGTTAATCCGAAAGCAAGATAATTAAGAATTAATCGAAATCGGGTGCATTTTTCTGCTCCCGATTTTTCTGTTGATATATTAAATAAATTTAAGGTAGGAAATAAAATAATGGCATTCAGCGTAAAAGCGATTAAAGGTACAAACGACGTTTTACCTAACGAATCACATAAATATCAATATGTAGAGCAAGCGGCTCTTGATACAGCAAAAAGCTTCGGCTTTTTAGAGATGCGTACACCTGTTTTTGAATACACAGAGCTTTTTGACCGTTCTGTTGGTGAAACAACTGACGTTGTTCAGAAAGAAATGTATACTTTTAACGATAAAGGTGACCGTTCAATAACATTAAGACCAGAAGGCACAGCTGGTGCTGTAAGAGCATTTTTAGAGCACGGTCTTTTTAATGAACCATTACCACAGAAGATTTGTTATTTAACATCTTGCTATCGTTATGAAAAACCACAGGCTGGTAGACTCAGAGAATTTCATCAGTTTGGTGTTGAAGCATTTGGTGCTGGCACAGCAGTTCAGGATGCTGAAGTTATTTCACTTGCACACACATATCTCAACTACTTAGGTTTAGAAAATGTAGCACTTGAAATTAACTCAATAGGTTGCCCTGAATGCAGAAAGAAATATACTGAAGCTTTAAAAACATATTTTGAGAATAAAAAAGGTGACCTCTGTGAAACTTGCCTTTCAAGACTTGACAGAAATCCGATGAGAATACTCGACTGTAAAAGTCCTGTTTGTTCAAAGATTGCAGAAGATGCACCAGTTGTTTTAGACTTCATTTGTGATGATTGCCGTGAGCATTTTACATCACTTCAGAAATACCTTGATACAATGGGTATTAAATACACAGTAAACCCACAAATCGTTCGTGGACTTGACTACTACACAAGAACTGTTTTTGAATTTATTTCAAAATATGAAAAGACAGAGGGGCTTGTTGTTTGTGGTGGTGGCAGATACGATGGCCTTATTGAAGAATTAGGTGGCAATCCACTTCCTGCTTGTGGCTTTGGTTTAGGTCTCGAAAGACTTGTTCTCACTATGGAAAGTGCAGAAATCCCATTCCCAGAAGCACCAAAATATAATCTTTCAATTGTAACTGCGGGTGAAAATGCAGTTTTAAAAGCAGTAGAAATTTCTTCCGATTTAAGAAGCGAGGGTTATAGCGTTTCTATTGATACAGTTGGTAGGTCAATTAAAGCACAGATGAAATATTCAAACAAAATCGGTGCAGAATATACTGTTGTTTTAGGTGATAATGAGTTAACAGAAAATAAAGCGAAGCTCAAAAATATGAGCGATGGTACTGAAACAGAAATTACTCTTGATAATTTCTCAGAAGAATTCTTTCAGGCTGTAGTTAAAGACAGTATGAATGGCATAGCAGATGCTTCATTTTCTGGAATGAATTTTGGCGATATTAAATTATAATTTTATGGTGGTGCAAAAATGGAAATTATAGATATTTCAAGAGATATTCTTAAAACACCTGTTTACCCAGGGGACCCCGAAGGATATTTAGATGAAATTAAATCTATGAAAAAGGGTGAAAAGTGTAATCTTAATGCATTTTACACTTGCCTTCATACAGCTACTCACGTTGATGCACCACTTCATTTTATTAATGGTGGAGCGTCAATTGATGAAATTCCACTTGCAACGTTTATTGGCGAGTGTGTTGTTGTAGAAGCACCGCCAGGCCCTGTTACAGGCGCTTTTGCAGAAGATAATTTTCCTTTTAACGCTGAAAGAGTTTTAATAAAAGGTAACGGTAATTCATATCTGATGGAAAGTAGTGCATATTGCTTTGCTGATACAAATGTAAAATTGCTTGGTACTGATTCACAATCAATAGGTTACGGTAGTTCAAATGAAATTGTTCATCGTGCATTACTCAGTGAAAATATTGCGGTTTTAGAGGGTCTTGATTTAAGTAAGGTAGAGCCAGGCAAATATTTCTTGATGGCACAACCAATTAAAATAAGTGACGTTGAAGCCGCACCTTGCAGAGCAATTCTTATTAAAGACCACTTGTTCTGGACGGGCACAAGATAATTCGCTACGCTCAAGTGAAGAGTGAATAATGAATAGTGAATAGTTTCGGGACCTGCGGTCGGCTATTATAATGATTGTAATTAGTCGAAACGCAGTTGCGTTTCGTAAAAGCCGATTTTATCGGCTTTTAACAAAATTGTTTTTCATAAACACAATTTTGTATTACAGTCATTGAAAGGAATATAGTCGAATTTTCAAAGAAAAT
>JAZNUL010000052.1:0-16523 GCA_045592285.1 Acutalibacteraceae bacterium
ATCACCTGCTAATATTATTAACAGGTGATTTGTATTTTATTAGTAATTTTTTATCTTTCTTCTCTGAAGTAGTTAAGACCAAGGCTTTGTGGTGGTTGACTGTTTTTGCTATCACGGATACTTGTGAAAAGAAGAACAATAACAGTAACAATGTAAGGGAGCATCTTGAAAATTTCTTTTGTTTCAATCGCAAAGCCTTGAATATATGTGCTTACAATGTAAAGAGCACCAAAGATAATTGAGCCAATAATAGCAAGGTTTGGCTTCCATACGGTGAAAATAACAAGTGCAATAGCGAGCCAGCCGATAGCATCAATGCAATATTCCCAGTTTCCGTTGAGGTAATCCATAATAAATGAAAGACCACCAAGACCAGAAATACCACAACCAATGCAGGTTGCAGCGTATCTGTATTTAGAAACGCTTATGCCAGCAGCATCAGCAGTTGCAGGGTTTTCACCAACAGCTCTTAAGTGCAAGCCGATTTTTGTTTTATTTAAAACAAACGCAGAGAGTAAAGCAATAATAATTGCAAGGTATATTAAAATACCGTGAGATAAAAATATCTGACCGAACCAGCCTAAATCATCTGCAAAAGAAAGATGGGCTGTAAAGTATTTGCTACCCTTTGAGAAAATAGGTGTTGTGTTTGCAATTAAAAAGTCAGAAACACCAACGCCAAAGGTGGTAAGAGCAAGACCGGTAACGTTCTGGTTAACTCTTAACGTAACTGTTAAGAAACAGAAAATAACACCCATTAAAGCAGAACCGATTAACGTTGCGAAAATAGGAAGAATAACTGCAACAACTGGGTTTATATTGAATACACCAACTGCCTTGAAATAAAGATATTCTGCATAACATCCACAAGCGGCACCCACACACATAACACCGGGTGTACCAAGGTTTAAGTGACCGGATTTTTCTGTAATAGTTTCACCGGTAGAGCCTAAAAGGAAGGTCATACCAAGGCGAATTGCACTGACAAGAAAGGCTAACATTATTCATTCTCCTTTCTGTGCTTTGAAAATACAATTTTGTATTGAAGGAAAAATTCACAACCTATAATAAAGAAAAGAATAATTCCTGTAACAATATCTGAAATAGAGCTTGAAATTCTGAACTGAGAAGAAACCTGCTCAGCACCACGTTCAAGGAATACTATAAGGAATGATGTAAGAACCATAACAATAGGGTTGAATTTTGCAAGCCAGGAAACCATAATTGCGGTAAAGCCTCTTCCGCCAGCAGTAGTGGTGCTTATTGTGTGGTCGGTACCACCAACTAAAAGAAGACCAGCAATACCACAAAGTGCACCAGAAATAATAAGAGTTCTTATTATAACTTTTTTAACGTTAATACCAATGTATTTTGCTGTGTTTTCACTTTCACCAACAACAGAGATTTCGTAGCCCTGTTTACTGTGCTTCAAGTAAATATAAACCAGTATAGTTAAAACAGCAACAACAATTATGTTAAGTAAATATGGCTTGTCTGCTAAAACAGGAAGACCATATTCTGGCATAGGAGTTAAAACACCTGAACCACTTTTAACAAATTTTTTGAGGAAAAATGCAATAAGCTGAATAGCAACGTAGTTCATCATAAGTGTGAAGAGTGTTTCGTTTGTGTTCCACAAAGCCTTTGCAACTGCAGGGAGAAGAGCCCAGACAATACCAGCAAAAATACTTGCCGCAATCATAGTTATTAAAAGCACTGGCAGACTCATTTTGTCGCCGAAGAACATCATAACAGAAACAGTTGCAAGACCGCCTACGAGCACCTGACCTTCAGCACCAATGTTCCAGAATTTCATTTTAAAAGCCGGAGTAACAGCTAATGAAACACAAAGAAGCATAGAAAGTTGCTGAAGTAAATTCCAGATACGGTTTGAAGAGCCAAAAGCACCCTCAAACATCGCCTTGTAAATTTCAATAGGGTTTTTCTGAGTGAGCAACATAATAACTACTGCAGAGAGCAGAAGTGCGATAACAATAGCACCAGCACGTACACCCAATGCACCATACCACGGAAGTGGTTCTCTTTTTACAATATGGAAAAGAGGAGAACGAGTTTTATTTTCAGTTTTTGCCATTATTCATTCTCCTTTCCTTGTTTTGTTTTAGTCATAAGTAATCCTATTTCATCTTTTTTAGTGGTTCTGCCGTCAACAATACCAGTAACTCTACCACCGCTGAGAACGAGGATTCTGTCACAAAGGTCAATAAGCACGTCAAGGTCTTCACCAACGAAGATAACTGCAACGCCTTTTTCCTTTTGCTCAGTTAAAAGATTATATATTGTGTAAGATGAGTTGATATCAAGACCACGAACAGGGTAAGCCGCCATTAAAACAGTAGGAGAAGCGGCAATTTCACGACCTACAAGAACTTTTTGAACGTTACCACCAGAAAGTCTCCTTACAGGAGTGTTAGCGTCAGGGGTTACAACATTGAGCTCCTTAATGATTTTGTTTGCTAAATTTTTAGGTTCTTTTTTCTGCAAGAAGAAAGAACGACCTTTTTTATAGCTTCTGAGCATCATATTATCTGTAATACCCATATTACCAACAAGACCCATACCGAGTCTGTCTTCAGGAACGAAAGAAAGTCTTACGCCTAAGTTTCTTATTTCAATAGGAGTTTTGTTTCTTAAATTTTCTTCTTTTTCGGTTTTAGGGTCGTGGTAAATAACCTCACCACCAGAAAGCTTCTGGAGACCTGCAATAGCCTCTAAAAGTTCACGCTGACCACTGCCAGAAATACCGGCAATACCGAGTATTTCGCCACTTTTTGCTGTGAATGAAATATCGTCAAGAACTTTAATTCCGTCAGAGTTGTAGCAGTCAACACCTTTAATCACAAGTCTGTCAACAGCGTTCTTAGGTTCGCTTCTTTCGATATCAAGGCTTATTTTTTCGCCAACCATCATTTCTGTAAGACTTTGCTCAGTAGCATTTTTTGTTTCTACTGTACCTATATATTCACCCTTACGAAGAACAGAAACTCTGTCAGAAATTTCTAAAACTTCGTTTAATTTATGGGTGATGATAATAATAGCCTTGCCATCATCTCGCATTTTTCTTAAAACGTTGAAAAGCTTGGTGATTTCTTGTGGTGTTAAAACCGCAGTAGGCTCATCAAGAATTAAAATATCGGCACCTTTATAAATAACCTTTACAATTTCAATGGTCTGTTTTTCAGAAACAGATAAATCATAAATTTTCTTGTTAAGGTCAATCTGGAAGCCGTATTTATCACAGGTTTCCTGAATTTCTTGTTGAGCTTTTTTTATGTTGAATTTTTTGTTTCTCATACCGAGAACAATGTTTTCAGTACCAGAAAAGACGTCAACGAGCTTAAAATGCTGGTGAATCATACCGATTTTAAGGTCAAAAGCATCTTTCGGTGAGCGAATTGTAACTTCCTTGCCATCTACTAAAATAGAACCTTCATCAGGGAAGTAGATGCCAGAAATCATATTCATAAGAGTGGTTTTACCACTACCATTTTCGCCTAAAATAGAAAGAATTTCACCCTTTTTAACAGAAAGATTAACATTCTTGTTAGCAACAACACTACCAAAAGTCTTTGTAATATTTCTGCATTCGAGAGCGATATTATTTGAACTGTTCAAGTAAACACCAACCTTTTAAAATAGTTGAAAATTGAAAGTTGAAAGTTGAAAATAAAGGAACGCTTTGCGTTGATTGTATTGAAAGTGAAACATTAAAATATGACAAAAATAATTACAATAGTGTCGTATTATTAAAACTTTCAATTTTCAACTTTCAACTTTCAATTTTCAAACAATAGGCAGATTTCTCTGCCTATTGTTTGAGAAAAATTAGAATTTTTCATTAAGAAGCTTAATACCATCAATTTTTACATTGAAGTAAGGAGCTGAACGTTCAGCTGATTCATCGAAGTAGCCATCTTTCACAGCTTCTGTATCAGGTGTGAATGCAGCGTCTGTATCAACGTCAGCCATATAAGTTGTTAAAGCTTTACCGTCAACTGTAAAGTTCTTTGTATCAAATACTTTAATAGTACCAGTTTTGAAGCCTGTAATAGCTTCTTCAACTTTTGCTATAGTACCTTCAGCAATAACATCCTGGTTAAGACCTGTAAGAACAACAGAACCTTCAGCGATGCCACCGCACCAGTCAGCAGCAATTTCGTCACCCTTGTTTACACAAGCGATGATGTAGTTGAAGTAAGGAGCCCAGTTAATAGCAGAAGAAATTAAGAATGTTTCTGGGCAAGATTCATAAGTGCTACCGTTGTAAGAAACGTTAGGAACACCTGCAGTTTCACAAGCAGAAGGAGCACCCATTGAGTCAGCGTGCTGGCTTATAAGAACACATTTGTTGTTTATAAGAGCTTCAGCAGCATTCTTTTCTTCAGTTGGGTCATACCAAGAACCTGTGAACTGAACTTCCATAGTAACTGATGGACAAACTGATTTTGCACCAAGATAGAATGATGTGTAACCAGACATAACTTCAGCGTATGTGAAAGCACCAACATAACCCATTTTAGCCTGGTCTGCAGTAATTGTGCCAGCTTCAATCATTTCGTTAAGCTTCATACCAGCAACAATACCTGCTAAATATCTGCCTTGGTAGATGTTAGCAAAAGCGTTGTGATAGTTTTTGAGGCCTTCTGTGTGAGCCTTAGTACCAGTAGCGTGGCAGAATTCAACGTTAGGGAATTCTTTAGCTGCTTTAATCATAAAGTCTTCGTGACCAAAAGAGTTAGCGAAAATGAGGTCGCAACCCTGATTAACGAGGTCTTTAGCAGCTTCGTAGCATTCGTTACCTTCAGGAATGTTAGTCTTGATGATAACTTGTTCGTTTGTGAGACCTAAAGCAGCCTGAACGCTGTTAGCAGCATTGAGGAAGTTGAGGTCATAAGTTGACTGCTCGTCGTGTAAGCAGATGAAACCGATTTTGAAATCTTCTTTGATTTCATAATCTTTTGTGATTTCAGGAGCTGGGAGTGGAGATTCACTCATACCGAGCATTTTTGGCTCGTCTTGGTCACCAGTGCCGCCGCAAGCAGCTAAAACACCAATAGCAAGTACAAGAACAAGCGCAAGTGCGATTACTTTTTTCATTGGAATTACCTCCGTTTGAAATAAATTTATCTTAAAGATGCAGTCAGATTTAACTGCACCAAAAAGCCGTAGTTATATTTAGTTGAAAATTGAAAATTGAAAGTTGAAAGTTGTGGGGCTACGCCGTTACTTTATTAGTTGAAAGTTGAGAGTTTAAAGTTGAAAATTGTTGGGTAGTAACCTTAAATTTATACAATCAAGCCCGCAGGGCTTCCTTAACTTTCAACTTTCAATTTTAAACTTTCAACTTAAAAGGTCATAACGCCCAAATAATATTTTATTAAAGATTGAAGTTTTATTGAAAATCATCTACAAGGGCTTCCTTAACTTTCAATTTTCAACTTTAAACTTTCAATTTAATCAAGTCCGTTGTTTTTTCTTGTTGACTTAATAATAGAAACTAATATTTTTTCTATTTCAATACAATCATTTAAAATTGAATCTGTTTCCTCTCGGGTAAGATAATCAGTTCTTGCTAACAATCTTATCCAATATTTCGTTTCAGATGTTTCTTTTAAAGATATATTTAATTTGGTTATAAAATCTGGTGTGCTTTGAGCTTGCTGAGACTCAGCCACGTTTGCACCAATACTTGTGCCACTTCGAAGTAATTGTTTTGAAAGTATTGTTTCCTTTTTTGTGTAAACTAAATATTTATAGAGATTAACTATTCGTACAGCAAATTCAAAACTTTTATCTTCAATACCATTTTCCATAACAATTCAATCCTATAATCTTATAATTTATACAATCAAGCCCGTAGGGCTTCCTTAACTTTCAATTTTCAATTTTCAACTTTCAATTCTTAAAAGAAATCCCTTTCGCCTCGTCCATTTCCTGCACAATCGCAAGCGACTCGACTGAAATTCCCATATCTCTGAGTTTCTTTCCGCCATCCTGAAAGCCTTTTTCAATTGCAATACCAATTCCCACGAGGTTTGCACCTGATTGTTTAAGAATGTCAAGAACAGCGAAAGCGGCGTTTCCACCAGCTAAAAAGTCGTCTATAAAAAGAATATTGTCGTTTTCTGAAAGATATTTTTTAGAAACTATCATTTCATAATCTTTGCCGTGTGTAAAAGAATGGCTTTGTGCCTTGAATACATCATCACCAACGTTTTTGTGGCTTGATTTTTTTGCAAAAACTACAGGAACGTTAAAATATTTTGCCGCCATAACAGCAATAGCAATACCTGAAGATTCGACAGTTAAAATTTTGTTTATACCTTTATCTTTAAAGAGTCTAAAAA
The DNA here is from genome assembly GCA_045592285.1 of Acutalibacteraceae bacterium. GTDB lineage: Bacteria > Bacillota > Clostridia > Oscillospirales > Acutalibacteraceae > DTU089. Next base: position 6,369 of record JAZNUL010000052.1, read on the forward strand.
ACTCCTTGCCCATTTCGTCTAAAAGATTAACATCAATCTGGTGGTTTAAGAACATATCAACCTTTAAAATATCAGTGCCAATAACTTGCCCATCTTGTCTTATTTTATCCTCTAAAAGTTTCATTTTTTAGCCACCTTGTTTTTATGTAAGTATTCATTTTAATTATATAACAAAATTCGACAGTTTGCAAGAGAAATTTAGTTGTTAGTTGTTAGGTGTTAATTGTTAGCCAATAGCCACCCCCAACACCTAAAATCTTAAATCTTAAATCGTAAATTTAACCAAAAAACCACCCTTAATTTTGTGTATCTATACACATCCGATTTATTGACTTTTTTAGGAAAATGATGTAAAATGAAATCAACCATAAGGTTGGGGTAATGGGGCAATTCTGTCTATTTGTATGGTGGCTTCTATACTATTATATATAGGCATTACTGCGAAACCCCTTTGGACCGACTTCGTGGTTAGTAAGTTGTTTAAGAAAGGTTCTATTAATTTTCTTGCAAAATGGTCAGGTTTGCAGTTCTTTAAGAAAGTCAGTTTTATACAATTTACTTTTATCACTTTAAGTCAGGTTCTCTTTACGGGGAATCGCGGCGAAAAGAATTGTTTTAAGCAGTGTTCCTTTAAAGCTGCTTAATGGCGACCCAAAGCCTTGTTACAACTGGTGCGTGGTTGTAACGGACAATTCATTAGCGCACGCGTATTTTTGTATTGGCGTACTAAAAATATGATGGAGGAAAAACTTTATGAAACAATCTAAAAAATTATTAAGCATTTTCTTAGCAATGCTTATGTTACTCGGTACAGTTTCTGTTATCGGTAGCGCAGGTTATACTAAAGCTGAAATGGCTTATGACTCAGTAGATAACCCTGCACCAACCTATCAACAGGTTGTAACTCTTGTTCTTGACGTTCTCGATCAGGATGTTTTATCAGGTATTGATGTCGATATCAGTATTTTAGGTATCACTATCAGCCTTACTTCTGTTGATAACGTTTTCAAAACCCTCGACTCTGTTGACGGTATCAAGGGTCTTGCTGGTGGCGACCTTAAAAACCTTAACTTTAATGCAGTTAAAGGTAAGCAGACACGTGCTAAAACAGGTGACTTGCAGCTCGTTTACAATCTTCTTCAATTCCTTGCAGATAACTCAAGTATTCTTGGTAAAGCTGCTTATGGTCTTGATGGTGGCGATGGTATTGACTTAGGTCTCGTTGGTTCATTCGTTGACCTTGGCGATATCAATGACATCGTTGGCGATCTTCCTGGTTTTGCTACAAAGATGGTTTACGATTTACTCATCCACGGTTCATATGATGAACAAGGCAGATTTGATAAAAATGCTGAGGAGCACGGCACTCTTCCAACTGACGTTGACTCACTCGATGAAATTATCAACACAGCAGTAAGAGGTCTCCTTACAAAGCCTCAGAGCTACACATATGATGAAAGTGGCAAAAAAGTATGGGATATGAACTCATACATTCTTGATGCTTCTAAAATCGCAGATAAAGATTTAACTCTTACAAACAACTCAGTATTCTCTCTTCTTGACAGCGTTCTTCAGATTGCTTATGAAGATTTTGGTACAGTTGTTCTTAACCACGACGTTAAGAAAATCTTTATGGAAGCTTTAGGCGCAGATTTCGTTGTTCTTGATGAAAAAGCAGATGCGGCTGAAATTGCTAATATTAAAAAAGATGCTGATTATATTGACCCTGAAACCGCTGATGCTGCAAAATTAGCTTTAATTAAAAACTATTTCTGCAATGCTCAGATGTGGAAGGTTGGCGACACTTGGTATTTCAGAGATTATGTAACACGTGATGTTCTTAATGCTGATGGTACTCCTGTTCTTGATGCAGATGGTAATGTTAAAACAACAAAACAACACCGTTACCAACGTGCAAACATCGGTGGAACAGATTCTCTCTTTAACCTTATTAACTGGGATTACAACCTTACAGGCGACACAATTGACTTTGATAAATTAATTCCACAGTATGGTTCAATCATTGGTTGTCTTAACCACCTTATCTACGTTCTTTTCGATAACGCTATTAACTTTGACGTTCTCGGTATTAAAGTAACAGACATCTGGAAAGATGGTAAAAACGATAACTTCAATGAAAACCTTATGACAACAGCTAAGTTCCTTCTTAAGAACTTCACATTCAAGTTCTTCGGCAGAAACGAAGCTTATGTTGACCTTAATACATTTAAAGCAAAACCAGAATTCGTTCAGAAGATTGATTCATTCTCTAACGATGCAGCAGGTAGAGAAGGTCTTATAGCTTATATGCTCCTTCCATTCCTTGGTGATGCTTTACCACAGCTTGTTTACGACGTTAATATGTTTGATGCAGGTCTTCAGATTGAACAGACAGCTGTTCTTCTCGTAAGAGAATTCCTTTCAGACCTCACACCACAAATCAACTATGACGACCAGATTTTCGTTGATGCTTCTCTTAAAACAGGCAGAAAGTTCCAAACTAAGACTTCTGCTCAGTGGATTGAGCTTCTTCTTAATATGGGTCTTGATTTAGGTGCTACTTACCTTGATAACATCTGCAACATCGCTCTTGATGCTGCTACACTTAAACAAGTTAAAGAATATGCAGTTGCTAAAGGCGACCCTGCATATATGGGTGTTCTTGAAGAAATCGTTGACTATGCAGTTAACTACGTTGGTGAAGGCAACACAAGTATTCTTGCTGGCTGTGACCCAACAACACTTAACTCTGTTCGTTGCGTAACTTCATATGATTACAAGACAGACAAAGTTACTGTTGCTAACAACTATGCAGGTAATGCATTTACAGTTCTTTCAACAATTCTCAATAAGATTCTTCCACTTGGTCTTCTTTGCAACGTATCATCAGCAGACTATGCTCTTGACGTTAAGATGGTATTTGACAGACTTATTAATGTAATTGATGACCTTGACCTTGAAGTTCTTCTTGGTACATTCGGTAGAAACGGCAGAGAAGACAACCTTCTTGGTACAAAAAATATTGTTAACCAGCTTCTTGACAATCTTATTAACAGACTTATTACTGTTATCTTTGGCAAGAAACTCTTCCCTGTAACATCTTCACTCAATGCAGCTGTTACAAAAGCAAACATCAAACAGATTCTTATTAACCTTCTTACAGGTCTTAATGGTGTTAAAACCGGTCTTCTTCCAAATGCTCTTCCAATTGTTGCAGCTTTCGTTGATGACTGGGGTTCAGAACAGGCTCTTCGTTCACCAACTCTTTCAATCGGTTCAACAACAAGAGCAGATGGTGGTTCTCTTAACTACACAGTAACTCTTACAAATGGTTCTCGTGGTATCTGGCGTGGTTATATGCAGAACGGTGCTCGTGTTCAGGACGAACAATATGCATACGAGGTTACATCAATTCAATCAGCACAGAATAGTTTAACAATCGGTTCTGGCTGGTCAGGTAAACTTAACTTTGGTACTTCAAAGTCATTCACTATTTCAGGTACAGTTCCTGCAGCAGGTCTTGCTGATAAGCTTACAATTAACTACAAGGTTTACGATGAAGATGGTCAGGCAATGGATAGTGGCAAGACTTATCAGAGATCTTACTACACATATTTCTCTTATGAAAACGACGAGCTCAGAAACAACCGTCATGGTTCAAACACATGGGGTAAAGCTTTAGAGATTGATACTCCACAGAACCTTTACTATGCAGAAGAAGATCTTGCTGGTATTGCAGATAATGCTTGCTTACGTTACTACAACGAAGGTTCAAGTAGCCAGACTGGTAAGTTAACAAACAGCAGTGGTACACAGAATGGTATTACTCTTAACAATGGTAGCTGGAAAATCAGCGAAACAACAGAGTGGTATCCAATCTTCACATTTACACCTTCTTCTTACACTTCTGTAGGTCATGCTGGTGCTAAGTATGCATTTACTTACAAATTAGACAATGGTACTGGTAAAAACGTTTCATCTCATACAACAAACGTATTCGTTTACAGTGGTGCTGATTTTGATCTTCTTGCTGATTTAGTTAACGACGAAGTTGGTATTGACCGTAATGTTAACGAATATAAAGATGCTAATGCATACAATACATACTTAGGTGCTCTTGCAAACGGTATGGCAGTTGTTTACAACCCACGTGTTGACGCTAACTTCTGGACAGATTGCTACGCTCGTTACGAAGCTCTTACAAATGCAATCACAGCTCTTGAAGCTACAAAGATTCCAGCATCTGAACAAACAGGTGAAACAATCGGTGCAGCTGTTACAGCTCTTGAAAAAACCATCGATTCTATCCAGGCTTCTCTTAATGGTAAAGACTACAGAACACATATGCTCTACAGATGGTCTCGTTATCAGGATGCTAAACAGGATGCTGCACATGCAAGCTACATTGTTGAAAAATACAATGCTGGTCTCCAGACACAGAAATTTGAATATGGTTCATTACCTATCTATAAAGTAACTGAGCTTATTAAAGGCAATTCTTACGAAAAATACATCAAGGCTCTTTATGTTGACCTTAATGAAGAAGAATTAGCAAATGCAACTAATGAATATGAAAACATTGTTGCTGAATATTCAGGTTACACTACTCTTGATATCGCTCAGATTCAGAACCTTGCAACAAGAATGTCACAAAGACTTCTTCCTCGTGAAGGTGGCGTAGTTAATACTTACCTTTCAAAAGAAATCGAATCTGCAAAAGCAGCTATCGGTACTTCACAAGGTAACTATACAGATATGAGCTGGGCAGTTTACTCAAAAGCTCTCAGTGATGCTGAAGCTGCTATGAAGAGTGATTCACAAGATACAATCTTCAATGCTAAATATGCTCTTCAGGTTGCTCGTAACAACTTAGTTACTAAAGATAACGAAGCTGATTACTCAGAACTTAAAGAACTCATTGCTCAGGCTGAAAATGCTGTTAAGAATGCTTCGTACTACAAGAATGCAGATGTTGACTTCGGTAAAGTTCTTGCAGCTCTCGGTTATGAAGTTAACGGCACAGAAATCTTCCCAGGTGCTGCTAAAGACGTAGTTGCTACATCTTACAGCAAGCATGACCAGGATGAAATCGACGATGCAGCTGACGAACTCAAAGTAGCTCTTGCTAAATTAGAGTTCAAAGACTTCGCTTCTAAGAAACCTTCAGGTGTTGACACTACTGCTGTTGCAACTGGTGAAGAGGATGAATCAGGTAATCCAGTTACTGAAAACATCTACACTAAGAAGATTGAAGCTAAACAATTTAAGAAAGCTGTTGCTGATGCATTAGCAGTTACAGGCTGCACAGTTGAAGTTTCACTCGACTCAAGATATTCAGCTACAAGTGATACTAACTTAGAAACGATTCCAGTAGGTACAGGCGCTACAGTTACAATCCTTCAGAGTGTTGGTGGTGTTAACGTTCCAGTTGCTACAATCAAACTTATCGTTGAAGGTGACGTTACTGGTGACGGCGTTATTGACGCCCTTGACTGTATGATTGCTGACCTTTGCGTAAATAAACAGGCTTCACTCGATGGTATTTACCTTATCGCTGGTGACCTTCAGGCAAACAACGCAATGGATAAGGGCGACTTCTCAGCTATTGTTAACAAAGCTATTCCTGATGTAGTTGCTTAATCAGAACGAATGCAATTTATACGATTCATAATTTAAGTTAAACTGAAAATCATTGTTTCCCCTGCTCTGAGGGGTAGGGGAAACAAGATTTGTTAAAATTGAACAAAACATTTTTATTGTTTTCTCGCATTTTTTTATTATTTGCTATTGCAATTTTCTATATATTGTATTAAAATATGAGAATGAACAATAGATGTTCTATCTATGCGAATTTTTTAATTCGTTAAGGAAAGAGAATTAAATAGTTCTTAAGGAGGCAATCAAATGTCCAAGAAAGTCATTGGTGGTCTTCTCGCTTTAGCTTTAGTTCTCAGCGTATTCAGTTTCTCTGTTTTCGCTGCAGGTACAGGCTATGAGACAGATACATCATACAAACAGACATGGGGTCTTGCAAACAAAACAGACTCAAATGGTTCTTACACAGTAGATGTTGTTCTTACAACAAACTACCCAGTAGGTCCTATTCAGTTCAAAATTGATGGTGTTGACAAGGTTACTAAGGTTGAAGTTGGTAGTGGTTATTATGCAGCTACTCCAAGCTATGGTGCTTCAGGTCTTGTTGTTTTAACTCCTGACACTTCTTCAAATCTCTTAGGTAAGAAGCTTTCAAATGCTGTTGTTGCAAAAGTTACTTACACATCAGCTTCAAATGCAACTCCTTCAATTAAAGATGACGTAAAATCTGCTTCTAAGCCACAGGGTACTCTTATGGCTGCTCGTCTTGATGGTAGTGACTATGTAAACAGCGCTTCATTCATCGTTGGCCAGGAAGCTACAATCATTCCACTTGGTGGCGAAATGCCAGAACCAACTGAAGCAGACCTTCAACTTAAAACTGGTGGTACTTCAGGTGTTGTAATTGATAAAAACAAATCATTTGGCGGTCAATTTGATGGCGCTATTTATGGATTTACAGGTGTAAGATTTACAGCTGAAAAATTCATTACAGATGCTGTTGAAGCTACAGATGGTAGTGCTCTTACAATTACCAAGAGTGGTGCTGGTTATGGTACTGGTTCAACAATTAAAGTAGGCGAAAAAACTTATGTACTCATAATTTTTGGTGATGTTGACGGTAATGGTATGGTTAACGCTAACGATGCTACTGCTTGTAAAGGTGCTATTACAGATGCAACTAAAGCTCCTGCAAACTCTCCAAAGAGAATGGCAGCTAACTGCCAAGCAGTTTCTGGTGTTATGATGCATAATCTTAATGCTAACGATACAACAGCTGTTAAATTAATCGTTGGTAATAAGGCTGATATTGCAAAACTTACTTCAATCCACAATACAACTAATAATAATTACCAATAATTATAGGGAGGATAAGGTTAAATGAAAACAAGTAAAAAAATTCTTAGCGTAGTACTTGTTCTTATGGTACTTGCAAATGTTTTCGCTGTTTCTGCCTTTGCAGCTTTCCCTGATGATGCTGCTGTTAAGCTTATTATAACAGCAGATAAGGATTCGTATGCTGCAGGCGATACAATCGTATTTACAGTTTCAGAACAGGTTGTTGCTGAAGTTGGTCAGATGACAATTGGTGGTACTTATGAACTTGCTTATAATTCTGCAGGTTTAGAACCATTTGATGCTGCAGGCACAGATCTTGCTGCTAACCACGGCTTTGTAGCTGATGCAGCGTTAGCATCAGGTTTTGATAATGCTTCTTCACAGTTCATCCATAATGATACACTTCTTTCAATGGGTAACGTTATTGATGCTGCTAACTCATGGGATAAATTCTTATCATTATCAGTTGCTGAAACAGCTGTTTCAGATCGTTCAACAATCGCAGCAGATGCTTCTGCAGCTCCACTTACACTTTTCACATTCAAGATGAAAGTACCTGCTGGTGCAGCTAATGGAACATATACAATCGGTTTTAATAAGACAGGTTATGATAATTTTGCAGCATACAGTAATGACTTAACAAATATGGGTCTTTATGGTAATGATGGTTCTGCTTATGGCAAAACTAATATGTATGACTGTGGCACTTGCACAATCACAGTTGGTGCTGGCGGTTCAACAGAACCAGAACAACCAACAGTTAAAGTTAACAACCTTTCAACACAAGTTCAGTGGGCTAACAAAGACGCTGGTTTAATGAACCTCGGTTTCCGTGGTCAGATTGCTGATGGTTACAATGCAGAAACTGATAAAGACGGTACTACAGGTGTTAATGGCGGTGCAAATCTTGCTAAGCTTACAGAAGTTGGCTTCTATTTAAATAACACAAAATATCAGGCATACACAATTTACAACTTCGTTGATGGTGGTTACTTCTACCGTGTAGTTGTAGGTAACGTTTCATACGACAGTGAAACAGAATTCTCTGCACAGGCTTATGTAGTGATTGATGGTCAGGAATATAAAGCTGACGCTTCATTCGAAACAACTGGTAAAGCTCAATATGAAAGAGCTAAAGATGCAATGGGTGCAAAATAATTTATGATGAAAAATTATTTTTCACCAGAAATTGAAATTATTGAGTTCAGTGTAGCAGATGTTTTAACTAACTCACAAGTTGTTACAACTCACCCTGCAGGCGTTAATATGGGCGGCTCAGGTGGAGATGGTTACATTGATTTTGATGATATTCTATAATATATATAAGCTTGAAAGGAGAAAAATCCAATGGTAAATTACACAAAACCAGAATTAGAAGTTACTGAATTCGAAATTGTTGACGTTCTTACTATCTCCATTCAAACAGGCTCAGGCACTGAAGACTGGAACGAAGGCTGGTATTAATATCAACTACTAAAAGAAATTAGTTTCTTGAAAAAGGACTGCTACTTTGTAGCAGTCCTTAAGTTTTTTGATTTTATTAATTCTTTTTGAGTATTGAAAAGAAGTCAGTTGTATGTTAAAATGAAGAAACAGTATTGGAATTTTAGTGCTGTGGCTTTTTAGTGATGAGTAAAAAGTGATGAGTGATGAGTGATGAGTTATGGAACGCTTCGCGTTGATTATAATTATTAGTGGATAATAGATGATTTGTAGTGTCATTTTTAGTTTTTTTGATTTATTGAAATCAAGTTTTGTATAGGAGATATTATGAAAAGTGCGTCGGTAGAGAAAAGTTTTGAATTTGGCGTTAGAATAGTAAATTTATATAAATATTTGAGTAACGAAAAAAAGAGTACGTTTTATCGAAGCAACTTTTAAGGTGTGGTACAAGTATAGGTGCAAACGTTTCAGAAGCACAATGTGGTCAGTCAATGCCTGATTTCACGACAAAAATGTTTATTGCCTTAAAAGAAGCTAACGAAACAGAATATTGGTTAAGACTGTTATATAGAACAGATTATTTAGATAAAAAACAATTTGAAAGTTTACATAAAGACGTTATTGAGTTAATAACTGTATTGACTTCCATTTGCAAAACGTCGCAAGAAAAAATAGAAAAAAAGAATAATTAAGATATAAATCAAAGAAAAGTTGAATTTGAGAGTGAGTTTAAAGAAAAGGAAAAAACAAAGATTATAACATTATAATCAAGTCCGCAGGACTTCCTAAACTCATCACTCAACACTCAACACTCAGCACTTATGTATATATAGATCTACAATTTAAAGCTATAAATAGGAGTTAGTGAATGAAGCTACAAGTTGCCGACTTAATAGTCGAATTTGAACCCAAATATAATATGATGCAAGAACGAATAAAGCAATATATTTATACAGGCGAAAAAGAACCTGATATTGTTATCAATTTAAGTGAGCAATTTTTTCTTGACCGTCAGAAAGAGAATCCACACTTGCAATTATCAGAGGTCGAGGCAATTTATACAGCGTCTTATTTCTATACAGAAATAGTAAAATTCGGTGGCGTAATGCTCCACGCTTCTTGTGTTCAATATGAAAACTACGCTTATCTTTTTTCTGCAAATTCAGGAACCGGTAAATCTACCCACACTCATTTGTGGCTTAAAAAATTCCCTGGTGCAGAAATTCTTAATGATGATAAACCTGCAATCAGATATGTTGATGGAAAGTTTTACGCTTTTGGTACCCCGTGGAGCGGTAAATTTGACGAAAGCATTAACGCTAAAACAGAAATTGCCGGAATAACTTTCCTTTCACGAGGAGAAAATAACGAAATAGAACGTGTAGAGGGTAGTACTGTTACAATGGATTTTATAAATCAGACAGTCAGACCTACTAACAAAAATTATATGCTTGAATTTATGGGCATTCTTGATAAGGTGCTCACAGAAGTACCAATTTACCGACTAAAATGTAATATGTCACTTGAAGCAGTAGAAACATCTTATAACGCTATGAGTAAAGGAATAGAGAAAAATGAAAATTAACGAAAATTTTGTGCTTAAAACAATCGCTGGTGAAGCAGTAGTTATGCCAGTTGGCGAAGCAGTTAGTAAAGTAAATGGTATGATTAAATTAAACCCAACTGCAGAAGTAATCTGGAAAGCATTAGAGAAAGAAACAGATTTTGAAAGTGTAGTAAACGAAGTGAAGGCTAACTGTGATGGTGTAGATGAAGCTA
>JAZNUL010000053.1:0-6398 GCA_045592285.1 Acutalibacteraceae bacterium
ATGCATATCCGTAATGTAAAAATTATGGAAGATGGTTCATTTGAAGAAAGAGCACACCTTTCAGATTGTGGCTCACTTGATATGTATGATATAGTTAAAGCACTTGTTGAAAATAACTACGAGGGTTATGTTCGTCCTGACCACGGTAGAATGATTTGGGGCGAAACAGGCAAACCAGGTTATGGTCTTTTTGACAGAGCATTAGGTGCAACATATATCAACGGATTATTTGAAGCTTTAGAAAAGGAGCATAAATAATATGAATAAGAATGTTTTAAATACAGATTTAACAGGTAAGGTTGCTGTAGTAACTGGTGCTGGTGGTGTGCTTTGTAGTTATTTTGCAAAGGTTCTCGCTCGTGCTGGTGCTAAGGTTGCTTTACTTGACTTAAACGAAGAAGCAGCAAAAGGCTATGCAGACGAAATCGTCAAAGAGGGTGGCGTTGCTAAAGCTTACGCTTGTAACGTTTTAAATAAAGAAATCTGCTACAATGTTGCTGACGAAGTTTTAAAAGACTTTGGTCCTTGCGATATTTTAGTTAACGGTGCTGGTGGTAACAATCCTAAGGCTACAACTGATAAAGAATATTTTGAAATTGGCGATATTGATGCTGATACAAAATCATTCTTTGATTTAGATGCAGACGGCGTAGGTTTTGTGTTCAATTTAAACTTCTTAGGTACACTTATTCCTACTCAGGCATTCGCTCGTCAGATGGTAGGTAGAGAGGGTTGTAACATTCTCAATATTTCTTCAATGAATGCTTACACACCACTCACAAAAATTCCTGCTTATTCAGGTGCAAAGGCTGCAATTTCTAACTTTACACAATGGCTTGCAGTTCACTTCTCAAAGGTTGGTATCCGTGTTAATGCTATTGCTCCTGGATTCTTCTCAACAAAACAGAATGCAAAGCTTTTATTTAATGATGACGGCACACCAACTGCAAGAACTGGTAAAATTCTTGCTGCTACACCAATGGGTCGCTTTGGTGAAAGTGAAGAATTAGAGGGCGGACTTTTATTCTTAGTAAATAACGAAGCTGCTGGTTTTATAACAGGCGTTGTTTTACCTATTGATGGTGGCTTCTCAGCATATTCAGGAGTGTGATAGAAAATGGAAAAATTCGTTCCAGTTGTTGTTATTAAAGAAATGTCTGAGACAGACAAAATTTTAACTGCTTTACAGAATGCAGACATTAACTGTGCAGAAATTACTTTCCGTACAGCTTGCGCTGCAGAAGCAATTAAATATGCTCGTGAAAAATATCCTACAATGAATGTTGGTGCTGGTACAGTTATTAATGCAGAGCAATGTAAAACTGCTTTAGAAGCTGGTGCACAGTTTATTGTTTCACCAGGTCTTTCTGCTTCTGTTGCAGAAATCTGCAAAGAAAATAATATTCCTTATTATCCGGGCTGTGTTACACCAACAGAAATTATGCAGGCTCTTGAATTAGGTATTACAACTGTTAAATTCTTCCCTGCAAATATCTATGGTGGCTTAAAAGCATTAAAAGCTCTTTCTGGCCCATTCCCACAGGTTAAGTTTATTCCAACTGGTGGCGTTGACAGAAATAATATCGACGAATTCTTGGCTTTCGATAAAGTTGAAGCAATCGGCGGTAGCTTTTTCGTAACAGAAGCACTTGAAAAGATGGAGGGCTAATAAATGAAAAGAGTTGTTACATTCGGTGAATTAATGTTAAGACTTGCACCAAACGGTTATTATAGATTTTTCCAGAATGACCAGATGCAAGCAACTTTCGGCGGTGGCGAAGCAAACGTTGCAGTGTCACTTGCAAACTATGGTTTGGATAGTGTCTTCGTTACCAAATTACCTGCTCACGCTATTGGTCAGGGTGCCGTAAATTCTTTAAGAGCTTTTGGTGTTGATACAACAAAAATCGTTCGTGGTGGCGACAGAGTTGGTATTTACTTCCTTGAAAAAGGTGCTTCACAGCGTGGCTCAGTTTGTATTTATGACAGAGCACACTCTGCAATTATGGAAGCAGATAAAAGTGATTTTGATTGGGATTCAATTTTTGAGGGTGCTGATTGGTTCCACTTTACTGGTATCACTCCAGCATTAGGCAAAAACGTTACAGAAATCTGCCTTGAAGCATGTAAAGCTGCAAAGGCTCGTGGCGTAAAAATCTCTTGCGCCTTAAACTACAGAGGTAAACTTTGGACAAGAGATGAAGCAAGAAAAGCTATGACAGAGCTTTGCCAGTATGTTGACGTTTGTATTTCTAATGAAGAAGATGCAAAAGACGTATTTGGCATTGAAGCAGAGGATACTGATATTTATGGTGGTAAATTAAATCACGAAGGTTATAAATCAGTTGCTAAGCAATTAGCTGATAAGTTCAATTTTGAAAAAGTTGCTATTACATTACGCTCATCAATTTCAGCTTCAGATAACGATTGGGCTGGTATGCTTTATGATGGCGAAAATTATTGCTTCTCAAAATCTTATCATCTTCATATTACAGACCGTGTTGGCGGTGGCGACTCATTCGGTGGCGGTCTTATCTATGCATTACTTACAGGTAAATCAACACAGGATGCTATTGAATTCGCAGTTGCAGCATCTGCATTAAAGCACTCAATCGAAGGCGACTATAACAGAGTTTCAGTTGCTGAAGTTGAAAAGTTAGCAGGCGGCGACGCAAGCGGACGAGTACAAAGATAATTCGGAATTCGTAATGCGGAGTTCGGAATTTTATAAAGGCTGCATTTTGATTGTAACTAAATATTAAATAACAAAACTACATTCTTCCTATAAGTGAGAGGATGTAGTTTTTTTATTTGCTTGAATGAAAATTTTTTGTGTGATATGTAGAAATTTTATAGAAAATATTTACATATAAAAATATAAGTAGTAAAATGTAGGGTGGCAAATTTCCTAAAAATAATTTGGAGATGAAAGTATGAAACATACGACCAAACGCATTTTAAGTTTAGTGCTTGTTTTATGTACTATGCTTACAATGTTTACATCTGTTTTAACAGGTTGTAAAAAGAATGAAACTGTTCCTCCGGTTGACGAAACAGAAAACGTTCAGACCAACACTGACAAAATAGATGAAGAAGATGATAAGTCGGACAAAAATGATGAAAAGGATGATATTTCTGATGGCGATTTGTGGATTGAAAATATCTGGGGTTCAGATGACAAAAAACCTACGAATTCACCAATAAACAAACCATCATCAAATGGTGGCTCGAATGGTAACTCGAACAACGGTCCAGATAGTGATAATACCGATGTAAAAGTTTATCGCAAAGTCACTTTTGCTTACCCTGACAATATGTCAGAAGAGGACAAAAAGGTAACCATTCTTCCAGAATCACAACTTGTTGATTCTGGTGAGTTGGTTTACTCAATGCCACTCCCTACACGAGATGGCTATGTTTTTGCTGGTTGGTATTATGACAGTGATCTTGCACTTCTTGCGGGTACTGATGATGTAGTTAAGAAAAATATTACACTTTATCCTAAAATGGTAAAGAGCACAGACCCTATAGCAGCAAAAGAGGGTAGTCTTAACTATGTTTCTGCTTTAGATGCAGAGACTTCACATAAAATCACTGTAAAAGCACCAAATTTGGAGTCAGTAAAAAATGGCGTTTTATTCACTTCAATTACAGATGGTAATATTACAGTTCCATTTACTGTTGATGATAATGGTGATGGTACTTATACAGTTTTACCAGAAGGCGGATTAAAAGCGGGTAAAACATATCAACTTTCTGCTATTGACCGTGAAAAAGGTATAACTGCTGATGGAATAATTCCTGCAGATGATGATTACGTGTTATTTATTTATGATGGCGAAGTTCAGAAGAAAGAAATTCGTTTTTATAATATTTTTACAACACGCAAAGAAGAAAGTAATCTTAAAATAGACGATGATGTTAAATTCATAAAAACAGATGAAGTTTCTGGTTTTGATATGGAAGGAGCAACAGGTCTTTATACAATTTCACTTTCAAAATCAAATGGCAGTGTCGCTATGAAGGATAATTCCGCTACAGGCTCGTTTACGTATAGCGGTAACGATATTTCAGTAGGCGATGTTATTGCATTACATAACGGTACTATCAATGAAGACGAGAGCACTGTAGTTGACGGTGATGTTGCCTATGTTGAAATTACTTCAATTGAAGGTAATAAATATTTTTACAAATCTGCAAAAGCAGAAGATGTTGTTTCCTTACCTGATGTTTTACCAGTTCCAAAGCATGCAGATAAAGATGACAGTGAAAATACATTAACATTAGATAACGATGTACTTGATTTTACTTATTTTGAAAATCAAGAGGCTTTAAATGAAAATACAAAAACCAATATCGGTGATTTTATTGCACTTTACGAGGGCGTTCTTGGTGAAACAGAAACTGCTGATTACTATGAAATTACTGGTGTTAAAAAAGGTACTGAAACTACAGTTGTTACAGTAAAACCTGTTACTGTAGATGAACTCAAAAATGCTCTTTCAACATACGAAACTAATGGTGTTGATATGGTTCTTCCTGAAAAAGAGGTAGAAAAATTAGAGGAGCAGATTATTGAGCAGGCAGAAGAAAGTGGTTTTGCTGAAAAATCTGCACAATATATTTTACAGAATAAACTTGGTGTAGATGAAGAAGTTGTTTTTGGTAAAAAATATCATTTAAGCGCTGACCAGATGCAACTCTTTGGTATGGATGTTGAAGCGGGTAATCTTTCTTATATGGTAAGACTTGACCCACCTGACATAAGAGCAGAAATAACTACAAAGCTTAAGAAGGTAACCGAGTTAAATAAGGGTACTGGCTTAAGAGTTGCTTTTGGTGTTACAATCCCTGTAGGTATTGAAGTTGTTGAAAATGGTCACAGAGTTATAGAAAGCTTCTATCTTGACCTTTATGTAACATTTGAACAAGAGGTTAAGTTCAATACAAGATTTTCTGCTGATGTTCAGTGGGATAACTGGGCATACATAATATGGTGGATTGATGAAGTAGTTATAAATGCCGGATTTGATATGGGCGTTTACACCGGTGTTGGTGCAGTTGCATCAGTTTATACAGAGAAATATCATCAGAAATCATACTTCTGGAATGAACTTGTTGAAAAGAAGGATGGTACCTTCTCATCTGCAGGCAATATTGCAACCAAGCTTAATAATATGCTTAAAGACGGAAATGTTTCGTTCTTTAATGTTGATGAAGAAAATTCTCTTATAAACGAATATTCAAGAATGCTTGAAAGAGAAATTGACTATGTTGATATCTTAGCAATACGTTTGTATCACAACAAAGGTTATATCGACCCTAAAACACATATTGTAAACTATGTTTTAGATGTTGAACTTGTATTTGGCGCTAAGCTTAATATTACAATGGGCGTTTCCTTTGAAGCATTAAATGTAAAGCAATACAACTTTACACTCAGAATGTTTGACAGAAAAGGCTCTGCAAGTGTTGTGGATAAGCAGACACCGTACACGAATTTCAACTTCTTTATAATGGGTAACTTAGGACTTCGTGCAGGTATCAGAGTAACATTCTCAATAGGTCTTATAAGTGTTAAGCTCGATAACCTTGGTGCTATGATAGAAGTCGGTGTTTACTTAGACCTTTACGGCTTCTTCTATTTCCACTACGATTGGAATGGCAAGACCAATAAACATAATGTTCAGTCTGGCGGTGCATTATATGCAGCAATAGGTCTTTATATAGATTTAGATTTATTTGGTGGTGTTCTGCTTGACTTGGCATCATTCAGAGTTCATCTTTACGAGGGTGAACTGGAACTGTGGAATTCGGGTAATGCAGAGAATATAGTTTCTGTTGTAAAACCAAAGGTTTCACAAACGGTTTATAACTCAAAAACCATTAGTATAAATCCGAGATACCTTAAAATGCGTAAGATGAATGTTCTTACAGGTAAAACAGAAGATGTCGGAAAAGATTTAGCGGATTTTGATGTTTCTATAACTAACCCTAAATTCTCTTACGACAAAAAGACTGGTTTGATTTCAGTAAATCCTGAAGTTAATGATATTAAATTAAATACACAAGTCAGATTTACATATACAGGTAAAACTGCTTCATTTACAAAAGAACCATTGACAGTTATTCTTAATTTGAAGTGGGAAAAGACTGAACCAACAGTTCAGGTAGAGTATTACGAACCATTTGTTGTAGGTATAAGAAATGGTGAGGCGTATGACATTCCTGACAGGACGAGAACAAAATGGTTTGTAGAAGGTTCAAAGTTACCTGCACTTGAGTATTATAATGACAAAAAGCCGGGTTACGATTTTGTTGGTTGGCAGGTTGTTTGTGACGCTCTTCCTGAATATAATGGTAAAATGCTTGATGAAGTAAATTACCTTGAAGGCGTT
>JAZNUL010000054.1:0-7011 GCA_045592285.1 Acutalibacteraceae bacterium
ATTTAAAAATGTCAAAAGACGAATTACAAGCACAATATAACGCCGTTTTGGCAGAATATAATGATATTAAAGCAAAAGGTCTTAATATAGATATGTCACGTGGTAAACCGGGTAGTGACCAGCTTGACATTTCTAACGATATGCTTAAAGTATTTGAAGATGGTAACTTTAAAACAGAAGCAGGCTTCGATGTAAGAAACTACGGTTTACTTCAGGGTATTCCGGAGTGTCAGAAGCTTTTCGCTGAGCTTTTAGACGTTAAACCAGAAATGGTTATAGTTGGTGGAAACTCAAGCCTTTCACTTATGTACGACTATGTTTCTCAATGTATGTTTTTAGGTGCAGGTTTTACTCCGTGGAGTAAGCAGGGGGCTGTTAAATTCCTTTGTCCTTGCCCAGGTTATGACAGACATTTTGCTATCTGTGAGTCATTGGGTATCGAAATGATTAACATTAAAATGACCAATGAAGGTCCTGATGTTGACGAAATTGAAAAACACGTTAAGGACCCGATGGTTAAGGGTATGTTTGTAGTTCCAAAATACTCAAACCCACAAGGTATTACTTTCTCAAGCGAAACTGTTAAGAGAATAGCAAACTTAACTCCAGCAGCAGATGATTTCAGAATTATCTGGGATAATGCTTATATTGTTCACGATTTAACTGAAAAAAGTGATGATTTACTCAACATTTTCTCTGTTCTTCCAGAAAGAAATAAAAATATGGTTATTGAAGTTACTTCAACTTCAAAAATTTCTTTCCCTGGTGCCGGTGTTTCTTGCCTTGCTTCATCAGAAGAAAATATTAAAGAAATTTTGAAGCGTCTTACTGTTCAGTCTATCAGCTACGATAAGCTTAATATGTTAAGACACGTTAAATACTTTAAAAATCTTGATGGTATCAAAGCACATATGCAAAAGCACGCTAAGATTTTAAAACCAAAATTCGATGCAGTTATAGATACTTTAAATTCAGATTTAAGTGGTCTCGAAATTGCAGAGTGGAACGAACCAAATGGTGGTTACTTTATAAGCCTTGACGTTACTGGTGGCAGCGCTTCAAGAGTTGGCGTCTTGTGTAAAGAAGCTGGTGTTACACTTACAAACGTTGGTGCTACATTCCCTTATGGTAAAGACCCAAGCGACAGTAACATAAGAATTGCTCCTACTTTCCCTGATGCTGATACTTTAAAACAAGCAGTTAAGGTTCTTACAGTTTCAGTTAAGCTTGCTTGTCTTGAAAATCTTATTAAATAAGAGGTAGTAACTATGATTCGTATTGGTCACGGTTATGATGTTCACGCTTTCAGTGAAAACAGAAAATGCATTATTGGTGGTGTCGAAATTCCTTACGAAAAAGGTCTTTTAGGTCACTCTGATGCGGATGTTCTTTTACACGCAATTTCTGATTCGTTACTTGGGGCTGCAGCACTCGGTGATATTGGAAAGCATTTTCCAGATACTGACCCTGAATTTAAAGGTGCGGATAGTTTAGTTTTACTCACTAAAGTAAACGAATTATTAGAACGTGAAGGATACAAAGTAGTTAATGTAGATGCGACTGTAATTGCACAGGCTCCAAAGCTTGCACCGTACATTACTGAGATGCGTGAAAATATTGCAAAAGCCTTAAAAACTGACGTTGATTTTATCAGCGTTAAGGCTACAACAGAAGAAAAATTAGGTTTTACAGGCAGAAAAGAAGGCATATCAGCCCACTCTGTCTGTCTTATAGAAAAATAACAAAAAACAAAACCCTTGCATATTATATATTGATTTAACAATATAATATGGAAGGGTTTTTTATGAGCAAAAAAGGTATAAAGGTAGGCTCCGTTACCCTTGCAATGAAAGGTAGAGATTTGTTGCAGAAAAACGGATACAAGGCGTATTTAACCCGCAATCCAAAACCAACTGATGGTGAAGGTTGCGGGTATCTTATATATGTAAATAATCCTGATGACAGATGTTTCAGAATTCTGCAGAAAAATGGTATAAAAATTATTGGTACAGTAGATTTGGGGGATTCATTATGATTTATTTTGATAATGCGGCAACGACTTACCCAAAACCAAGAGAGGTTATCAATGAAGTAAATAAAGCTTTTACTTTGTATGGTGCAAATCCTGGCAGAAGTGGTCACGATATGTCTATGAATACTGCTTTAGCTGTGTACTCTGCAAGAGAGATTCTGAATTCTTTTTTTGATGGATATGGTAGTGAATATGTAAGCTTCACATCTAATTGTACTGAAAGCTTGAATATGGCTATAAAAGGAATTCTTAAAAGCGGAGACCACGTTATTATCACATCACTTGAGCACAATTCTGTGTTAAGACCAGTAATAAAATTAGCAGAGCAGAAAATGATTAGTTTTTCAGTTTTTACAGTATCGCCAAATGAAGAAGAAACTCTTTTTAACTTGAAAAAAGAAATAAGAAGTAACACAAAACTTATAATTGCAACTGCTGTTTCAAATGTTTTTGGAGATATTTTACCACTTGAAAATATCGGTAAAATTGCAAAAGAAAATAATATTTTGTTTATGGTCGACGGGGCGCAAGGTGCAGGAGTTATACCAATAAAAATGAAGCAAACGGGAATAAATTGTCTCTGTATACCTGGACACAAGAGCTTATATGGTCCTATGGGTATAGGTGCTGTGTTGCACGATGGTTGTGTAAAAGAAACAATAATTGAAGGTGGAACAGGAACAGAAAGCTTTAATTTCAGTCAACCGTTAGCATTTCCTGAAAGACTTGAGAGTGGCACTCTTAATGTACCTGCTATTTGTGGCTTGAAAAAAGGTGTAGAAATAATATCTTCTTATGGCGTTAATAATATTTTTAATGATGAAAGTGAATTGATGGAATTAATGTTTAATGAACTTTCGGGGATAAGAAATATAATTCTTTATAAAAATGAATATGATAGAAAAACTCAGGCTCCACTGATTGCTTTTAATATTAAAAATATGCACAGTGAAGAGGTTTCTGCATTCCTTAACAGTAACACCGTAGCTGTGAGAGGTGGTTTTCATTGTTCTCCGTTAGCACATAAAACCTATGGTACAGAAATAACTGGTGCAGTCAGGGTCAGTCCGTCGAGATTTAATACAAAAAAAGATGTAAAATACGTAATAAATTTGCTTCAAAAAATTGCAAAAAATAAAAATGTGTGATATAATGAAACAGTATATGTGGTAGTATGTTTATTTGAACAGAAATTTTGTTGAAAGTGGTGTAAAAATGACTGAATTAGTTGAGTTTTTTAAAAGAATAGGCGAAGCATTATTAAGCTTCAATTTTACATCAGATTTATTGGATGTTCTTTTCGTAACATTTATAATTTATGAAGCTATAAAATTTATAAGAGGCTCTCGTTCATTGCATCTTATAAAAGGTCTTGCATTCCTTGGCTTGCTTTACTTGTTGGTTAAGCTTACTGGTATGGAAGCGAGTGAGTTTCTTCTTTCTTCACTCTTCCAGAATGCACTTTTGATTCTCGTAGTTTTATTCTCACCAGAAATCCGTAATATTCTTGAACGCTTCGGCAGAAGGTCAATTACAGATTTTTCGTTTTTCAGCTTTAAGAACGATAGTGCTTATCAGGAGGCTGTTACAGATTTAGTAAATGACTTCTGTAAAGCAGCAGGTGAAATGAGTGAAACAAAAACAGGTGCATTGGTAGTTTTTGAAAGAGAAGCGCCACTAAACGAGGTTACAAAGTCGGGTACTATTCTTGATGCACGCTCTTCAACAGAGCTTTTCAATGGTATTTTCTTCAAAAACTCTGCTCTTCACGATGGTGCAGTTGTTGTTAAGGATGCAAAAATCTATGCAGCAGGTTGCATTTTGCCACTTACACAGAACAATGCAATCAGCAGTGATTTAGGTACTCGTCACAGAGCTGCTATTGGTATGAGTGAGCAAAGTGATGCAGTTGTTGTAATTGTATCTGAAGAAACAGGTTATATTTCAGTTGCAATTAACGGAAAACTTCAGCGTGATGTTAAAACAAGTAACCTTCGTGAAATTTTATTAAGTAACCTTATTTCAAACGATGATAAAAAGAATAAACCAAGAAAAAAGATAAGAGGTGGTAACAGTGAAAAATAAGAAAAAGTTTTCAGATTTACTTCATAATGATAAATTGATGCTTGCTTTTTCTTTTATTGCTGCCATCATAATCTGGCTTGCTGTTGTTATTAATGTAAGTCCTGAAATGACAACTACAATTCAGAATGTTAAAGTCACAATAGATAATACTGTTCCAGCACAATTTGGTCTTGAAGTTTTCGGCGATAATGAATTTTATGTTGATGTCACAGTTAAAGGTAAGAAGTATCAGATTTCGTCATTAAAACCAGAAGATATAAAAATACTTGCTCAAACAAACAATGTTGACTCTGCGGGTATAAGAACACTTCTTTTAAAGTCTGACCAGACTTTTGGTAACAATGATTATACAGTTACAGCAATTTCACAAAAGAGCATAGACGTATTTTTTGATGTTCCGAAAACTGTGCAGATAGTTATAGAACCTGATATTGTTGTCGATAATATTGAAATTGTAGAAGAAGGCTTCAAAACAGGCGAAATTAACCTTTCAGAAACTGCTGTGAATGTTACAGGCCCTTCAACAGAAATAAACAGAATTGTTAAAGCTGTAGCAAGGTTAAAACTCCAGAAGTCACTTTCTTCAAATAAGTCTGCTGATGTTGATGTTATACTTCTTGATGAAAATGGAAAATCAAATTTCAATTATGTTACAACTGATGTAGATAAAGTTGTTCTCACTATCCCTGTTTTAAGAGTTAAAGAAGTAAATACAACGCTTCTCTTTAAAAATGCACCTGACGAATATGTTTTAAATCCTTTAAGCTACACAATTTCTCCATCTGAAGATTATTTCAATATTTCAGTTGATGAATATGATAAAATAACAGAATTCCCTGTTGGTACTATTGATTTCAAATCAATTTCACCTTCAAACTATGTGTTTGAATTCTTGAGAACCGATTTACCAGTGTCGGATGAAAGTGATACAGAAAAATTTGTTGTAAAGCTTGATGTTTCAGATATTTCTCAAGAATACTTTACAATCTCAAGCAAAAAAGTCAAAGTAAATAATCCTAATAATCTTGATTATAAAGTTTCTGGTCTTAACAAGTCAGTTGTTGTGGTTGGTTCAGAAAAAGCTTTAGAAAGTATCACAGAAGCTGATATCAGCGTTGAAATTGATATTTCTGATATTAATATAACAGCAGGGCAGACAACTTCAGTTCCTGCAAACGTAACAGTAAAAAGTTCAAATTGCTGGATTTACGGAACTTATACCGTTGAGGTGTCGTTATAAAATGAAAAACTTTAAAAGAATTTTGTCAATAGTTCTTGTTCTTGCGATGCTTCTCTTGAGTTCTGGTTGTTCACTCAATTTCTTTTCTACAGATTCACTTCTGAAGCCACCAGCACTTACAGGTAAAAGCGGTGAAGTTCAAGAGGCTTTTAATAAACTGATGAGTGGTAAAACCTTCCAGTTAAAAACACCGGTGAAGGGTGAATACAAATCTGCTTTTGTTCTTTATGATTTAGATAATGATAGTGAAGAAGAAGCACTTGTATTCTATACAGATTCTTCAACAGATACATCTGTAAGAATTGCCATTCTTGATTGTGTAAAAAACACCTGGATTCTTATAAATGATATTAAAGGTTCAGGTAGTGGTGTTTACGATGTTTCTTTCCCTGATCTTAATGGTGATGCTTCACCAGAAATAGTTGTAGCATGGTCGCTTTTTGACAATAAACTTACAAAATTACTCACAATTTATGGCGTGGAGTATGAAAGTGATAGTCGGTTTAGAATTGAAACACTTGCAAATGAATATTTTAATTCAAAAGCATACATTGATTTGAATTCAAATGGTGTCCCAGATTTAACACTTGTTTATCTCGATGATGCGGGTGAGGTTCAGAACTCTTATTTCAGAGCATTTTCACTTGATAATACAAATACAATAGTCAAATTCAGTGAGTTGTTACTTGATTCTTCTATAACATCAGTTTCAGCAATCAATCACGATTTTATTACTCAAAGTGATGCTGGATATACAAGAGTTTTTATTGATTGTCTTAAAAGTGACACATCAATTTTCACAGAGGTTATTTCGTGGGATTTAACTACATCTAAAGCAGCACGTGTTATACAAGAACCTGCAAAAACGACAACAAGAAGTTCAAAGCTTCTTACGCAGGATATTGATAATGATGCTAATTTTGAAATTCCTGTTACCACGAAATTTTTTACTGATAAAAAAGAATCGTCTATTGTTATTTCAGGTGTCGTTTACAATTTTACAATCCTCGAGTGGTTGAATTTAACAGGGGATAAAAGTGATGAGAAACTCAGAACATTTTATAATCCTGTTCACTCATATCTTCTTGGTTTCCCTTGGGGCGATAATGTAACAGTTAAGTTTGATAAAATCGAAAACCAGACAAATTACTGTATCTGGAATGCTTCAACAAATGAAATTGAAGATATATTATTTTCTATAAAATTTATTGAAAAACAAGCGGTTACAAAAGAAGCTAACGAATTTTATGATGATAACTACATTTTAGAATCGACTAACGAAGGTGATTTTGTTTTTGAAATTACCCCTTATGGCGAAAGTTTTGGTATAACCGAAGAAATGATAAAATCTACATTTATTATGATTTAGTAGGTGAAAAAATTATGAAAAAAGTTTTAATTGCAGAGGATGAAGCAGCAATAAGAGAAATTATTGCGATTACTCTCCAAAGAGCTGGGTATGAAGTTACAGAAGCTTGTGATGGTGAACAGGCATTACTTACATATACAGAACGTCCAAATCAATTTGATGTTGTTCTTCTTGATATTATGATGCCAAATATGGATGGTCTTGAGGTATGTAAAAGACTCAGGAAAATCAGTAGTACAGTTGGAATTATAATGCTTACTGCAAAAACACAAGAGATGGACAAGG
>JAZNUL010000055.1:0-2051 GCA_045592285.1 Acutalibacteraceae bacterium
ACGAATTTATAAATATGATAGCCGATGCGGAATCTACCCACGGCCCAATTGCTATTAATATGGCTACCTTTATCGGCTCGCAAGAATACGGTGTCATAGGTTCAGCACTTGCAACGCTTGGTGTTGTGCTTCCTGCTTTTACAATTATTCTTATTATAAGTGCATTAATCACAAACTTCATTAAATATAAAGGTGTTAAGGCATTTTTATCGGGTGTTCAGCCCTGCGTTGTGGCGCTTATCCTTTCAACAGCATTTACAATGTTGCTTTCTTCCCTTTTTGGTTTTGAAAACATTGGCGACAGTTTTGCCTTTAATATTGTAGGTATTATTGTTCTACCGATTATATTACTTTTTGCATTTCTTTGGAAGAAATTTAAAAAGAAAAAGCCCTCCCCCATTTTGCTTATTATAATTTCCGCCGCTTTGGGTATGATTTTAGGACCGATTTTTTATTAATTCGGATTTCTAAATAAATGTACAAATTTAATTGATATAACCCATAGGGGCTTCATGAATCCCTCGAAAGCAATCTATATTTAAATTGGGGTTTATAGGGCTTACGCCCAAAAGAATAAATAATAAAGAATAAAGAATAAATTCGGTGTCGGATGTGCCGACAGATATATATCGTGCCGTAGGCACACATTTTTGAAACTTGTCAAGATTAATGGACAGAAATAAGAGAGAAAAACTGATTTGGAATGTAATAATCAATACCTGAATGCAGTCTTTCTGAATTATAATAAAGTTCAATATAATCAACAATTATTCTAGAAGCTTCTTCGAATGTGAGATGGCTGATATCAGCCATCTCACATTCGAGCGTTTTCCAAAAACTCTCTATCGGCTGGTTGTCGCTCGGAGTACCGGGACGTGACATACTCTTTCGAAAACCGTTTTTCTCAACTAGCTGTTTTGTTTTCTTAGCTGTATATTGACATCCTCTGTCGCTATGGTATACTGCACCCTCCGGTCTGTTTGGGTTTCTTCCAATCGCCATTTTCAAAGCATCTTGCACCAATCTCTGTGTTTGGTTTTTCGCTATACTCCAACCAACTATTCGCCTTGTTGCCACATCTATTATTCCACAAACATATAGTTTTGTTCTGTAACATTTAAGCTCTGTAATATCTGAACACCAAAGATAGTTAGCAACCCTTACCTCGAACTTGTCCTTTATTAAATTCTCTTCTATATACTGTTGTTCTGTGGGTTTAGACCGTCTTACCTTGCCGGTTCTGCCGCTTTTAGCAACCAGACCGTTTTTCTTGAGCATTCTTGCTATACGGTATTCGCTAACGTTTATCCCCTTGCTAAGCAATTCTCTGCGAATTCGTATTCTTCCATAATTGCCCTTGTTTTTTTCAAAACAGTGAATAATTGCTCTTTCAAGCTCTTTTTCTTCTTTATCCTGTTCCTTGGCAATACGGTAATACTCGCTTCTGGACACACCCAACAGTCTGCATACTTCACTCGTTTTGTAGTTCTTTAACTCCGCTTTTGCAAATTTTACTCGTCTGCCGGGTGTTTCGTAAAGTATGCCGCTGCTTTTTTTAGTATTTCCATCTCCATTTTCAAGCGCTCGTTTTCTTTGCGGAGTTTTCTAAGCTCTGCATCCGAAGAACGTTGTTTGCCTTTTCCCACAAACGCTTCTTCTCCGTAGGTTTCGTACTCATCTATCCATCGATAAAGCATTGTCAGTCCTATGCTCATTTTTTCTGCGACCACGATGGGTTTAATACCATCGTTTAAGACCAGTTCGCATGCTTTTATTTTGAAATCTTTGCTGAAAGTTCGTTTCATTGTGAACACCTCTTTTTTTATTTTACCATTATCTCTTTTATGTGTCCACTTTTACTATACAACTTTCCTTTATTCTTTCTTATTTATTATTTAATCGCTTGAGCGATAAACCCCAATTTAACATTCTATATTAAAATTAAAACACCCAACTCACGTTGGGTGTTTTGTTTATTATTAGGTGAGTTATACTATCAAGTGCAACACTTTAACAAAATAAAATAGAAGTTCATATGGATCTCTGGTAGA
>JAZNUL010000056.1:0-5107 GCA_045592285.1 Acutalibacteraceae bacterium
GGTGCTTTAGGCAGACCTTGGGTATTTAAGCAGATTAACGCTTACTTAGAGCACGAAAGAATTTTACCTGAGCCACCTGTAATTGAGCGAATGCTTATAATGCTTAAACACATTGAGAAACTATGTGAATATAAGGGCGAAAGAGTCGGCATAAGAGAAGCAAGAAAACACGCCGCCTGGTATACAAAAGGACTCAGAGGTGCCGCAGAATACAGAGCAAAAATGAGTTCTATTGAATCATTTGATGACTTAAAAAATATTGCTGGTGAATTTATAGAACTCAGCCAGCAAAACAGCATTTAAAAACCAAGTCTTAACTTGATTAAAGTTGAAAGTTTAAAGTTGAAAATTGAAAATTATGGGGCAAGCCGATTATAATAAATATAAAAATGAATATATCGTATCATTTAGGGTGAAATGAATTTTAATATCACCTAAAAATAATATAATAAACTATTTTAATTCAATTTATAATAGCAACGCAGTTCCGAAACTTTCAACTTTTAATTTTCAACTTTCAATTAAACAACGCTTATTACCAATATTTGTGTAATGAAATAAACCACCCCGTATGTTACTATTAAAAGGCATTTGCAAAACACAAATGCAAAAATAGTAAATACGAGGTGTATTTTTATGAAACGAACGTGTAGTTTAATTTTAAGTTTACTTTTAATTTTTACTTTATTCCAAAATGCAACTATAACTGCAGAAGCAAGCAGCACAGTTTATGGCGTTGGTAAAGTTACAACTGCCAGTACTTCACTTAATGTAAGAAAAAGTGCTTCTACTTCATCAAGTGTTGTTACAACATTAAAACGAAATTCTTTAATTACACTTATTAACAAAAGTGGAAATTTCTGGTATGTAAGATATGGTGCAGCTTCTTATGGTTATTGTAGTGCAGATTATATAACTGTTTCATCAACAAATGTAAAAACAGTTAAAACTACAAGTGGTAATCTTAACGTAAGAAGCAGTGCTTCTACTTCTGCCACTATTAAAGCAAGACTTAGCAGTGGCACAAAAGTGCCTGTTATTTCAACTTCAAATGGCTGGAGTAAAATTCTTTATAATGGTAACAAAACAGGTTATGTAAGTAGTTCTTATTTAGTAACTTCCACTTCAAACAACACTACAACAAGTTACAAGGCAATTTCGCTTTCAGGTGTTCCGAATTTTAAACAGACCGACTCTCGTTGGGCAAATGTTACCTTAGGTAGTTCAGGTCAGAGTATTGCAAAAATTGGTTGTGCCACAACAGCGATTGCAATGTTAGAAAGCAAGAGAACCAACACTACAATTTACCCACACAATATGGCTAAAAAGCTCTCTTACACTTCGGGCGGTGCAGTTTACTGGCCGAGCTATTACACACAAATAACCTCTTCAAATGGTTATCTTAATAAAATTTACAGTCTTTTAGAACAAGGTAAACCTGTAATTGTCGGTGCGAAAAAGAGCAATGGTGGTCAGCACTATGTTGTTGTTACTGGCGTTAAAGCAACTAACACTTTAACAACATCATCATTTTATATAAATGACCCAGGCTCTAACACAAGAACAACTTTAAATCAGTTCTTCAGTGCTTACCCTTTCTTTTATAAAATGCTGCATTATTAAAAAAACATCCCATACAAGTCAGTAACTTGTATGGGATGAATTTATTTTATTCAGCAGAAACTTTTTCCCACTGTGCGTAAAGAATCACTTCACTCTTACCATATACATCAACAGGATAGTAATAACCATCAATGTTATACATCTCGCCTGAACCATCCTGTGCAGTATTCCATCCAATAAATTCATATCCATCACGGGTAAATTTATTTTTGTATATTGGCATACCGCCAGCATAACGGTCGAGAAGTTGATTTTCCATTGAACCTGTACCGCCATTACCATTGAAGGTAATTTCTGTGTAACTGTTGCTCCAGTATGGTGACATTTCTAATGCAGTCTTGCTTTCTTTAAAGAAGCCTAAGTCACCCTCATATCTACCGTAAACTAACTGTAACGGCCATTCATAATGTATAGGGTATTGACCAGGGCTACCTGAGCAGTCATTAAATACCCAACCTACTATTACATAACCTTCATAAGCAAAATCAAGTTCTGGTAAGCTTATTTCATCACCGTAATTATAAGTCTTTGTTACAGTTTCACCTTTTGCACCGCTATAGCCGCTATACTTATTACCACAGTAGAACGTAATGGTAATTTCAATCGGCTTCCAGCTTGCGTAAAGCGTCAAGCCGCCAATCGGCATGGTTGTTGATTCGTCATAGGACGCATTTTCAAGTGTCCAATTTTCAAATGTATAACCAGCAGCTTCAGGAATTTTTACATTCTTGACTGCATCACTGATTGTCTGACCGTATTTCACAGAAACAGTAACGCTCTGGAATGAGAAGTTACCAACTTCCTGATCTACCACATCTTCTTCGCCTGTTTCTTCATCAATCTCTTTTATATCAACCATAGTTTTAATAGTTGAGTTATTGAAATCGAATACAAGGTCATAGCTATTTCTTGTGTAGTAAAGCTTTAATACAGTGTTACCATTTGCATTTACTGTTGCAGTCTTAACATTAAGAGTGTTGTTACTGTCAAATGTAAATCCGTCAACTGTTATTGCAGAAGCGTTCACAGTTGAATTTGTAACACCTGTAAAGTTCTGTGTTTTTGAACTATCAAGAACAAAGTTACCAGTTAAATCTTCAAAATAGTGTTCTACCTTGTAAGCAGTGCTGTTACCTGCAACCCATTGTGCATAAAGTGTTACTGTACCACTTATAGCAAGATTTAAAACAGCTTCCTGGTCAGCGTAGCTAACACCAGTACCATCCGCTTTTGTATTCCAACCATTAAATACATAGCCTGTTTTTACAAAAGCATTTGATTTAAGCGTTGTACTATTGCCATATACAAAGTTCTGACTCTGCATTGTACCGCTTGTTGCACCATTACCGTTAAATTCTACTGTGTAATTTGCAGCAGTCCAGATACCACTTGTTTTTGCATAAAGTGTTGCACCATCAGTTGACATTTTGCCATATTCAACATCGAGCCAACCAGTTAATGCATAACCAGGACGGGTGTTATCTGCATTAAAGCTTGTTGGTGCCTTAATGGTATCACCAAACTTAACCTTTGTAGTAGCAAGAACTGTTGAACCGTCGTAGCTCATCCACTTTGCTGTATAGGTATTTCTTGTGTAGTAAAGCTTTAATGTAAGAACTTCACTTGTTGAAGAAATTGTACCACTGCTTACAGTACCACTGACAGTTTTATCGAGTGTAAAGCCTGTAAAATCAAGCGCTGTAGCAGTTACAGTTGAATTATATGGTGCTTTGTTGCTATCTGTTTGTTGAAGTACATAAGTACCATCTAACTGTTCAAGGTAATGCTCAACCTTGTAATTTACACTCTTTGCTTCCCAGAGAGCAACGAAAATAATATCTTCATCAGAATAAATTTCATCACCAGAAATATAGTAATCCTCATCTATTAAAGTCTTTGTTTCATCGCCTTTTAAATAGAAGCCTTTGAAATTATATCCAGTCTTTGTAAGTGAGAAGCTATCAGAATATTCAAATACATAGAAAGGAACACCATATTTATAGCTTGATGTGTAAGTACCACGAAGAATACCACCATCTGTTTCAAAATTAATATTGTGTTTATTTCTGTAATAGTGGTAATTTAAAACTGTTGAACCATCACCTGAAATTGTTACGTCACATTTTTCAGGTGAAGTATAACCTTCATAAGCTTTAACTTCAGGTTTTACTTTTGTATCAGTAGTACCAGTAAGTTTTTCAGTTTCTGTTTCACATTCTTTTGAGGTAAAGCTACCATCTACATCTTCACGAATATGATTTACAACATACGGTGTATCATCATTTGCCTCATAAATTGCTTTGAAGTAAAGTGGTAATTCACCCATCACATATTTTTCACCAGGAAGATAAATCTTTTCATCAGTATAACCTACGGATTTCCAACCGGTTAATGTGTAACCTGCTTTTTTGAATTCTTCGTTATCTGATTCAGAAGGAATTGTAAATTCTTCACCTTCATAGTGATAATCGAGTTCAGTGTTATTCCACCATACTTGCTTGTAATCACGCTTATAATAAGCAGAAATGCTTATATAATCTACTGCATCTATATGGTCTTTCTCATATTTTATAAACTCGTCGTTTACAACTGCTACAGCAGTGTGTGTTGAACACCATGTGTTCATAAATAACGTCTCATCCTGTGGGTCTAATACTTTATAGTTAATTCTTGTACCTGCAGGAGCAGTATGAATTTCAGTATGTGAAGGTTCACTACTAAATGTGCCGTCTGAATTTTGAATGAAGTAATTAACTTCAAATTCAACTTCATCTGCTTCCCAGATTGCATAATACTCTATTGAATCTCTACTAAGTGCAGGCATTTCTTCAGGTAACTCAATAATACCCGAAGAACCATCTGGAGTTAAAGACCAACCTTTGAATGTATAACCAGGAATTTCAGTCTCTGCATAATCAGGAACTTCTAAATCCTGTCTGAATTTAACAAGCTTGGTTACAGATTTTTCATCTTCTCCGAAGTATTCATAATCAGGATTATTAGCGTAGAATGTTACTCTGTACTCTTCTCGTGTGTAATAGATAAAGAGATTTGTACTTCCGTCACTCATAATATTTGTACCATAATCAGTATAAATTCTGCCGTCAGGAAGTTCCACGCTGAAGTTTGAAGGGAATTTCTGGAAATCAAGGTTTATACCAGGTTCGTATATAACTTCATTAAAACTGATTTTATCACGCGTTGTACCTATTTTCTTTTCTTCTTTATAAACCTCATAAACCGAAGGGTCTTCTATTGAAGGAATTAAGTGCGTAACGATATAAGGTGTGTCAGATCTCTCGGTATATATTGGTTTTAATCCGATTGGTGTACTCGGCATTTCAACGCCTTCAAGGTAATTTACTTCATCAAGCATTTTACCATTATATTCAGGAAGAGCGTCACAAACAACCTGCCAACCAACAAAATCGTAACCCGGCTTTTTGTCATTATAATACTCAAGTGCAGGTAACTTTGAACCTTC
>JAZNUL010000057.1:0-5209 GCA_045592285.1 Acutalibacteraceae bacterium
AATCTTCTGTAGCAGTCCCAAGCCCAACGAGCGTTACCTGATTTTGTAGCCATAACGTTAACAACGTCTTCGTTAAGACCAAGGTTGAGGATTGTGTCCATCATACCAGGCATTGATGCACGAGCACCTGAACGAACTGAAACGAGAAGTGGATTTTCTTTGTCGCCAAATTTTTTGCCTACAACGCCTTCCATTTTAACGATGTATTCCATAATTTGAGCCTGGATTTCATCGTTGATCTTTCTGCCGTCCTCATAATATTGAGTACAAGCCTCTGTAGAAATTGTAAAACCTTGAGGAACAGGAAGACCTATGTTAGTCATTTCTGCAAGGTTAGCACCTTTACCACCGAGAAGTTCGCGCATTGAAGCGTCGCCCTCGGAGAATAAATAAACGTACTTTTTGCTCATAGTTTACCTCCAAAAATAAATTATTAATATATTTGAGTATCTGCTTTATTTAAAAGCAACATAACACCAAAAGTAATTATATCAAAATTCTACTTTTTTTTCCATAGTATAAAAATAAAAATATGCCAAAATACTTTGTTGTTTTTTAGTCAACATAACTAAACTATCCTAAAAACAGGAATTTTTATTGATGTTCACCTTGGGTTAAAGAAGTAATAGATATAAGATTAAAACCGCCGTCTGCAGTTTCTTTTAACGTGATTTCCATATATTTATCTGGCTGAGCAGCTGCAATAGTGCCGTCAACAGCGACCTCAATATTACTCGTTCCTATATAACCAACCTTAAGGGTTACAAGACCACCAGTTTTTTTAGCAGATTCAATTCTCGCTGTAAATGGTGGAACAACACCTGTAAGCGGAACATAATAACAATTAGTTGTAGCATCATATTGGAACTCGTAACCGTACCCCTGAACAGTAGCGTGAACAATCTGAACGTCATTACCAAACATAGTTTTAAAGCTTTGTTCAACATCTCTTGCAGGAACAACCATACCAAGTTCTGTAACGTCATAATCATCTGTTTTTACTTCTGCAGTAAGAAGCGAACACACTGCAATATTAAGAAGGTCGTCAAAATCTGCTTTTGTTATATCTGTAAACGGGTCAGGGTCAATACCTACAACCCATGTAAGATATTTAGTGTATTTAGAATAATCGTCTGCTTCTGTAACCTTATCTACAATTAAATCCTTTGCAAAAGAGCCGACCGAAACAACGCCTATTATTGCAAAAACCAAAACTATCAATCCAACAATAAACGGAGATTTTTTCTTTTTTTCTTTTACTTCAATCTCCTGCACAAGTTGTTCATTAATATCGCTCATTTTCTCACCCTTTCAAGTGGTTTACCTTTTAATTATATTATATTGATAAAGTAAATGCAAGAAAAATTATCAGGAACTAAAAATTAGAAGTTATATCGTAATTATAATTTAAAGTTGAAAATTGAAAGTTGAAAGTTTAGGAAACGCTTCGCGTTTAATTATAATTAAACACGTGTAAAAACTACATTCTCTCATTTAAAGATTATTGTTAAATCCAAAAACGAACGAATTCAGTTATTTTTATTTGTATATAATTACGGCGTAGCCCCTTAATTTTCAACTTTCAATTTTCAACTTTCAATTCAAAAAAAGCACCATCGTTTTCACGATAGTGCTTTTTATTAATCAATATCAGTTTACAGATGAAACAAGGTCAATAAATGCTTTTGCAAATGTTGAACCTGATTTTTTGCTGATAGCGTTAACTTCTTCGTTTTCACCGATAAGTGAGTGATATTCGTTATCTGCAAGAACGTAACCGCCCTGGTCGTTTGCAAGACCATATACTAAAACGTATTTGCAATCTGTAATATCTTTAAGTGCTGGGTAATCCCAAGACTCACCATTCCAGCTTTCAGCAGGAGTTGTTACGCCACCGTAGAAAATGCTTGGGTCAAATTCACCTGGTGCAAAGAATACTGCAACTTCGTTACCAAGCTCCATATAACCAACTTCTGAAACGAGAGTATAGTTTTCGCCATCTTTAAGAACTACTGATGCTAAAATACCTTCACGGCAAGCAAGAGTAAGAATTCCGTTATCAACTGGAACCATAACTTCAGAGTGAACAATATTAAGAACAGGGTCAAGTTTAATTTCGTTTTTAATGCCTCTTACCTTATCAGCAATAGCATTAGCATAGTATGTAATATTGTTTAAGTCTGATTCGCCTTCAACGTTTGTTAATTTGCCTTCAGTTGTAATAGCAAGCTCTGCACCCATTACAAATACAACGTTTGCGCCTTCTCTTTCATTGATGTTTTTCTCAATGTAGTAAGGATAGTCAGCTGAAAGAATATCAGGACCTGCACCGTAACCTGTGCAGTGCATACCTGCTTCTAAAATCCAGGTTTCTTCAGAACCATCTGCTGGTGTGAAACGAAGTCTGTGGATATTTTCGTCAAATGCCTGTGGGTCACGTTTATCTCTGATGTATTCTTTGATATTTGCATAACCATAGTTAAGAGTACCTTCTGTCATATCAGCTACCGCTTCTTCAACACAAGCAACAGTTGTTGTGTAAAGGTTCTCCATAAACTCTGGGTTCTTTGTTACCATATAATCATCAAGAAGATTTTCTCCAAATACAGCACCTGTACCAGCATTACCTGTGTTTGTAACAAGACCCTTGAGAAGAGGAATATTCATACCAAGAGTATCAATACAAGAGTGTTGGTGAAGAACTGAAACGTTCATACTGATAATATTATTAGCTTTTGCAAATTCTTCGAGTCTGCCACGAATAACTTCAACGTCACCTCTTGCAAAGCCGAAGCCGTCGATTACAGCGTGAACAACTGTACCACTTACACCGTCGCTAAGAGCGTAAACTCTGACTCTCTGGTCGTCATAAACAGCTCTTGGAACTCTACCTTCAAGTACTTCGAGAGAACCAGCAAGGAAGAATTCACCATTCATAATATCGAAATCATCAATAAGTGAATCACTTGAATAACCAAGACTCCATTTAGCATTTGATTTCACAGTTTTGTCAAAGCTTTCTTCACCTTTATAGAAATGCTCTGCAACATAAGTTTCTGAATTACTGAAGTCTTCATCAAAACCAGGCCAGAAACGATTAAGATAAGTGAGAACATAGTGAATAAGGTCATTTAAAACCCTGTTTAAAATATTCTCAACATTTACTTCTAATGTTTGTGGTGCAACTGCTGAAGCAGCACTTGCAGGAACCATAAACACAGAAATTGAAAGTGTTAAAGCAAGGATAATTGCGACTAATTTTTTAGTCATATTAAGTCCTCCTTATAAAGTGAGATTATGAACCGGTTACCCCCTTTGGCACCCGATTCACCGCATTTTAATGCAATTTTACAGATACATTATATACCTATTTTTTACAATATGCAATATTTATTTAAGCCGCTGTTGTTTCTTTGGTAGTTTTTGCTAATTCTTCTTCAATCATTTTGTTGATATTGTTGGGTCCCATATGTCTGTATGGTTTAAATCTTAAGAAAAGATACATAGGAACTGCGCCTAAAGTATTAAGAATCATATCACCCATAGTATCCATTATAGCAAATCGTGCTTCAAAGCGTTCAGCATCAAGAGGAATAAGCATAAACACTTTATTTACATCGCCACCAGCTTCTTCGATTGCTTTCTGTAAATCCCAGTGTTGAGCGTCGCCACCGAACCATTGGTCAAACACGAACTCAAAAAGCTCCCAGCCAGATGCAAAAACAAAGCCAACACCTAAAGCACAGAGTGCAGCAATTTTTGGTGGGCAAACTACCTTATCACGAATCTGCATAGCACAAACTAATTCATAGCTAATAAACACAGCTTCTACACAGCCCAAAGCGTGAAGCACTTTGTCGAACATTGGTAATGCATAATAAAGATTTAAGTATGCACCGCCAAATGAAGCGCAGAAAAATCCGAAGATTGAAATATGCTGAAAATAGCGTGGCAATAATCTTGGGAAAGTATTTTTAGGGAACATCTGGCAAATTTCATAAGCAAACATACCAACTAAATTCGCCATCATCTGTAACGGTTGCATTGAACCTAAGTTAGGGTCAATAGTAACAAGGCTATGAATAATACCATAAATCATCAAGCCTCTCAAGGTCCACCAATAAATATGCTCTATTGGCTTCATTCCTTTATAGAGTCTTTTAAAATAATCTTTAACCATATTTTTCTCTCCAACTTTATTTTAGTAACCTAATAAGCATACCAAATATACCATCATTTTTAATTCTTTTCAAGAACAAAACGTTAAAATAATCTTAAAATTTCATATTTTCTACAAATTTTTTTCATATTTTTGCAATATCTCAAGTTTCTATTGAAAAATTTTATAAAATACTATATAATAATTTGTGAATGATTTATTGGAGGGGTAACTATGCCGAAAAGAGAAGGCTATATTTCCTGGGATGAATTCTTTATGGGTGCTGCAATGCTTTGTGCAAAACGAAGCAAAGACCCTAACACACAAGTAGGCGCTTGTATTGTAAACGCTGAAAACAGAATTGTTTCAGTTGGTTACAACGGCTTCCCTGCTGGTTGTGATGACGATGTTTTCCCTTGGGAGCGTTCAGATGACGACCGTTACAACACAAAATATCTTTATGTTTGCCACGCTGAGCTTAATGCAATTTTAAATGCAAGAGGTACTAACCTCACAGGCAATCGACTTTATGTCGCTCTTTTCCCTTGCAACGAATGTGCAAAGGCTATTATTCAGAGTGGTATTACAGAGGTTATTTATCTTTCTAATAAATATAAAGACACACCAGAAACAAGAGCATCTAAAAGAATGCTTGAAGCAGCTGGTGTAAAGCTCACACAGTTAGTTCCTGAAAGACAAGAGCTTGTGTTAGACTTCGACCCAGAAAAAATTTAATATATTTTATCGCTTTGCGATTACATATAATAATATTTTAAAATTGGAGTGTTAAAAAATGCCATTAGTAAATGCAAAAGAAATGCTTACAAAAGCAAAGGCTGGCCACTATGCAGTTGGTCAATTCAACATCAACAACCTTGAATGGACAAAGTCTATTCTTCTTACAGCACAGGAAATGAATTCTCCTGTTATTCTCGGTGTTTCTGAGGGTGCAGGTAAATATATGTGCGGTTACAAAACAGTTGTTGGTATGGTTAACGGTATGATTGAAGAATTAGGAATTACCGTTCCTGTTGCTCTTCACCTTGACCA
>JAZNUL010000058.1:0-10074 GCA_045592285.1 Acutalibacteraceae bacterium
GTATTTCAAGAGTTTTGACGATGTTAGTGGGAATTTTTGTCTTCCAAAACCGTGCGGTGTTCGGCTCCTGTCACCTTGTATATAATATCAAATTACAAATAAATATTCAATGGTAAAAAAAATTGTCGAAAAATGTTGCACTAAAATCATTGGTGTGCTATAATCAAAAAAAATGTTAAAGGGGTGAATTATAATGCAACTTGAAAAAAGAGAAATTGTAAAATGCATTTTACTTACATTAGTAACTTGCGGTATTTATGGTATTATCTGGGGAATCAACATTGCTAAAGATGCAAATAAGGTAAAAGATCCAAACGGTGATGCTTTACTTGAAATTCTTCTTGTTCTTTTCTTACCATTCGTAGGCTTCTACCTTTGCGAAAAGAAAGTTTCTGAAGGCTGTCAGGCTTTAGGTATTCCACACGAAGATAACTCAATTCTCTACCTCATTCTTGGTCTTTTCGGTCTCGGTATTGTTGACTACTGCCTTATGCAGAATGAACTCAATAAACTTGCTGATGCAACTGTTTCATACGGCGGTCAGAACTACCAGGCACAAGAAGTTCCATTTGAGAATATTAATAACAACCAACAATAATAAAACAAAAAAATGGCTATCCGTAAAGGGTAGCCATTTTTATTTGTTTTTTAAAGCAACAACCACTACTTCAGGTGAGTTGTTTATTCTAACAGGAATAATACTATTACCAAGTCCACGGCTGACAATCATTCTTGTATTATTCTCGTTAAAAACACCAGCATCAAATTCTGGGAATAATCCTTGCTCGGGTGCAATAATACCACCAATAAATGGCAGTCTGAACTGACCACCGTGAGCATGACCTGAAAATACTAAATCAATATCTGTATTTTTATATTCTGGGAATAATTCGGGGTGGTGTGAAAGCAATATGCTAAAAAAGCTTTCATCATCAAGATTATTTATTGTTTCTGTAATTTTAACTGTGTAATCACTATTATAATCTGCTTTATATTCTGAAGCATCATTAAGACCGATAACCTGAATTTTTTCTTCACCTTTTTCAATAAGAGCACAACTGTCCTTTAAAACAATAACACCAATTTCAGTAAGTGTATCTATAAATTCAGTGTATATGTTAATATTCACACGTGATTCGTGGTTGCCAACAACAAAATAAACGTCACAGATTTTAAGGATTTCTTTAAACAATTCAATTGGTATCTGAATATTGGTGTAAAATCCGTCTATTGTATCACCGGTAACAAAAACTGCATCGGGCTTTTGTTCTTTTATTATTTTAAGAAGTTTTTCATTATCATTTCCAAATTCTGTGTTGTGTAAATCAGAAAGGTGAACTATTTTAAATCCATCAAAGTTTTTCGGTAAATCAACGCTTTCTATTGCATATTCAGTAACATCAATTTTAAAATTATCATAAACAATAAGTGTTCCAAGTGTTAAACATAACACCAAAAATAATATTACCAAGCGTAAAGTTTTCTTATTTTTCATAATTCTTTTCTATAATTTCAAATTCTCCATTTTTCAAAATTCTCAACAAATCCTCATTTGTCTTAATCGGCTCGTTTGTAATAATACCCGAAAGACCAGCGCCAGTAACTCTGTGGCAGTCACTACCAGCAGTTCTTATTTTCAAGTTTTTCTTTTCCGCCCATTTTAATGCTTTGTCATTTTCTTCTTTTGTTGATTTGCCGTTTACAATTTCAACACCATCAAGATATTTTTTGTTAGCTCTGTAAATGTAAGGTCTATAAGGGTGAGCTTGAATTATAATACAACCATTATTTCTAAAAAATCGTGAGGCTCTTTTTAAATACATAGGTAAAAGGAACGGCGTTTTATGGATAAGTTCTTCTGTAACGCCATAAATTAAATAATCGTTACCATTCAAGAAAAATCTTAGTTCTACACCCAAAAGAACAGAAAAATCTTCTGTTTCATATTTTTTTGCTTCTCTGTAGCCTTTGAGGTAGTGCTCTGTACGAAGTTTTTTATTAAACATTTCTTTTAAAGAGAATGTAAAATCAGAATAGTGGTTCGTAATTACAATTCCACTGTAACCCAACTCTTTATATTTCTCAACAAGCTCTTTTGCACTTATTTTAGCACATTGACTTGTCTCTTTTGTATGGCTGTGTATTTCGTATTTCATCAGTAAACTCCAATTTGTTTTTTATTAGTCTATAATAACACTCGAAAATTCCTATTGCAATAGAATTTTAAAAGATATATAATAATAAAAGAATATAAATGGAGGTATTTAAAATGCTCGAATTCTTATGGGGCTTCCCCAAAATGCTCTGGAGTGTACTTGTCTTAATCGGTACTCTCGTAACAATCTTTTTAGATGCTGGTGAAGTTACGTCATCAAGCGAAGTTGAATTAGTAAACGAAAAGTGTGTGGTTTTAGAAAAGGCGTTGATTTCAGGTCAGGGCATTACAACTGATGGTGAATATTTTTACACATCAGGCTCATTAACTGGTATTTCTACAAGTGGTCTTGCAAAATGGGATAAAGATGGTTTTGTAGTGTTAGCAGATTATACTGCTATGCCTAAAGATTACAGAGAAAACCTTAATCTCAACCACTTGGGTGGTATGAGCTATTACGATGGTAAACTCTATGTTGCTGTTGAGGATTCAGAAGACCAGAATCCATATCTTATGACATTCTCTGCAGAAACACTTGAATTTTTAAGCGCATACGAAATGCCACAGGAGCTTTTAGAGGGTAGCTTCCCTTGGTGTGCAGTTGATGCAAAAAATGGTTATATTTATTGTTCACAATTCCGTGATGTAAATGAAATTTTTGTGTTTGATTTAGAGACAATTGAATATTCTCATTCAATTAAGCTTTCAGAGCAAATTACAAGAATTCAGGGCGGCGAGGTTTATGAAGATAAACTCTACCTTTCTTATGATGCAAAAGAGGGGAATACCGATTACATATTGACTGTCGATATCAAAACAGGCGAAGTTAAAACTCTTTGTGAAAGAAATATCCCTGCAAAATGTGGTAATGAAGCAGAAGGCGTAACAGTTTACCCAATGGAAGATGGTTCTTTAATTCACGTTCTTGATTATGACAAAGCAATTGGTGTTTATACAAGAAGCTACAAGTTAAAGTAATTAAGAATTAAAAATTTAGAATGAAGAATTGTGGGACCTGCGGTCAGCAATTATAATAAATAAAATATAAAAAGAAATTCATCCTATCATTTGAGTTGGCGTTAAAACCAACTTTAAATGATAGGATGTAGTTTTTTATTCAATATAATCAAACGCGTAGCGTTTCCGAAATTTTTGATTTTTAATTCTTAATTTTAAATTTTTTCAATGTATATTTTATACATTGAAACGGAA
This sequence comes from Acutalibacteraceae bacterium, assembly GCA_045592285.1. Classification (GTDB taxonomy): domain Bacteria; phylum Bacillota; class Clostridia; order Oscillospirales; family Acutalibacteraceae; genus DTU089. Next base: position 3,368 of record JAZNUL010000058.1, read on the forward strand.
AAGTACAATGTCTCCATCTTGCATAACGTACTCTTTACCCTCAGAGCGAACAAGACCTTTTTCTTTTGCCGCTTGCATTGAGCCACATTCCATAAGTACGTCGAAAGAAACAACCTCTGCACGAATAAAGCCTCTTTCAAAGTCTGTGTGAATTTTACCCGCAGCCTGTGGTGCTTTTGTACCTTTCTTAATTGTCCACGCTCTTACTTCTGGTTGACCAGCTGTAAGGTAAGACATTAAGCCTAATAAGTCATAGCTTCTTTCAATAAGTCTGTCAAGACCGCCAGAAGAAACGCCGATTTCAGAAAGGAACATTTCTTTTTCTTCATTGTCAAGCTCAGCAATCTGTGATTCGAGCTCTGCACAAATCGGAAGAACCTCACTTCCTTCATCTGCGGCAATTTTCTTAACTGCATTGAATCTTTCGTTTGTTTCAATGTTTTTTGTGAAATCTTCTTCACTCATATTACAAGCGTAAATAACAGGCTTTGATGTAAGTAAATCTACTGTGTCAAGAAGTGCTTTTTCATCATCTGTCATTTCTACACTTCTTGCGCATATACCATTATTGAGTGCTTCATTTACTCTTTCAAAGAATGCTACTTCTGTTGCAAGAGATTTATCACCCTTCATTGCTTTTTTGCTTCTGTCAATTCTTCTGCCCAATATTTCAGCGTCAGAAAGAATTAACTCGAGGTTAATAGTTTCAATATCTCTTTGTGGGTCAATTGAGCCCTCAACGTGCATAATGTCGTCATTATCAAAGCAACGTACAACGTGAATAATAGCGTCAACCTCTCTTATGTGAGAAAGGAATTTGTTGCCAAGACCTTCACCCTGTGAAGCGCCTTTAACAAGACCTGCTATGTCAACAAATTCAATTGTTGCAGGTGTAACTTTAGCGGGGTTATACATTTCGCAAAGTGCATCAAGTCTTTTATCTGGCACAGATACAACACCAATATTTGGCTCAATGGTGCAGAATGCATAGTTTGCAGCCTGAGCACCAGCATTTGTAAGTGCATTGAAAAGTGTACTTTTACCAACGTTAGGTAAACCAACAATACCGAGTTTCATATTTTTTACCATTCCTATTTGAAAATTTACTAAATCATTTTAGCACATTATAATAAGTATTTCAATAAGATTTGAAAAGCAAAATTTAAAATATTTCAATAAATTTTCAATGTTTTGTGCTATAATGGATTTATAAACACTAAAAGGGGATAGCTATGCGACTTTTACTAGTTGAAGATGAAAAAAGAATGGCTGAGGCGCTGTGTGAGATTTTACGCCTCGAAAAATACGAGGTTGACCATTACGATAATGGCGTTGATGGTCTTTCTGCCATAGAAACTGATATTTACGATATTATAATTCTTGACGTTATGCTTCCAGGGCTTAATGGTTTTGAAATAGTAAAAAAAGCAAGAAGCAAAGGAATTAAAACACCAATTCTTATGCTTACTGCAAAAGCAGAGCTTGACGATAAGGTGACAGGGCTTGACTGTGGTGCAGATGATTATTTAACAAAGCCTTTTATGACAAAGGAATTACTTGCAAGGCTTCGTGCTTTAGGCAGACGAGTGTTAGATACAAACGATGGGGTGTTGTCACTTGGGGATATCACTCTTGATACTAACACACTCACGTTATCGTGTACTTCAAATGGTCAGGGCGTAAGACTCAGTGAAAAAGAATATAGAATTTTAGAATATTTAATCTCTAATAGTGGGCAGATTTTAACAAGAGAACAACTTGCATTAAAAATATGGGGCTTTGAGGATGAAGCCGAATATAACAACGTAGAGGTTTATATGTCTTTTACCAGAAAAAAACTTAGCTTTATCGGTGCAAAAACAGAGATTAAGGCAGTAAGAGGTGTAGGATACGAATTGAGGTGTGACAATGTTTGAAAAATCAAGAAAGAAAATAGTTTTTTCAATTATGTCAATCCTTGTGGCACTTTGGGTTGGTACGCTTAGTGTTATTTACGTTTCGAGTTATATAGAAATGACAAAGCAAAATGAAAGTATGCTAAAAGCACATTCAGAGATGTATAAGCTTTCACAAATGGAGACAGATTTTTTTGAGCCTGTAAGACCTGCCCCAAATGGTGAACCAGATTTTAATCATAGATTTGAGGATTCGCCAATGTTTAAATTATCTACCTTTTACACAGTTGCTTTTTCTTATGATGGTAATGTAATTGAAATTAAAAATGAACCACCAACAATTCACAGTGATGACGATTTAGTAGATTTAGCAGAAAAAGTTATAATTTCAGGGGAAGAAAAGGGTAGTGAAAACAATCTTTCGTTTTATATGATGGATAAGTCAGGCTATGTTCTCGTTACCTTTATGGATAACACTATTGTAAACGAGAATGCCATTACTTTGTTTCGCTATACTTTGATTTTTGGGGGCTGCGCTTTAGTAGTGTTTTTCTTTTTGTCAAGATTTCTTGCAGAAAAAATTGTTAACCCACTTGAAGAAGGCTATAAAAAGCAAAAGCAGTTTATATCAGATGCTGGTCACGAATTAAAAACGCCTGTTTCAGTGGTAAGTGCAAATGCAGAACTCTTAGAAAGAGAGTTAGGCGAAAACCAATGGCTTAAAAACATTCAGTATGAAAATGAGCGTATGGGTGTACTTATAAGCCAGTTATTAGACCTTGCTCGTACAGAAAACGTGACACCGCAGATGGAATTTATAGATTTCAGTCATCTCGTTTCTGGTGAAGCTTTACCATTTGAAAGTGTAGCGTTTGAAAAAGGTCTTGAACTAAAAACTGATATTTCAGATAACATAAAAGTTACAGGTAACACTACCCAGTTAAAACAACTTGTTTCAATTTTACTTGATAACGCTATAAAATATACAAGCGAAAAAGGCGACGTTTTCTGTAAACTTACAAAAGAAAACAACTTTGCTAAATTATCAGTCATAAATAAAGGTGACGAAATACCAGAAGAGCATCGTGAAAAGCTTTTTGAAAGATTTTATCGTGTAGATGATGCCCGTAATAGTGAAAGTAACCACTATGGTTTAGGTCTTGCTATTGCAAAAGCTATTGTTGATTCTCATAAAGGTAAAATCGAAGTTCTTTGTTACAATGGACTCGTTGAGTTTCAAGTTAAAATACCTTTATTAAAATAACTTTCAAAGATTTAAAAACTTCAATAAAACTTCAATTTTCCTCCTGTACAATGTCTATATCAAAGTACAGGAGGTATTTTATGCCTTTTCAGACCGTATTTAAAAGATACGAATTGAAATATATGCTGACGAAAGAGCAAAAAGAAAAGTTGCTTCAGGCAATGGCTCCTTATATGAAGCTTGATAAATACGGCAGAACTACAATCCGCAATCTCTATTATGATACTGATTCATATCTGCTTATCCGTCGTTCAATAGAAAAGCCTGTTTATAAAGAAAAACTACGAATTCGTAGCTACAATAAGGCAACTGAAGACAGTACAGTGTTTGTTGAACTCAAAAAGAAATATAAACACGTTGTTTATAAACGCAGAATGGCTATGACAAATAATGATGCAACAAAGTGGCTGTCAGGTGAGAGTGAACTTGAAAATTCTACACAAATTTCAGATGAAATTGAGTATTTTCTAAACTTTTATAAAGAACTTCATCCCACTGTGTTTTTATCTTATGAGCGAGAAGCATATTATTCTGAGGATGGAACTGATTTTCGTGTAACCTTTGATGATACAATACTTTGTAGACAAAATGATTTGTCACTTACATCAGATGTGTATGGCACACCAATTCTTCCTGAGGGTAAGGTTTTGATGGAAATTAAGTGTAGCGGTGGAATTCCACTGTGGATGACTGAGGTGTTATCAAGAGAAAAGATATATAAAACCTCATTTTCGAAATATGGAACAGCTTACAAAACATTGATTTTTCCACAAAATAATAAAATTAATTCATATAATATGTTGGAGGTAACTAAAAATGCTTGAAAATTTATTTAAGGGATTATTTGATGATGATTTTACAAGTGTTATAAGCGTAACCGATTTTATTACTTGTTTGTTGGTTTCACTTGTAATTGGTGTTTTAATGACGCTCGCTTACATGTACCGCACTCGTTACACAAAAAGCTTTGTTGTAACACTCGCACTTTTACCAGCCGTTGTTTGTGTCGTTATTATGATGGTTAACGGTAACGTAGGAACAGGCGTTGCAGTTGCTGGTGCATTCAGTCTTGTTCGTTTTCGCTCTGTTCCTGGTACGGCAAAAGAAATCTGCACGTTGTTCTTAGCAATGGGCGCAGGTCTTATTGTTGGTATGGGTTATATTGCATTTGCATTGCTTTTCACTGTTATAATGTGTATTATATTTGTGATTTGTAATCGTCTTGATTTTGGTACCAAAAAGAATGGTGCAATTTTTAAAACACTCACAATAACCATTCCAGAGGATTTGGATTACACAGGTGCTTTTGATGATATATTTTCAGAATTTACTTCCTCCAGTGACTTAATTCGTGTTAAAAGCACAAATATGGGAAGTATGTTTAAGCTTACCTATAATATAGAGCTTCGTGACGCTTTAAGAGAAAAAGAAATGCTCGATAAGCTCCGTTGCAGAAATGGTAATCTTGAAATAATTGTATCAAAACAAGAATCAACAAGTATGGAATTATAATCGGAGGATTTTATGAAGAAAATATTATCTGCTTTATTAGCTTTAACTCTTTTAATTTTTGTGTTTTCGGGTTGTAGTTTTAAAAATGATAATGCAAATACAGATTCAAATAATGATTTATCATCTGATACAGGAGATGCAGAGTCTGTAAAAGTTGATTTTTCAGCAAAAGATGAAGATATGTTTACTGACAGGGATAAAAAAACTGAGTATGACGAGAGTAAGGCTGTTAAAATTAAGCTTAACGGAAAATCAGTGACATCAACCTTACAGAGTGTTAAAATATCAGATTCTACTGTAACAATTACAGAAGAAGCTACTTATGTTATCTCTGGTGAACTCAGTGATGGCAAAATTATTGTAGATGCACCTGATACAGCAAAGCTTCAGATAGTCTTTGATGGTGTCAATATCACAAGTGAAACTTTTGCACCTTTATATATTTTAGAGGCAGGTAAGGTGTTTTTAACACTTCCTGAGGGTACTGAAAATACACTTGCAAACGGTGGTAGCTTTACTGCCATTGATGATAATAATGTAGATGCAACACTTTTTTCAAAACAAGATTTAACAATAAATGGTTCGGGTTCTTTAACAATATCTTCACCAGCAGGGCACGGCATTGTCTGTAAAGATGATTTAGTTATTACAGGTGGCACTTTTGAGATAAATTCGGCATCGCACGGCATTGAAGCAAATGACAGTGTCAGAATTACAAATGCGTCTCTTACAATAGATGCTGGTAAGGATGCTATTCATTCAGAAAACAATGATGATTCTTCTAAAGGCTTTGTTTATATTTCAAAAGGAGCTGATATCAAGGCGGCAGCTGAGGGTGACGGTATTACCGCAGGTGCTTATATGCAAATTGCAGATGGTAATGTTGATTTACTCGTCGGCGGTGGCAGCGAAAACGGAAGCAAAGAGCACTCCGATTCCTTTGGTGGATTTATGGGTGGTGGCAGACCAGATGGAATGAAGGGTGGAATGCCTGGTGGAATGCAACACGGCAATATGCAGAATACAACTACCACTACGGAAGATACCAGCACAAGTATGAAAGGCTTGAAGGCTGAAAATAGCTTGCTTATTTCTGGTGGTAACATTACAATAAATTCAGCAGATGACTCTATTCATTCAAATAATTCAGTCATTATTAATGGTGGTGATTTTGAGATTGCATCAGGTGATGATGCTATTCACGCTGAAGAAAACCTTACTGTTACAGCAGGAAAAATAAATATTTCTGAAAGCTATGAAGGTTTAGAGGCGTTACACATTGAAGTAACAGGTGGTAATATAAGTCTTGTAGCGAGTGATGATGGACTTAATGCAGCTGGTGGTGCAGACCAGAGTGGCTTTAATGGTGGCAGAGATGGTATGTTCGGCGGTGGCAAACCTGGTGGAAATGGTATGAATGGTGGTATGTCATCAAATTCAAATGGTAGTATTAAAGTTTCTGGTGGCAAGCTTTATATAAAATCCTCAGGCGACGGAATGGATGCCAATGGTACTTTAGAAATTTCCGATGGCTACACAGTTGTTGTCGGACCTACACACGGTGATACTGCAACACTTGATTATGATATAAGTGGTGTAATCACAGGTGGTACGTTCATTGGCACGGGTGCTTCGGGAATGGCACAGACCTTCAGTAGCTCAGAGCAGGGCGTTATTGCTATGACTGTTGGTAATCGTTCTGCTGGAACTGAAATTATTATAAAATCAAAAGATGGAAAAACTCTTGTAACACAGACTCCTGAACTCGATTTTGCATTAGTTATTTATTCATCACCAGAATTAGTTAAGGGCGAAAAATATATTGTCAGCATAGGTACAGATACTGGCGAAATGGAAGCAAATTAATAAGAAAATGTATACACAAAACTCCTTCTGTCAATAATGATATTATTGACAGGGGGCGTTTTTTTGAATTTCAGAACAGATTTAACGTTAGAAAGAGCAGAGCTTGCAAGTGAAAAGGGAAAAGGCATAAAAAAAGAGTTTAAGCACAACGATTTCAGTAATACAACTAT
>JAZNUL010000059.1:0-10757 GCA_045592285.1 Acutalibacteraceae bacterium
TAGGAATTAGGAAGTAGGAAATAGGAATTAGGAAGTAGGAAATAGGAATTAGGAAGTAGTTTTGTGAATTTTAAATTGCCTTATCATTTTTTGTTGGTATGTAAATCAACTTTAAATGATAAGGTGATTTTATTTTTAGCGAAGCAGTACTTCCTAATTCCTATTTCCTAAAATTTTTCGTTCTTACGAAAAATTTGACACACAAATTACACACGACTATAATATTATCATATCAAAGGGGGAGAGTTAATGTATAAAATTCTCGTTGCAGATGATGAAATTAAGATAAGAAATACTATAAAAGATTATCTTACTGCAAAAGGCTTGAATGTTACTACTGCTTGTGATGGTGAAGATGCAGTTGAAAAAACAGAAGAAACAGAATTTGATTTAATCATACTTGATGTTATGATGCCAAAAAAAGACGGCCTTAAAGCGTGTGAAGAAATAAGAAAATACAGTAATGTACCGATTTTGTTTCTTTCAGCATTAGGTGAAGAAACCGATTATTTAAAAGGTTTTTCTTCTGGTGGTGATGACTACATAGTAAAACCTTTCCCACTTTCTGTTTTGCACCAAAAGTGCCTTTCTATGATTGCTATGTCAAAAGGAACAACAAAACGAGATGAGATTTCTTTGAATGGTATTTTAATAGATTTAGCAAAACGAAAGGTTTTTGTGGAGTCACAAGAAATTACACTTACAACTAAAGATTATGAATTGTTACGCTATTTGATGGAAAATAAAAATATAGTTTTAGACCGAGATAAAATTCTTAACAGAATCTGGGGTTGGGAATACGAGGGAACCTCACGTGTTGTCGACACCCATATAAAAAGAATTCGCAAGGCGTTGGGTGAAAAGGCAGAGTGTATTAAGACGGTTGTTAATGTGGGATACGTGTTTGAATGAAGAATGAAAAATGAAGAATTGTGGGACCTGCGGTTGGCATTGTAATATATGATAAAGGGGAAGAATTATGAAAAAGAGATTATTTAACAGTAAAAGAAAGCTTTTAACGGTAATTGCAATAATACTTTTTGTTGCTTACCTTGGCTGTAGTTTTGTTGTTGTTTCTATTGCAAGTAATGCGGTAGATGATGAAATGAGAGATACTATTCATTTGCCTATATCTGAAGCTTATTATGTTGAAGATATATATAACGGCAAGTGGCACACAACAGAGAATTTTATTCCGCAAGAATTCGGAGATTATGGTAGCTTACCTTCAGCGGTTGCTCTTTATGATGAGAATGGTAACCTGGTACACAGAAGTGGTGCATTGATTTCGTTTTTTGATGATGATTTAGGTTTTGGTGGTTCAAGATATTGTTATATAGAAGAATATTTAACAGATGAACAATTAAATGATTTATTAGATTTTGCAGAAGAAAATGAGCCTATAAATGTGAAGGAATTCAGATATTACCAGCCAAAAGAAAGTACAATAGTTCCTGTTTCATTTGTTGTGGAAAATATGAATAAGGAAAAAGGTTCAAAGGAATTAGAAATAGTTATTGACGCGAACTATTCTGGTGATGTAAGAGTACAAGATCAGGACGATAAATATTTGTGGCTTTCGTTATACGAAGGTAATTTTACAGGTCATAAGAATTATTATAAAAAATCTCAGATAAAAAAGTATCGTGAAGCGATAGAATTAGTAACAAGTGAAAAATACAGAAATGAGGCTTATGAAGAATTTCAAAAAGGAACAGGTGGAGGTTGGGTTATAAATTCATTTTATACCCAGGATATAAATATAAACGGAAAACCTCATTTTGTTGTGGTTTGTGTAAGGTATGATAATCTGGTTCATATTTTACATAAAAGTCAATATGATCTTGAGTTTTTGTTTTTCTTTTTTTGCATACTAACGGCTGTAGTTTTAAGCGTTGCTTCAAAGTATTACGATAAAACAAAAGCGTTTGAAGAAAGTAAAAATGCTTTTATTTCTGCTATGACTCACGAGATGAAAACACCTATTGCAATTATTCAAAATCAATGCGAATGTGTTTTAGAAAATATTGCTCCAGAAAAAAATGAGGAATATTTAAAATCAATTTACGATGAAACTGAGAAAATGAATAAGCTTGTTACGGATATGCTTCAGTATAACCGAATAGCACAAAGTAATGAGCTTAACAAAGAAAAATGTAATCTGAGTGATATTGTTAAGGAAGAAATTGGAAAGTATAAAAAGCAGTTTGAGTTACACGAAAAAAGTGTCACATTAAACATAAAAGAAACTGCGGTTGTAAAATGTGACAGGAATCTGATTTCTTTAGTTGTTGATAATATGCTTTCAAACACCATAAAGCATACAGAAAACGGTGGCGAAATAAGGGTAACTGTAAAAGATGGGGTTGAGGGCTATAAAGTTATTGTTTATAATTCAGGCTCAACAGTGCCAGAAAATGAAAAGGATAAAATCTGGTCCGTTCTTTATAAAACGGATAAATCAAGAACCGATAGAGATAAATCAAGCGGTGTAGGTCTTGCAGTTTCAGCAAAGATTCTTGATTTACATAAGGCGAATTATGGTTGTGCGAATGTAAAAGATGGGGTAGAGTTTTATTTTACAATTAAATAAGGGGGATTTTTTATGAGAAAAAGAATATCAGGTAAAAGACGGATTTTGGGTTTTGCATCTTTAGTAATACTTTTATGTTATGTTGTTTCAATGGTTGCATTGTATATAGTTGGTTTAAATAATACACACGCCTATTTTTATAGATTTACAGAAAACTACCATGAAGAATTGCACTCAAAAGCTTATAGACTAGGCATGGAACCCAATAATAATGGTTTTACAAAAGAAAATTTTATGTATTCTGTTTTTAGTCCATTCAGTTATTCAGGTGTTATGCTATTGTTTGATGAAAATGGTGACATAGTTCATACAAGTGGTAGTTATATTGCTTTTAATGATGAATATGCCGAACAAAGAATTTGTTATCTTGATGAGCACTTGGAAAAAACGGAATTGGAAAAACTTTGGGAGTTCAATGAAAAATCACAAAGCCTTCATATTAAAAGTTTTAAATATTACGAATCTCAAGAAGGTGATATAGTTCCGGTTTCTCTTGTGGTTTGTGATTTTTACCCATATGGTGATTATCCAGAAGGTTTTGAAATAACAGAATTAGAAATTGTTGGTGATAAGAGTTATAAAGGTGAAGTTAAGGAATATACTGAAACCTATGACTTGAATGTTTACCCTGAAACAAAGAAACGTAAAGAATTAAAAAATATCGCTTTAAGTGAAGATTATATGCAAGAAATGAAAGATGATTTGTGTCGAGTTTCAGAGCAATACACTCTTTTGGCAAACACCTGCGGTAGTAGTTCAGGGAGTGATTTCGCAAGTTATGATGGTTGTGTTGAACTTTCAGGCGAATTATATTATTTTATAATATGCTATGGATATGATGAGTTCGTTTCGGTTATAAATGGTGATAGTGAAACATTTGTAATAACAACTCTTTTATTCCTTGTTTTGACTGTTGCAGTTTTAATAATGATATCTAAATTCTATGATAAAAATAAAGCATTTGAAGAGTCGAAAAGAGCTTTTATTTCTGCAATGACACATGAAATGAAAACGCCTATAGCAATTATTCAGAATCAGTCAGAATGTATAATAGAAAATATTACGCCTGAAAAGAACGAAGCGTATATAAAGTCTATTTACGATGAAGCAGTAAAAATGAATAAGCTTGTTACAGATATGCTTCAGTATAACAGAATTAATGAAATTGAAAATCTGAAATTAGAAAAAACAGATTTTAGTGAGCTTGTAAAAAATATAATTGAAGAATACAAAACACAATTTGAGCTTAATGAAAAAGAGGTATCAATAGAAATAACTGAAAATATTGCGATAAAATGTGATAAAACATTGATGGGACTTGTTGTGAGCAATCTTTTTTCAAATGCTATTAAGCATACTGAAAAGGGAGGAGAAGTAAGAATTTCTTTAACCGAAAGTTCAGGTGTTGTAAATTTTACTGTTTATAACTCAGGCTCAACAGTACCAGAAAATGAAAAGGATAAAATCTGGTCTGTGCTTTACAAAACTGATAAGTCACGAACTGACAGAGATAAATCAAGCGGTGTAGGTCTTGCAGTTTCAGCAAAGATTTTAGATTTACACAAGGCGAGTTATGGCTGTGTGAATGTAAATGATGGAGTGGAGTTTTATTTTAGTATTAAATAGGAATTAGGAATTAGGAAGTAGGAAGTAGGAATTAAGAAGTAGGAAGTAGTTTTGTGAATTTTAAATTGCCTTATCATTTTTGGTTGATGCATAAATCAATTTTAAATGATAAGGTGATTTTATTTTTCGCGAAGCCCTATTTCCTATTTCCTAATTCCTATTTCCTAATTTACAATTTTCGACTTGCAATCCACCATAATATATGCTAATATACACTCACTAATTAAAAAAGGTGAATGTTTTGAAGAAAAAAATTACATTAAATGCCTTTTCTATTGCCTTTGTTTTAGGTGTTCACGCATTACTTTGCTTTATATATAATAAAATCTGTTTTTTAGATGGTGTTTACCTTTGGGGCGATTTAAAAGGTGTTCTTAAAATAATCGTTTTAGTTTTTATGTTTTTATTAGCACCTGTCTGCTACTATATTTCTGGGCGTATTTTTACACGCTTTGCAAATAAAAAGTTTTATATAACTACTGTGTGGGTTATATTCTCGCTTTTATCTGTTTTAGGCGTTGTGGCTGTTTTTAAACCAGAATTACAAAACTTTTATCTTTTAGTTAATGCTCCGTCTTATATGTACTATTTGCTTTTTAAAGATAGTATTTTTTATATTTCAGTTCCTGCTATGGCAATTACAGGTCTTTTTCCTGCAATGTTTTCAAGGAATGGCTATGTCAGAAAGAAAAGACAGAAGAACGAAATTACAATGGATGAATTAAATGAGATGTTAGAAAATAACGAAAATGAAAAGAACTAAGGTCAAGCCTTAGTTCTTTCTTTTTTCATACTTTTATTAGTTATAAAATTAAGAACGAAATTAAACGTGAAAAGAATTACACCAACTATAATTCCAAAATGAATGTCACCAGTGAAAATACCGAGCTCTATTGACCCTAAGTTGTTAAGTGCAATACTGTAAAGAATAGGGGATAGTATAAAGCAAAGTGTAGAACCAGCACAAAGCACACAGTTAATTGTTGCTTTAAGTGATGAAGCACACGCTAAAATACAAACGAAGTTTAAAACGCCAAACACAACTGCTAAATATAAAAGTAAAAGTGCAATAAAGATAAATGCGAAGCTTATACCTAATTCATCTAATTTAACTAAGTTAATTATTGAACCCCAGTTTATATTAAGAAGGTTGTTTAAGGTGAAATCTAAAAGCGTAATCTTGCTTGTTTCTTCGCTTAAAAATGGCAAATTAAATATGTAAGATGCAACTGGTAAAACAAGTACAACAAGTGGAACAAAAGTGAAAATAAATCTTATAATTCTCAACTTGTTGCCAAAAAGAGCACTTTTAAAGTTCTTTGTAAAAGTTCTGAAACCTCGCCACGCTTCTTCAGCCTTTTTTGCATCACGCTCCAACATATTTTCCCAGTCATAGTTCGGGATGTTTGTGCCACAATGTGGGCACTCTGCTTTGATATCCCAGAAATGTAACTGCTTAAAACAATGCGGACAGTACGACATAATTTTCACCGCCTTTATGGATTAGAGACAAGGAATCAATAGTCCAAAACTCTGAGAATGTTTTTTAAATCAACGCCAAGTGCATCGATTTTTGCTCTTGCTTCTTTTTCGTTCATAAGTGGTGTAACAAAAGCAATTTCTGTTTTTGCTTCTGCTTCAAGAATCTGAACGTCAGTAAATGAAGCACGAATTTTTTCTGCTACTGCATTGTAATCGCTTACAGCAGCTCTTATGTAAAGAGAAGAGCTTTGTTCTAATGGGTTGATAACGTAATCGTTTTCAGCATCATCCCAACCGATAAGCTTTCTTTTATCAGTGTGCTTTGCACAGTCAATAACGTCAGCTACAACTGCACTTGCTGTTGGGAATTTACCAGCACCTCTACCGTAGAATACTACGTCACCCACAGCGTCACCACGAACGAGAATTGCATTGAAAACATCAGAAACAGATGCTAACTGACAACCGTTTTTAATAAGGCAAGGACCAACTGTAGCAGAAATTTTACCGTTTTCAAGCTTTTTAGCACGTCCGATAAGCTTTATTACGCCACCCCAGATTTTAGCATATTCAACATCTTCTTTTGAAATGTTTACGATACCTTCTGCTTCTACTTCATCAGGGTAAACGTGTTTGCCGAAGCAAAGAGAAGCTAAAATACAAATCTTTCTTGCAGCATCGTGACCTAAAATATCTGCTGATGGGTCTCTTTCAGCGTAGCCATTTGCCTGAGCAATTTTAAGTGCTTCGTCAAAATCCATACCCTCATCAATCATTTTTGTGAGAATGAAGTTTGTAGTACCATTAAGAATACCAGCAACTTCTTGGAATTCGTTTGCAGCAAGACATTGATTAATTGGTCTTATAACTGGAATACCGCCACCAACACTCGCTTCAAATAAGAAGTTAACGTTATTTTCTTTTGCTAATTCTAAAAGCTCGTAGCCCTTTGCAGCAACAAGCTCTTTGTTAGAAGTAACAACGCTTTTACCAGCTTTTAAAGATTTTGAAACAAAATCAAAAGCAGGGTTTACACCACCCATTGTTTCAACGACTATTTTTATATCGTTATCATTTAAAATGTCGTTAAAATCTTTTGTGAAAAGTTCTGCTAACTGATGTGATGAAAAATCACGGATATCAAGAATTTTCTTAACGTCAAGAGAGCTTTGACCGCTTCTTGAAGCGATAGTATTTTTGTTTTTAAGGATTAACTCGACAACGCCGGAGCCGACTGTGCCGAAACCCATAACTGCAATCTGCATTTTTTACACCCCGAGTATATATTATTACATTTATATATTATTCCATTATTTTAGCATAATTAAATGGGATAATAAAGAGTTTTTTACAAAAAAAATGAAAAAAGTTAAATATTGTTAAAAAATTATGTCAATTATGAAATTTTCATTGTAATATTTCTAAAAAAGGTATAATATATAATAGAAAATAAAAAACAGGAGAAAGTAATGGAAAGTGTTATTGAAAAAAGAAAGGCGTTCATAATAAATTTTATTTATGCAGTAATATGTGTAGGTCTTTTCTATGTGTTTATAAAATATTGTCTTGGTGTTCTTGCACCATTTATAATCGCCTTTATATTGGCTTATGCTTTACAAAGACCTATTAAATGGGCTAAGAAAAAACTACGCTTGAAATCACACGGTATAATTTCATTTTTACTTGTATTGCTTGTAGTTTGTATTGTATTTGGTGCATTGTCTATAGCAGTTTTAGTGCTTTTCAATGAACTTAAAAGCTTTGCAAGTTACTTAACAACACAGTTTTCTTCAATAGATGAATTAATTGTAACTTTAGAAAATTATGCTATGGGTGTAATAGTTCGTTTACCGGAGAGTGTGAGAGGAACAATAGGCGACTATGTTACAAATGCTTTCGATTCTTTAGGTAAAGGTCAATCAGAACTCGATTTGTCAATGCTTTCAGCACCACTCAGCGGAGCGTGGAGCGTTGTGAAAAGCTTACCTTCAACAATTCTTTCGGTTGTTGTTGCGGTAGTTTCCTGTTTCTTTATGGCAAGTGATTACGATAAGGTTAAGGAATTAGTTTTAGGTTTCTTTAGTGATGTCAAAAGAAAGTCTATAGTAAAAACAAAAAGAACTGCTACAAAAGCAATAGCAAAGCTTTTAAAAGCTTATGTAACAATTATGGCTATTACTTTTGCAGAGATGTTTTTAGGTCTTTTCCTTTTAAAGCTTATTGGCGTTTATGATGGAAGTTATATAGCAATTATTTCATTTGTAACCTGTATAATTGATATTATCCCTGTTTTAGGTACGGGTACAGTTCTTATTCCGTGGGCTGTTTATAATCTTATTTTCGGCAATTTCGGAATGGGTGTAGGTCTCCTTGTTATTTATGCTGTTATTACTGTTATAAGACAGATAGTTGAACCAAAGCTTGTGGCAAATGAAGCTGGACTTCCTGCAATAGTAACAATTATGGCTATGTTCATTGGAGTAAGGATTTTCGGTGCTTTCGGAATCATTCTTCTTCCATTTACAGTAATCATTTTAAAACTTCTTTATGATGAAGGTGTTTTTAAAACAAAAAATGCTTTAAAAAATACAGAGAAGAAAAAAGCAACTGGAGAGAATAAATAATGATAGATTTTGGTTACATTGACATTCATTCTCATACACTCTGGGGGATGGATGATGGTGCAAGTGATATTGAAACATCGGTTGAACTTTGCAGACTTGCACACGAAACAGGAACCGACATACTTTTTCTGACTCCACATATAGTTCATTGGGAAGATGCGAGCGCACTTTATGATGCACGCGAAGAAAGAGCAAGGTATCTTCAGAATATTTTAAATAATGAGGAAAGAGATTTAAGACTCGTTAAAGGTTTTGAGATTCTTTGTGATGACGATATATTTGATATAAAATATTTTGCTCCATATACATTAGGAGAGTCCGACTATATTCTTATTGAATTCGATTTCTTCAGAACAACTGAGGATGATGTCAGCGCCTGGTGCGATTATCTTATAAACAACGGTCTTGTGCCTGTAATAGCACACCCAGAACGATACGAATTCGTTAAGAATGATATTGGAGTTATTGACCGTCTTAGTGATAAAGGTTGTCTTTTTCAGATTAATGCAGGTTCACCAGTTGGCGCATTCGGTGAAGTTGAGTGTGATGTAGCATTAAGAATGTTGTTCAATGGTTATGTGGATTTTATTGGTTCAGATGCTCACGACCTCAGATGGCGTACAACTGATATTGATATGTTTATAAGGGATTACCCAGAGGATTTAGATGATTTGCTTTATACAGCATTGAGAGAAAATCCAGAAAAGCTTCTTAATAATGAAGAAATAGTCCCTGAACGATTAGGTTTTTTAGCAGATTATTGAGTAGAAAATAACCAATTATTAAAACAACTGCCAATTTGTTAACAAAAAATTCAAATTTTTTGAAAAAATATCGCTTTAATTCTTTAAAAGAAAAATAAAACAGGAAATATGTGTTATTATTCCTGTGTAGATAGAATAAAGGAGGAAATATTTATGGGTGATATGTTAGTTTCTATGTGGTCAATTATGGCAAACTTCGGTTTCGATACAGCTGACCTTGCTAATAAAATTGCGAATATTATCGCAAAAGACGAGAATGGTGATTATACAGGTACACTTGCTCCTGTTGCTGATATCCCACTTATCGGTACTGTTATCGGTCTCTTTGCTGATATCGGTAATGCATCTGGTCAGGCAACACCTACAACTATTTCTTAATTTAAGAGAAGTTAGTTCACACAGAGAGTGTAGTTTCGTGCACTCTCTTTTGTTTCTACAATTTGTTCAAATTTTGTAAATATAATATAGCATTATATATAATAGTATATATTACATTATAATATAGAGTGAGTGTATTAGAATCAGATATGGTTTAATACAGTAATTCTTAAGAGGTGTTTTTGTGAGTGGTGAAAAAAATAGACTCGACAGTAAAAGCAAACAACTCATAGTCGGGATATTTGCAGTTCTTATTTTGTTGACTTTTTCGGCAGTTATGATTATTGCTGCTTATAATTTCAGTTTACACGATAATAGCGAAAGTACAACTTCTGATGTAAACGGTTTGCAGAACTCTGCTCCGGTAAGTGTTGTTACTACTACTGATATGTTGCAGAACAATCTTACAACTACTAATAGTTCGAATGAACCTGTTTCAGGTATTAACAATAGTCAGTCGATAGGAGAGGAAGATATCTCAGTAGAGGGGCTTGAGGAGTTTACCAAAACAGGTGATAATCAGATTTCAGATTCCCCTGACAATGAATTTATAAAATTAGTTGTAAATGAAAAAGGTGCTGATTCTGAAAGACTTGTAGCAATTTATGCAGTTCCTGATTTAGGTAATAATTTTGTTCTTGAGTTTGACAATAAGCGTGATAGTGACGGGAATATTATCAGAAGTCCTAAAACGTTAAAGCGTATATACCATATTAATAAAGAACGTAGTATTACCGTTGCAACTGGTAAGCCAACAGGTAATGAGGGCGTAGATTACGGCACAAGTCTTATGACTTATTATCTTGTTACAGATGTTGTAATGCCGGAGTTCCCTGATTATTTTTCTGACGTAGGTTAATTTTTACAAACGGAGCCCTCTGGAAAAGGTCTTGTTTAGTGAAAAATACCCACTATACAACATTCACAAAAAAATATTAAAAAATTCTCAAAAAATGCTAAAAAAACTCTTGCATTTTTGAAACTATTATGTTAGTATATTAGGGCACGCGAAAGGGCGTGTCCTATTTTCATGCCCTTTTTGCGAAATGATATGCGATGATGCGGGAGGTGGCTGCCTTTAGTGGCAGGGAATTTCCGCGGAGTATGTCCGATTTTAAACCGGGCGATTTTAAATACTGTGCAAGCTGTATTGCCTACCTTAACTGAGGCTTTCGGCATTGTACGTAGCGCAAGTTTTTCCCGGAAGTTTATTCCGGTTTTTAAACGGAGTGAGCGAACACCCCGGGAGAGTTGTTGAAATTTGCGTAAGCCCGCCAAAATTTTTAGGAG
>JAZNUL010000060.1:0-3822 GCA_045592285.1 Acutalibacteraceae bacterium
TCCTTTCAATGACTGTAATACAAAATTGTGTTTATGAAAAACAATTTTGTTAAAAGCCGATAAAATCGGCTTTTACGAAACGCAACTGCGTTTCGACTAATTACAATCATTATAATCAAACGCGAGCGTTTCCGAAATTCTGCACTATTAACTCTGCATTCTGCATTAAAAAAAGGTGGTCAAAAGACCACCTTTTTTGTTAAGCTTTTGCGCTTTCATATTCTTCAACAATTCTTTTTGCTTCTTCTAAAGCAGCTGCTTTTTCTGCTTTTCTTGTTTCAACTCTTTCAACGAATTCTGAAATATCTTTATACTTAACAGGTGCGTCTGCTCTTTTAATAAGAACATCAATAACAATACCTGCTACAAAACCTAAAATAACAAGGAAGCCACCGAATGAAAGCGAACCGTGATACATATCACCGAAAGCACCTGCCATCTGTGTTGTGAAAATCACAAAGCTAATCATACTGAGAGCAGTAAAGATAATACCTAAAGTTGAGAGTGTAATGTTTCTGTCGCCACCATCTGTTTTTGGTGAACAAGAAACTGAAACAACAGGAATTCTTGCTATTGCAATAATCGCTGCTAAGAATATGTATACTATTGAGAGTACATAGAAAATAAATGCAACTCTTGTTAAATCTGAACCAGTAATCATATCAATAAGAACTTCAAAATTGAGTTTCATTACAACGTCCATTACAACGTTGAGAATTGAAACGTTCATATCTATTGATTTGAATGGTAAGTTTGCTTCAACGTGAACAAGTGGTAAGAAAAGCATACCAATTGGTAAGAAAAGAAGCACTAAACGAGCGATTGAAAGTTTTGTACCAATAAAAGCGAACTTAATTCTGTCGATTTTTGGTTGCATCTGAACGTGCTCTGCTTCTGCCTTATCAGCATCTTCAGCAAGTCTTTCCTGATGGTTGTAATACATAAGATTAACACCACAACCAGGACAATCTGCTTTGAAGTCTGTAAATTTAAGTCTGTATCCACATTTAGGACAGTTAGCCATAACTTTATCCCCTATCTATAAAAATACTGTATTATCTCAACTATTATAACACAGTATTTTTACATTTTCAATAAAATTTGCAATCTTTTTAGGATTTTTTTATAAGATTATTTAATCAGTTTAAAAAATCCTCGTTAAGTGTAAGACCAAAGTCCTTTGCGAGTTCTCTGAAACCGTCATCAGTAATGCTCTGTTTAATGCCACCCATAGACTGAACCTTCACATAGATTTCTGCAGCTTTTTCTATTGTATCCATAAGACCAAAAGTAAGGTCAAAGTCAACACCTGAGCAGAATACACCGTGGTGTGCCCAGAGAATTGCATCAAACTTTTTCATAAGTTCACTTGAAGCAATAGCGATTTTTTCACCACCTGGTACCATCCACTCTACTACACCGATACCTTGTGGGAAAATAACAGGACACTCTGTCATCATCTCCCAAAGTAAATGAGTAATAATTTTTGAATCAAGTGGTAAAACGAATGTAATAGCAATAGCATTAACAGGGTGAGCGTGGTAAATAACTCTGTGTTCACCATTAGTTGCTGTAAGTTTTACAGAATGATTCATAAGGTGAGCAGGTAATTCACTTGTTGGTCTGCCACCATTATCAAGTCCCCAAACAACTCTGTAATTTTTACCTGTATTATCTACTTCTATTATGCAGATATTGTCTTGTGGTGCGCTTTTAATGTTGCCAAAAAACTTGCCGCTACCTGACACTAAGAAAAATTCGTTTTTAAGATTTTCAACAGTTGCACCAATCGGAACAAACTTCTTTGATAAATCCAACCAATGAAGCATCTTTGCTTCTTTTATTTCTTCAGGCTTTATTCTGTATGAAAGATTACCGCCGTTTCTTTCGTGCCAACCTCTTTCATAACCTTCGTTTGCCATTTTTATATATGCTTTTACAAATGGTAAATTTAATACGAACTCTGAACTACTCATTTCATTAACCCCTGCCTTTTAATACTTCGTTTTCATATTTTAAAATTTCATTATACCAATCAAACTTGGATGGTACATTATTACGCGCACAGAACTCCTCCCACACGTCAAAAAGCGGAAGTGTCTTAAATTCTTCAGAAAGCGCAAACATCTTTGTAAAATCACCGCTATCCTGACATTCTTTTAACTCGCTGAAAGGTGTAAGAAGTGCTGATAACAATGCTTTTTGAAGATTTCTGAAGCCGATTACCCAAGCAGCAACACGATTTATAGAAGCGTCGAAGAAATCGAGACCTATAAAGGTTCTGCCTAAGGCATCGCAACGAACAAGTTCTTTTGCCATTTCTTTTAATTCATCTTCAAATGCAACAACGTGGTCACTATCCCAACGGACACCACGTGTAACGTGAAGTGCAAGATTTTCTGAGAATAAAAGAAGTGACGGAATTTTATCTGAACAAACCTCTGTTGGATGGAAGTGACCATTATCAAGAAGGCACATAACATCATTCTTTGCAGCGTAGTTCATATAAAATTCGTGAGAACCTACTGTGTAAGCTTCAACACCTATACCAAACACTTTTGATTCAACTGAATCAACAAGATATTTTTTATCATATTTAACAGAAAAAATTTCATCAAGTGAAGCTTTAAGTCTTTCACGTGGACCAATTCTGTCAGCAGGTACTTCTTTAAAGCCGTCTGGAATCCAAACGTTATTAAGACAAGTAATTCCTAACTCTTTGCCAAAATATGCACCGATTTCTCTCATTGCTTTACAATGGTCAATCCAGAAGCGTCTTACCTTTTCATCTGGGTGAGAAAGAGTAAGACCATCTGCTGCCATTGGGTGTGAGAAAAGAGTCGGGTTAATATCAAGACCTAAACCACGCTCTTTTGCAAAATCAACCCACTTTTTGAAATGCTCTGGTTTTAATTTGTCACGTGACACAGTTCCATCTGTAACAGCGTAAATAGCGTGAAGATTTAATTTATGAGTACCAGGAATAAGTTTTAAAGCAACGTCGATATCACTCATTAATTCTTCAACAGTTCTTGCTTTACCAGGGTAGTTACCAGTTGCCTGAATACCACCTGAAAGAGCATCATTGTTTTCAAAGCCACCTACATCGTCACCTTGCCAACAATGCATTGAAATTTTTACAGCCGAAAGAGTCTGTAACGCTTTTTCTGTATCAACACCAAAAGAAGCGTAAATCTCTTTTGCACTTTCATATCTTGAATTCATAATTTTTTCACCTTATTTTTTAGAAATTGCAATTTTGGCTTTTGCTACGATATTTTCAGCATCAAGTCCGTAAAGATGTAAGAGTTCAACTGCTGGACCCGATTTACCGAATTCATCGTTAACACCTACACGAATAACTGGAACAGGGCATTCCTCTGCAACTGCTTCTGCTACTGCGCTACCAAGACCACCAATTATGTTGTGTTCTTCTGCAGTAACAATACAACCAGTTTTCTTTGCAGCTTTAATAACTGCCTCTTTATCAAGTGGCTTAATGGTATGCATATTGATAAGTTCTACAGAAACGCCTTCTGCCTCAAGAGTTTTTGCTGCTTCAATAGCTTCATTTACCATAAGACCAGTTGCGATAATTGTAACGTCAGTACCCTCTTTAAGAGTTACCGCTTTACCGATTTCGAATTTATAATTCTCGTCAAATACTCTTGGCACTGCAAGACGACCAAAACGCATATAAACAGGACCATCGTGATTAATTGCGGCTTTAACTGCCAATTTAGCTTCTGTTTCATCAGCAGGATTAATAATTGTCATACCGGGGATTGTTCTCATAAGAGCAATATCTTCACAGCACTGATG
>JAZNUL010000061.1:0-4541 GCA_045592285.1 Acutalibacteraceae bacterium
TCAGCACTTTGCACTCAGCATTCATCGTTTTTAATTTATAGTGCTTATCGAGTTTGCTTAAAATCTGTTTTGTAGAGTGTGTAATTAAGCTCTTTGAGTTCTCTCACAAGGTCTTCATTAGTCTTGATTTCATTCTCGAAAATAACACCACCGTGAGCTAAATCCTCAATCTCGTGAAAATCCGAACCTGCAACTACAATATCTTTGTTGTGATATTTTGCCCAGGCTTCGGCAATAGGGTTTGAAGAATAGTGTCGTGGGTTTCCGTTAAATACCTCGTAACCGTCAAGAATTTCCCAATCTTCAACAGTGAGACCACGTCTGAAGGGGTGAGCCTGTAAAAACAAAAGGCCATTTTTCTTGCAAAGCTCAGAGAAGTCTTCTGGTGAATAGTCCATTAAATCACCGTTGCTTCTTAAAAATTCTTCAGTTACGCCATAAACAAGGTAGTCATTGTCACTTTCATAAAAGTTGATTTCCATACCTAAAAGAACAACCATCTTGTCTTTTAACTCTTCTTTTAAAATGTTATAGCCTTCTAAAAAATGTGTGACTTTTTCATCCCATGTTGCATTTTTATATGGCTCTTTAGAAAAAGCAGAAGAGTTCATATGGTCAGTTACAACAATTCCGTTGTAATTTGTTGTAAGATATAATTCTGCAATTTGTTTAGCTGGAATTGAAGCACATCTGCTTACTTCATCTGTATGAAGATGCATTTCAAATAAATAACTCATACTAATTTTCTCCTACAAAGAAATTTTTACATAATTATATTCTTTTTTTTATTTATTGTCTATACACCTATTGAAAAAATATAAGAAAAATGTTACTATTATTTTGTATAAAAATTTTTATTCGGGAGTGTTTTTTATGGCAAAATTAAAAGCAGCAGTTATAGGTACCGGTGGTATAAGTAATGAACACATCGGAGCTTATTTGAAAAATGAAAATGTAGAGCTTTACGCTTTTTGTGATATTAACGAAAAACAACTTAATTTAATGGCAGAAAAATATGGTGTGCCTAAAGAAAGATGCTTTTTAGATAAAGATGAAATGTTAAAAGCGTTACCTGAAATTGATATTGTAAGTGTCTGCACATGGAACTCTGCTCACGCTGAATGTACTATTGCGGCTCTTAATGCTGGTAAAAATGTTCTTTGCGAAAAACCAATGGCAATGAATACTCGAGAAGCAGAAGAAATGCTTGAAGCAGCAAAGAAAAACAATAAACTTCTCCAAATTGGCTTCGTAAGAAGATATGGTAACGATGCTGACGTAATGAAAGATTTTATTGATGCTGGTTACTTTGGCGATATTTATTACGCTAAAGCTACATATTTAAGAAGGAACGGTAACCCAGGTGGCTGGTTTGGTGATAAATCACGTTCAGGTGGTGGTCCACTTATTGACTTAGGCGTTCACGTTATTGACTTGGTTCGTTACCTTTGCGGTAATCCAAAGCCCGTTTCAGTTTATGGCGCTACCTTCCAGAAACTCTTTAATCGTCCTGATATAAAAGGTGGCAAGGGTTATAACTCAGTTTCAGCAGGCAAAAATGATATTTGTGATGTTGAAGATTTAGCAAGTGCTATGATTCGTTTTGATAACGGCTTAGTTCTTTCTGTGGAAGCTTCATTTTCACTTAATATTAAAGAGCCTAAAGGTGATATTGAATTCTTTGGTACAAAGGCTGGCGCAAAGCTTTCACCAGAGGTTGAAATCTTTACAGATGAACAAGGTTACCTTGTAAACGTTTCATTCGATAAAGATACATCTTTAAGTTTTGACGGACTCTTTGCTGGTGAAATTAATCACTTTGTAGATTGCTCACTTAATAATGTACCTTGCAGAGCTCCTGCAGAAGATGGTGTTGAGCTTATGAAAATTTTAGACGCTGTTTATGAATCTGCAAGAACAGGTCACGAAGTTATATTAAAATAAATCTCTTTTGAACGGGAGGAAGAATTATGCATAAATGTGATAGTTGTGGTAAAGTAGTTGTAAATGAGCAGGACTATATGTGTCCACATTGTGGTGCTGTTTCAAACAAACATTGCGACCACTCAACACATTTGCCTGATGATAAATATTTCAGAACTAATGATTACAGAACCAATGCTGAAGAGCACAAAAGTAAAACTTACGACTATGAGAAAGCCCCAAAAACTGATGCAAGTCAGAAGTTTGATATAAACGATTTAGCAAATATTAAAGGTGCAGAAGATGTAAAGAAAATTGCGAAAAAAGCATTTATTGAGCAAGATAAAAACGGCAAGAAAAAGTTTAAGCCTGTTGCAATTGTTCTCATAGTTATTTTTGCAATCAATATTTTTGCAAATGTTTTAGACCTTGCATTCAGTGCAGTTGATGATGTCTTTGAAGGTATTGAGTCTGTTTTCAGTGAAGAAGTTGTTGTGGGTGAGGATTTAGTTATTCATAACTTCACACTTCATCCTTGTCTTAATGGTGCAACCTTTGACAGAGAAAACGACTGTCTTACTTTAAAAATCGAAGAAATCTATTTTGATCATTATGGCTCGCACGATGAGTATTATGATTACGATACTGATGAATGGCAGGATGATTTCAGTTTTCCTGGAAATCATTTTTTAGATAGCGATATTGATTTCTCTTTAACGGTTTATGACGAGAACGATGTTAAAATAGTGGATTTTGATGAAGATGCCTATAAGGATTCAATAGATTTGGCGGCAGAACTTACGGAGAATGGTGAACTTAAAATATATGGTCTCAAATCACATCTTCGCAATATAAAGGGTAAGGATGCTTACTGCTGTATAGGCACATCATTAATAGAGTTTGAAAACGATGCAACAAATGAAGAATTTGAGTGCGATTTCTATTTCCCATTCAATTATATTAAAATTTCATCAGACGATACTGTAGGTTTTTATGATATTTATAAGGATTATGAAACTGAGGATAGAAATACTATAAGTGAAGTCGACATTTCATCTTTCTATGTGCCTGATGAATATGTAGAATGCATTGAATTCAGTGATGTAGATAGCGGTAATATATTTGAAAGCGTTCCTGCTTCTGTCACATACACCGAAACAGTTACTTTAGTTGACTGATATGAAAAAAACAAGATATACAACCATCAGCGGTATGGTTTCAGCGTTGTCGGTGGTTATAATGCTACTTACAAACATAATGCCGTCTATGATGTATGTAATTCCAATAGTAACTGGTGCAATAGTTTTTGCAGTTAACGAAATTATCGGTAAAAAATGGGCTGTTGGGGTGTTCTTTGTAACAAGCCTTATATCGTTCATTCTTTTAACTGATAAAGAAACTGCACTTAACTATATGCTGTTTTTCGGGTATTACCCACTATTAAAACCAATTTTTGAAAAACTACCAAAAGTGCTTTCGTGGGTTGTAAAGTTTGTTGCATTCAATATTGCGATTACGGCAATAGGCTTAATAGTTACTTTTATTTTCAAATTGCCGTTTTTAGATGAGGATTTAGGTAAGTTCACAATTCCTTTATTTGCAGTTATGTTTAATTTAGTGTTCGTAATGTATGACGTTATGTTTACTGTATTTAAAAAGCGTTTAGCACCATTATTTAATAAATTAAAAAACAAACTCTCTTGACTTTTTATATTGTAGAGTGTAAAATCAATTTATATTTTATTAGGAGGCAAAATTATGGATATTTTTGCAGGTTTTACCAATTTCGATTGGTCAGTTTTCCAATTAGTTGAAAAACTCTGGAATCCTGTTCTCGATGCGATTATGGTATTTATTACTCACTTAGGTGACGATGGTATTTTCTGGATTGCTTTAGGTTTAATTCTTTGTGTATTCAAGAAAACAAGAAAATTAGGCGTACTCGTTATTTTAGGTTTAGGTATTGCAAGCTGTATCAATAACCTTGTTCTTAAACAAATCTTTGAAAGACCAAGACCATTTAACTTTGATGGTTGGCCAGGCGAATTTATTTACCCTAATTTAGTTGAAAGACCACACAGCTTCTCATTCCCATCTGGTCACACTTCATCTTCATTAGGTGCAGCAACACCACTTCTTATTAAAGCAAACAAAAAATTTGGTATTCCGATTTTCATTCTTGCTTTACTTGTTGGTTTCTCAAGAGTTTACATTCACGTTCACTACCCAACAGATGTTATCGTTGGTACAATAGTTGGTATTATCGGCGGTATCTTAGCAGTTGTAGCATTCAAATATGGTATGCCACTTGCTAAGAAAATTCTTGGTGAAAAGATTATTACAAAAATCTTTGGCGAAATCTAATTTTAGGAACTAGAAATTAGGAACTAGGAATTAGAATTATAACAAAAACTACATCCTATCATTTTTAGTCGGTGTTAAAATCGATTTTAAATGATAGGATGTTTAATTTTTAGCGAAGCCCTATTTCCGATTTTCTATTTCCTACTTCCTACTTCCTACTTCCTATTTCCTACTTCCTATTTCCTATTTCCTATTTCCTATTTCCTATTTCCTACTTCCTACTTCCTACTTCCTATTTCCTACTTCCTATTTCC
>JAZNUL010000062.1:0-35099 GCA_045592285.1 Acutalibacteraceae bacterium
AGGTGTTAGGTGTTGGGTTTTAGGTTTTAGGTTTTGGGTTTTGGGTTTTAGGTTTTAGGTTTTAGGTGTTGGGGGTTAGGGGTTAGGTGTTAGGTGTTGGGTGTTGGGTGTTGGGGTTTAGGTGTTAGGTGTTAGGTGTTGGGTTTTAGGTTTTGGGTTTTAGGTTTTAGGTTTTGGGTTTTAGGTTTTAGATGTTGGGTGTTGAGGAACTTTAATTAAAAGTATTAAAACTTCAATTAAATATCGAATAATAAAAATTCTATCATTTAAAGTTTATCGAAAACTAAAAATGATAGAATTTGTTGTTTGTATTGATTAATTATCATAATGCCGACCGCAGGTCCCACAACTCATCACTTTGCACTCATCACTCAGCACTTTAAAGCCGTAAGGCTTCCGAAACTCAGCACTCAGCACTTTAAAGCCGTAAGGCTTTCCAAATTTTAATTTTTAATCTCTCTCGCTCTCACAACGCCATTAAGCTGAGAAATCGCACTTGTAACATCTGAAGCACTATCCACAACAAAGAGTGAATATGTAAATTCCCCTTTTGTACCAGATTTGAATGCTTTAACTGTAACGCTCTTTTCTGTAAATACAGAAAGAATGTCATTTGTGTTTAAATCTGCTTTATGAATTACAGAAATTCTCTCTCCCTCGTCATCTAAAATAACATTAGGGAAGTTAACAGAATTTTTAATATTACCCTTTTCTAAAAACTCTTTCATCTGCACTGCTGCCATATAAGCGCAGTTTTCTTCTGACTCAGGAGTTGAAGCGCCAAGGTGTGGCAAAGCTACAACGTTTTCTACACCAATAACGTCATCTGTTGGGAAGTCTGTAACGTAGCAAGAAACCTTACCACTTTCAAGTGCCTTTAATAAATCTTTTGAATTAACAAGCTCACCACGTGCGAAGTTAAGAATTCTTACGCCGTCTTTCATTTTAGCAATTGTTGCTTCGTTTATACTACCTTTTGTATCTGCAGTTGCAGGAATGTGGAGTGAAATATAATCTGCATTTTCATAAATATCTTCTACGCTACCTACTAACTGAACTTGTGAGTTAAGGAGTGCTTTTGCTTCATCACTTAAGAATGCATCGAAGCCCACTACCTTCATACCTAATGCAATAGCAGAATCAGCCACAAGGCGACCAATAGCACCAAGACCGATAAGACCTAACGTTTTACCACTGATTTCTGGTCCTGCGAATTGTGATTTACCTTTTTCAACAAGCTTTGTAACATTTTCGCCCTCGCCCTTTAAGCCCTTGCACCAGTCGTATGAAGCCATAACTTTTCTTGAAGAAACCATAAGTCCACAAATAACAAGTTCTTTAACGGCATTAGCATTAGCGCCTGGTGTATTAAAAACAACAACGCCTTTGCCTGCACAATCTGCTACAGGAATATTGTTAACACCAGCGCCAGCTCTTGCTACTGCAAGAGTTTCTTTAGAAAATTCATACTCGTGCATTGAAGCAGAACGAACAATAATGCCCTGTGGGTTTTCACATTCTTCAAGTATGTTGTAGCTTGAGTCAAATTCTTTAAGACCGATTTTTGAAATTTTATTTAAAGTTAAAATATCCATATTAGCCATTTTCCTTTTCAAATTTTTCCATAAACTCTACGAGAGCTTTAACGCCATCTAATGGCATAGCGTTATAAATTGATGCTCTCATACCACCAACAGTTCTGTGACCTTTAAGGTTAACTAAACCTGCGGCTGTTGCTTCTTTTACAAATTTAGCATCTAATTCTTCATTACCAGTAACAAAAGGAACGTTCATAAGTGAACGGTCTTCTTTTTTTACTGTACCTTTAAAGAGCTTGCTATTATCAAGGAAGTCATAAAGCATTTTTGCTTTAGCTTCATTTAATTCCTTCATTTTCTCGAGTCCGCCGAGATTTTTAATCCACTCTAAAACAAGCTTACATATATATATAGTATAGCAAGGTGGTGTATTGTAAAGTGAATCATTATCAGCGTGAATCTGGTAATTAAGCATAGTTGGTGTAATGTCACGAGCTTTACCTAATAAATCCTCACGGATAATTGCAATAGTAAGACCTGCTGGGGCAACGTTTTTCTGAGCACCACCATAAACCATTCCGAATTTTGTAACATCAAGTGGTTCAGATAAGAAACAGCTTGAAATATCTGCAATGAGAGGAATATCGCCAGTATCTGGTAATTCTTTATAAACTGTGCCGTAAATTGTGTTATTCATACAAATATATACATAGTCAGCATCGCTTCTGAAATCTGCTTTTGCAGTTTTTGGAATGTATGTGTAAACTTCATCTTCTGAAGAAGCAACTGCTTTTACGTCACCATATTTTTTTGCTTCACTGAATGCCTTTTTTGCCCATTGACCAGTGATAATAAAATCTGCTTTATTAGAGCCATTCATAAAGTTCAATGGAATTGCAGCGAACTGTGTTGAAGCGCCCCCCTGTAAAAATAAAACCTTATAATTATCTGGAATGTTCATAAGTTCTCTTAAAAGTGACTCGGCACCTTTTATAATACTATCATACACTTTTGAACGGTGTGACATTTCCATTACAGATTGACCGCTACCCTCGTAGTCAAGCATTTCTGCTGCTGCTTTTTTTAACACTTCTTCAGGTAACATTGAAGGACCTGCTGAAAAATTATAAACTCTGCTCATTTAAAAATACCCCTATCTTTATTAAAAATATGCAGTATTATACACCTATACATATGCAACTGTCAATACTTTAATGTATTTTTTATCACGCAATATGCATATTTTTGCATATTTTTACACAACTTGTTTTTTAACGTTAAATGTTGTATTATATATAGGTATGATTAAAAACTATAAATAATTCTTATATAGGGGTATTTTTAAATGTTTAAACCTGAACTTCTTTCACCTGCTGGTGATATGAATTGTCTTAAAACTGCAATAAAATTCGGTGCAGATGCTGTTTACGTTGGTGGTCCACTTTTACAGTTAAGAGCCGACAAAGCAGCATTTACAGAAGAAAAACTTATAGAAGCAGTTAACTATACTCACGAACACAATAAAAAACTTTATGTTACAGTTAACAGCTTTACTAAAAATAATGAAATAGAACCACTTAAAGACTACGCTAAAATGCTTTATGAAATCGGTGCAGATGCAGTTATTGTTTCTGACCTTGGGGCAGTTGCTACTATTAAAAAAAGCGCACCTGATTTAGACGTTCACATAAGCACACAGGCTAACTGTTGTAACTACGCTGCGGCTAATGCATATTACGAAATGGGTGCTTCAAGAGTTGTTTTAGCACGTGAAATGACTATTGAAGAAATAGGCGAACTTCACGCTAAAATCCCAAAAGAATTAGAATTAGAAGCATTTGTTCATGGCGCTATGTGTATGGCGTATTCTGGCAGATGTCTTATTTCTTCATTTTTAAATGACAGAAGTGGTAACCGTGGCGAATGCACTCAGCCTTGCCGTTGGAGTTATTATTTAATGGAAAGAAACAGACCTAACGAATTTTATAAGGTTGAAGAATACCCAGACCACACTGCAATTTTAAGTTCGCACGATATGAAAGCAGTTTCATTCTTAGATGAATTAAAGGATGCTGGTATTGACTCATTTAAAATTGAAGGCAGAATGAAAACTGAATATTATGTAGCACACGTTGTTAATGCTTACAGACGTGCTATTGATAAAACTGCACCTATGGAGCTTATTGAAAGAGAATTAGAAGCAGTTAGTCACAGACCTTACAACTCAGGTTTTTATTATGGCAATTTAGTTCACAACCATTTTA
This sequence comes from Acutalibacteraceae bacterium, assembly GCA_045592285.1. Classification (GTDB taxonomy): domain Bacteria; phylum Bacillota; class Clostridia; order Oscillospirales; family Acutalibacteraceae; genus DTU089. The sequence goes on from JAZNUL010000062.1 coordinate 3,803, forward strand.
ACGATGGTCTTTACCATCAAGACTGCACGTTTGCTGGTGTTGCTTTAGAAGATTCAAAGAACGGCAAGGTTTTAATTGAACAACGTAACTTCTTTAAAAAAGGTGACCAATTAGAGCTTGTTACTCCACTTTCATTGGGCACATCATTCATAGTAGAGGCAATAGAAACAGAAGACGGAGAAGTATTAGAAACTGCTTGCCATCCACAACAAATTTTATATATTTCTTGTGGTGACACAGAGGTTAAATGTGGTGACATTTTAAGAGTGAGAAAAGAAAATGAATAATGCAGAAATTTTAGCACCAGTAGGCTCCGAGGAGCAATTATTAGCAGCAGTAAGAAGTGGTGCAGATGCAGTTTACCTTGGTACTAAAAGCTTTAACGCAAGACGTAATGCAGATAATTTTGACAGCTTCAATTTAAACGAAGCAGTTAAATATTGTCACTCATATAACGTTAAGGTTTACGTTACTTTAAATACAATAGTCTTTGATAAAGAATTACAGGAGCTTTATGACACTATAAAAGAAATAGCTGAGTCTCAGGCAGATGCAGTAATTGTTCAGGATTTTGCAACAGTTAAGGCAGTTAAAAAAATCTGCCCCTCACTCCCCTTACACGCCTCAACTCAAATGGCAATTCACAACGTGAGTGGTGTAAAGGTATTAGAAAAATTAGGCTTTACAAGAGTAGTGCTTGCTCGTGAACTTTCATTTAAAGAAATAGAAAAAATAGTAAAAAGCACTACCTTAGAAACAGAAGTTTTCGTTCACGGCGCTCATTGTATGTCTGTTTCTGGCAACTGTTATATTTCTGCTTTTTTAGGTGAAAGAAGTGGCAACCGTGGACTTTGCGCTCAACCCTGTAGACTTGACTGGAAAACCGACAACAAAAACTTTGCACTTTCTTTAAAAGATATGTCTTACGTTGACCATCTTAAAGAATTAGAAAATATAGGTGTTACCTCTTTAAAAATCGAAGGCAGAATGAAGAGACCTGAATACGTAGCATCTGCCGTAACTGCTTGTAAAAACGCCTTAAACAACAAAGATTACAACAAAGAGTTGTTAAAAGCAGTATTTTCAAGAAGTGGTTTTACAGACGGCTATTTGATGGATAAAAGAAACAGCGATATGTTCGGCTACAGAAGTAAAGATGACGTTGTTTCTGCTACAAATGATGTTTTTAAAGAACTTCAGGCGTTATATAAAGCTGACACACCTGTTACACCAGTTGATATGTGTTTCACAATAACAAACGAAAGCGCTTGTTTAGAAGCAACAGCAAATGGCGTAACAGTTACTGCCACCACCACAGGCGGAGAAGTACCAATTAAAAATGCTCTTTCTTTAGAAATGGCTGAAAAAAACCTTAAAAAGCTCGGTGGCACACCTTACTTTTTAAACGATTTAAAATTCATTAATCCAGAGAATTTAACGTTATCTCTTTCAACAATAAACGCTTTAAGACGTGAATGTGTTGAAAAATTGGATTTAGAATCAAATTCTTGCGACAGAGAAGTTTTTGACGTTTCATTAGAATTTAAAGAAAACAATAAAAAGAAAACCCCGACTTTAAGAGCGAGATTTTCAGAATTCAAGCAATATTCAAGTGACTTTAACCAATGTGAATATTTGATTTTCCCTATTAAAGAAGTTTTAAGTCATAAAGAAGATTTAGAAGAAATCAAAGACAAGGTAATAATTGAATTGCCTGATTTGATTTATCCAAATTCTGAAGATAAAATTTTAAGTAACTTACAAGAATTAAAGCAACTCGGTTTTAAAAATGCTATAAGTGGCAACATTGGTGGTATTGAAATTATTAAGAATGCAGGGCTTACCGCTTTCGGTGGTCACACGCTTAATATTGCAAACAGTGACGCTATAGAATTCTACGAAGTACAAGGTGTAAAGGATTTAACCTTGTCAGTTGAACTTTCAAGCAAAGCTATTGATAACATTAATTCAAACGGCAAAATCGGTGCTTACTGTTATGGTAATTTACCACTTATGTTTTTCAGAAATTGTCCGTTAAAACAGAAAGACAGCTGTGGTAATTGTATTGGTAAACGAAAAATAACTGACAGAAAAAACATTGAATTTGATGTTTTGTGTCACGATAAAATGTACTCGGTTTTACACAACTCTGTTCCGCTTTATATTATGGATAAAATCAATCTTAATTGTGATTTCGTTACTATGTATTTTACAAACGAGAGTAAAGATGAATGTAAAGAGATTTTAAAGCTTTGTAAGAATAAACAACCCGCACCGTTCAAGAAAACGGCGGGGTTGTATCTCAGGGAAGTTCTTTAGTTTTGCTTTGCAAAACAATGCAGAATTCAGAATTCAGAATGCAGAATTGTGGGTCTGCGACGCTATTGTAAATATTATAAAAACAACAAAATTCTATCATTTTTAGTTTATCAAACTTTAGATGATAGAATTTTTGTTCTGTTTTCTATTGAAATTCTTAACACTCTATGTTATAATACCTTTTGGAGTTTAACTCCCTTGGAACTATCCCATACGGTAAGCGGTTAGTCCTCCTATTCTGGAGGGCACTCTTTTCCCTCCGAATGAAAGGAGGGCGGTGCTCATGGTTACATACAGCGAATTGTTCTTATTACTTTCTCTTATTGTTTCTATAATTGCACTCGTTATTGATATAATAAAAAAGAAATAACCGCCCTGTCTGCAAACCAAGCGGTTAATTTCTTTTAATCCATTGCAGGACTAGCCGTTTATCGGATAGTTCCTTGTTCATTTATAATATACTACAAATAAATTACGTTGTCAACCTGAAATTTCAGTTCTTCGAAACACCAATAAACTCAAACGAATTTGATTTGCCACCATTCATTGTTGGTATAACGCTCTTTTTATATTCAAGTTTTTTGAAGTTTGAAAGAAGTTTTGAAATATAGCTTTCTTTATGCTGTCTTACAATAACACCATCATGTGTTTTAAACGCACCATATACACCAGTTTCTTTTTCTGCTTTTTTATATTCAAGCCAATTTTTAAAACCTTTGTTCAAGAGAAAATCGTTAACATAAACTATCCCTTGTGGTTTCAACACTCGTTCAACTTCTTTTAAAAACTCTTGTTGTAATTTATCATCAGGAATACAAGTTAGAATACCGAACAACACAATAGCATCAAAACTGTTATCAGGGAAAGGTATTTTTCCATCGGGATTAGCAATCAAATTCAAATAGGGAAATTCTCGTTTTCCCCTTTTAATCATATTCTCTGCAGTATCAACACCAGTCAAGTCGGTAAAACCACTTTCATAAAGTTCGTTAAGAATCCTACCATAACCACAACCAACATCAAGGATTTTACTATTCTTTGAAACATATTTTGAAAACATTGGCACATCTAAAACAGTTGTAAATTTCTTTTCTTCTGCTACCGAGTTCCAATATTCGTTTTGGTGCATAAAATCACTCCCCATTAGTTGAACTGCTTACAATTTGTAAGCAATTCAAAATTTCATTCTATCATTTCTTTAAACTCATCTTCACTAATAACCCGAACGCCGAGTTCATTCGCTTTTCTGAGTTTACTACCGGCATCTTCACCGGCTAAAACTACGCTCGTTTTCTTTGAAACTGAGCCAGATGTTTTACCGCCGAATTTTTCAATTATTTCACTTGCTTCAGTTCTTGTGAATTGAGAGAGTGTACCAGTTAAAACAAAAGTCATACCGCTAAATCTCATATCTTCGGTTTTAGAAAGGTTCTCCATATTAACGCCGACTGCTTTGAGTTCTTCAATGAGTTCACGTGTTTGTGGGAGTGAAATTGTGTCTGTAAAGGCTTTTGCCATTACGTCACCAAAACCGTCTATTGAAAGCACATCTTCGAGTGTTGCATTAAGAAGGTTTTCCATATTATTGAAGCGCTTACTTAAAAGCTTTGCAGCCTTCTGACCTATGTGTCGAATACCCAAGGCAAATATAACTCTATATAAATCATTCTTTTTAGAATTCTCAATAGCAGTTAAAAGATTCTGGGCACTCTTTTCGCCCATTCTGTCTAAAGCGGCAATATCCTGTGCTTGTAAATGATAAATATCAGAAGCCTTTTCTATGAGTTTTTCGTTAACAAGCACCTCTAAAACTGCATCACCGAGTCCCTCAATATCCATAGCATCTCTTGAGCAGAAATGAATTAATTTTCTAAGAAGCTGTGCTGGGCAATCGGGGTTAAGGCAACGGATTGCCGCTTCACCATCTTCACGAACTACCTTACTGTTACAAGCAGGGCAAATTGAAGGTAAAGTATATTCGGGGTTTTCGTTATTATGCTTTGCTACTGTTACAACTTCTGGGATAATATCCCCCGCTTTTCTTACAACAATAGTGTCACCGATTGCAATTCTTTTTTCTTTAATAAAATCTTCATTATGAAGAGTCGCTCTCGCTACAGTAGTACCAGCAAGGGTAATTGGCTCGAAAACTGCAGTTGGTGTTAGCACACCAGTTCTACCAACCTGAACGTCTACCGAAAGAAGCTTAGTTTCTTTTTCTTCTGGTGGGTATTTAAAAGCAACTGCCCATTTAGGATATTTTGCAGTGCTACCGAGAGTTTTCCTCTCACTAAAATCGTTAACCTTTATAACTGCACCATCTATATCAAACGGCAAGTTACCACGATTATCACCTATATTTTTAATTTTTTCAATACATTCGCTAACGTTCTTGCAAAGAGCAAAATCAGGAACAACGCTGAAGCCTAATTCTTTTAAATATTCGAGTGATTCATAATGAGTTTTTAACTCTTTACCACCCTCAATCTGCTGAATGTTAAAAATGAAAATATCAAGCTTTCTTTCAGCTGTAGCTTTAGCATCCTTTTGCCTTAACGAGCCCGACGCCGCATTTCGTGGATTTTTAAAAGGCTTTTCGTCGTTTAACTCTTGCTTTTCAACTAATTCATCGAAAGACTTATGTGACATATATACTTCGCCACGAACTTCAATAAATGGAATTTTCTCTTTTAATGTAAGCGGTACAGAGCGTATTGTTCTTACATTTGCAGTAACATCTTCACCAACAAGACCATCACCACGTGTAGATGCTCTTACTAAAACGCCGTCACGGTATTCTAAAGAGCAAGAAAGACCATCTATTTTAGGTTCAACTGTGTATTCTGCCTCAGGGAAAACAGCGGTAACACGCTTCTCAAAATCGAAAAGTTCATCATCAGAAAATACATCCTGCAAACTTAGCATTGGCACTTTAAATGTAACACTACTGAATAAATTCTCATCACTTCTGCCACCGACTCTGTGAGTTGGGGAATTCGTCTTTAAAAGCTCTGGGAATTCATCTTCGAGACGTGACAGTTCCCTCATCATCATATCGTAATCGTAGTCAGAAACGTCACTTTCATTACCCATATAATATTTTTCAATACAATCGTTGAGAATAGCAGTTAACTCTTCCACTCTCTTTTTTGCTACTTCAAAATCCATAACGAATCACCTTTTAAAATATATCTTGTTTATTGTACCACAAACTTAATAAATTTAAAAGTGTTTTCACATAAAAAAGCCACGCACCCAGGCTCTTGCCCAAGTGCGTGTGTTTTGGCTTTAAATAAATATGAATAAAATAATATATGTAAACATCTATAAAGGGGAAAATAGATGTTATGGGTGTCGTTGAGTTAACTCAACTAACCTTATTATTGAAGGTTGTTGAGAACAGCGTTTAACTCAATGATTTTTGCAAGTTTTCTGAATGAAAAACCTTTTTCATTTTCGATTTCTACTAAAAGTTTGTTTTTAATGTCGTTTAAGTTCATCATTGTGTTTAACTCCTTTGTTTGATTTGTGAGAGTGAATATTTTCGAACCAAATATGCCTTAAATGTCCGATTTCACGCACCTTTTATATTTTTTTGTCTTGAAATACGAGAGTATTCCTTCGCCAAAGAAAATCCAAAATGTACGCAAACTCGGACATTTCAGGTTCTGCGAAGTTTAATACTTGGCAATTTTTTCTGTAACAAGGCAAAACTCGCAGGAAGGCTTTCTCCTTTCAAGAGTTTTAACGATGTTACGGGGAAAAGTGACTGTATTAAACCATATCTGGTTCGGAAACATTCACTCTTACTTACGAGTAGATTATAGCACAATTTCCACAAATGTCAAGTTATTTTGCACAACTCGAAAACCCTGTATTTGTGCAATATGACGAAAATAGCGCATTTTAGCGAAAATTGACGCTTTGCTACCCCTTTCAACAAAATCACCAAACTAAGTCTATTGTTTTTGTGTAATATTAACAACGAAATATCATAACCAAACCCCGATTCCCCTACTCGTAAGTAGTATTATTCACCATTTGTCAAAAAAGTTTGTATATTTTTTCTTAAATTTTTTCACATTTATTGCTATAAAAACAAAAATATATTATAATGTATTCATATTAATCTGTGGGGTGACAATATGAAGCAAATATCTTTTGAAAACATTGATTTTGGTGGTTTCTGGGAATCAAAACAAAACACAAACAGAGATGTAACTATGCCCGTAATCTATAAGCAGTTTTACGAAACAGGCAGAGTTACTGCCTTTGCATGTGACTGGAAGCCAGGCGACGAAAAGAAGCCTCATATCTTCTGGGATTCCGATATAGCAAAATGGATTGAGGGTGTAGCATATTCTCTCATTAATGCACCAGATGAAAATCTTGAAGAGGTTATTGATATAATTGTCGACTGGATTCATGACAATCAATTTTTAGACGGCTACTTCAATATTTATCACACAGTATGTGACCCTACAAGGCGTTTTACAAATCGTGATGCTCACGAGCTTTACTGCGCGGGACACTTAATAGAAGCTGCTATAGCTTACCACAGAGCAACAGGCAAATCTAAATTTTTAAGATGCATGGAAAAATATGTGCTTCATATCAAAGATGTATTTATGGATAAGTATGAAGCAGCATTTGCAACACCAGGCCACGAAGAAATTGAACTTGCTTTAATAAAGTTATGGGAATACACAGAAAAGTTAGAATATTTAAAACTCGCACGTTACTTTGTTAATTTAAGAGGTAACAACGAAAAGGACAGGCCAATATATAATCATACCGATTTTGTATATGAACAGAGTCACGAGCCTGTAAGAGATATGAGAGAAGCAGTAGGTCACTCTGTAAGAGCTGAATACCTTTACTGCGCTATGGCAGACCTTGCAAGAATTGACAATGATGAGGAATTAAAAACTGCCTGCAAAGCGATTTTTAATGATATTGCAACTAAAAAGATGTATATAACAGGTGGCGTGGGTTCTGGTATCTTAGGCGAATGCTTTACTGAAGAGTACGATTTACCTAACCAGTTTGCATACTCTGAAAGTTGTGCGGGTATTGGTCTTGCATTACTCTGTAGAAGAATGAATTTAATAGACGTAAACTCAATTTATGACGACGTTGCAGAAAGAGTTATTTATAACAACGTTTTTGCTTCGTGCTCTATAAGTGGCAGAGAATTCTTCTACACAAACCCACTTGAAATCAACTTAAAAGAACGCAGACTCACCCACAAATACAGAATGGAAAATCAGAATTACCCTGCTACTGAAAGACAACCTGTTTTTGACTGTTCTTGTTGTCCACCGAACTTTACAAGATTTATTGAGTCATTTGGTGATTTTCTTTACACAACCGATGAAGATACAATTTTCATTCACCACTATGCAAAGTCTGCGGCGGCATTTGATGGAATTAAAATTAAACAGACAACCGATTACCCATTAAATGGTAAAATCAAAATCACTGTTTCAGGTAAATGCACTGGCAAACAAATTGCTTTGAGAATTCCTGGCTGGTGTCAAAAATTCACACTAAAAGCAGACGGCACTCAGGTTAAACAAAAACCACAGAACGGATTTATTTATATTAAATGTGAAAACAAAAAACTCGTTATAGAGTTAGATTTAGAAATGAAAGCCGTTTTAAACGAAGCAAATCCGTTAATCGACCAGAATTTCGGGCGAGTTGCCGTATCTTACGGTCCGTTTATTTATTGCCTTGAAGATATTGACACAGATTACAGAATTTCAGAAATTTCACTTTCTAAAAATCTTAATGAAACTGTTAAGTACGTTGAATTCTTCAAAGCTAACATTATGGAAGTAGATGCCTTTATTGTAGAAAACTTCGAGGGACTTTACAGACCATTAGACAACAAAAAAACACCTATTCGCTTAATGCTTGTGCCATATTATACATTCGCAAACCGTGGCGAAGCAGATATGGCGGTGTGGTTAAAACTTTCAAGATAAGTAAAACCTGGTATCAATGGTGATACCAGGTTTTATTTATACATTCTTCATAATCCAATCTGCAATATCAGAAATAACTTCTTCGCCTATATGTCTTTCAGTATTATACTCCTGCTTAGCTTTTAAAATATCACTATATAAGTAATTCACAAAAGCGTGATTAAGATTTTCATATAAACGGAATTCTACGTTAGTTTTATCGTTTAAAAGTCTTTTGTATTCGTTAAAATCTTTTTCTACCGAAACTTGAAAATCTTTTTCGCCCTGTACAATAAGCATTGGTTTTTTTGTTGTCGCAAGGTAATCAGCAACAGAGTGCTCTCCCATTTCTTTAAAATAGTAGAGAGTAGTACCACCCATAACTTTCTTTTTCTTTGCCTCTTCGTCTGAAAGTTCATATAACCCTGAAAACAAACCCGATAATTTTGCTACTTGTTTTCTCACAATACAATTCACCAAGCCTTTAGTAGAGCTAAGAACGGCTTCGTTTTGTTCTAACATAACGTCTTCTAATTTGCGTGGAGTTCCGGCCATAATAATAAGCCCTTTGTATTTACCGCCCTCAGAATCAATACGTGGCGCTAACATTCCCCCCATACTATGACCTATAATGAATATATTATGAGAATCAATTCTTGAATCTTTCTTTAAAAGTTCTGTAGCAAGAATAGCATCGTCTATGGTTTCTTCTTTTACGGTTATTATCGTGCTTTTATCTCTCACCATTTTCAAGCCGTGAGCAAAACTTCTTTTGTCGTATCTGATGGATGCAATCCCTTTATTTGCAAGACCTTCTGCTAAATCTTTGAAAGGCGTTAATTGACCAACTTTTTCATCCATATTGCTTGAACCCGAACCATGAACAAACACAACTGCAGGTACTGGCTCGGTTATATTTTCCGGCAATGTCAACAATCCATTCAAAGGATATTTTGTATTTTCACCTATTATAATTTTTTCAATTTCCATTCGTTTCACCTCACAGGGTAATACAATAAATTAATCTTTACTAACAACCTTCTTCTGCCAGCTTCTTTTGTGACATTCAGGGCATTGCATATAACGCATTCTGCCAAAATGCATAGCCATATTTACCGCCTTATATGTTGGCACATAACAATGACCACACACTTTACATTTATAATAACCTGCAACCTGTTCAATTTTCATAGCAAAACACAAACCAATAACTCCAGGAATAAAGCCTGAGAATATAAGGACCAATCTGTGCCAATCTTCCATTGGTAACAACGCAGCTATAAATATTGGCACAAACAAAATAATACACGAAAGAATCGCAATAACCCATTCAAGCATTAAAAGTCTTTTGTCACTTTCTTCTTTTTGTTTTACCATTTCGAGTATGATTTTTTCTGAATTTTCATTGTAGTTATTCACACTTACAACCTCCCCTGATAATAAATCGTTTACCGTAATTCCCAATTCTTTGCATAAGTCGAGCATTATTGCAGAATCTGGCATTGCTCTGCCATTTTCCCATTTAGAAATTGCTCTGTCAGTAATACCCAACTTTTCTGCTAATTGCATTTGTGTCAGATTATTTTTATTTCGGCACTCTTTTATGAATTTGCCAATTTTAATCTGGTCCATTTTGTGCCCTCCTTTCACCTTTATTGTAAGATGATTGCATAAAAAAGTCTACAAACCGCTAGTTGAGTGGGGAGTTTTTTATATTTCTCTACCAAAAGTTGATGTTAAATGTTAATTTGTAGGGGCTTAAGCTTGTGTCGCCCATTTATTTGTTATTATAATTATATCACAAAATTAAAAACTTTACTATTTAATTATTCTTTTCGCAAAAAACATCTTAAAATACTTGATTTTGAAAAAAGTATAATGTATAATTCTATTGCCCAACAAGAGAAGCATTTTAATATCGGGGTGTGGCTCAGTTTGGTAGCTTGAGTGTGACCGCCGCCTGTGGCGGATACAGGGAACACGAAAGGCGTCAGTGGTCAAAATTGTGCGAAGCGAAAAGCGAGCAAACAATTTTGGGTACCACAAGGGGTCATTTCGATAAATTTTCTCATACAGTACACTTTCAAGCGTGCAATTTAAAACTAAAATTAAATATCGGGGTGTGGCTCAGTTTGGTAGAGCGTCTGGTTCGGGACCAGAAGGTCGGGTGTTCGAATCACCTCACTCCGACCACGAGAACCGTTGATACCATTGGGTTTCAGCGGTTTTTTCATTTTTTCAAAAACGCCCCAAAATGCCTTTGACCACTTATTTGCCCACACAGAGAATTTTTACTTTTTTTCGAAAATAAGCAAAAGACTGTTTTTTTGTAGTCTTATTTCTTTTTCTTAATTTCCAATTTAAATGCTCTCTTCTTTGATTATGCGGTAAAATTTTTTACCGCTATACGCAATATTTTTTGTTAAACTAATTTTCACAAAATAGCACTCGAACCTTTGGCATCGTGTGCCGAAACATAACTTTCACAAACAAGAAAAACGCAACCGTCTGGTTGCGTTTCATATATTTTGATATTAATTACTTCAATTCTTTAAATTGAAAATCACTTTATTAAAGCATTTAATTTAGAGGTTGCCTCACGATAGTCAATTTGAGGAAGAGCAGAAATTTCTTTTAAATAATCAATACAATCATTCAAATCAGACTTCCACGGATGTGAGCGACAACAAGGATGACTTGTTTCAACTATATAACACGGGAAATCTTTTTCTGAATAATACACATTTCCATGCAATCTCATAAATTTTAAAACAGCATCATCAAAAAGCCATGAAGCCTTAATATTGTCGTTTTGAATAATTACTATGGTTGGCTCAAGTATTTTCAATTCTTTTTTTCTCAAAAGCAAACAATTTGACATTTGTTGTGTTGTGTTAGGGATACCATTAAATTGACCATCATATTTTCTAAAGGAACAACTGTACAAATTACTTAAAGTAAACATTGTAAGCACGACATCAGTGACAACAGCGTTTTTCGTTGGATAATACGACAACATATTTTTCAGCATATTAAATGTAACAAGATAATGTCTGTTAATATCAGGCCACCAACGCTCGGGTCGATTGGTAAAGCGTAATGGTTTTTGAGCTTTAGGCTCTTTTCCTATAACCAAAATGCGCACAGGCATGCCATCAAAAAACAAATCATAATTATCTCCAATGCGAGCCGAATAATCAAAGCATGTCCAAAATCCTTGAGGAACCCGTCCCTGACAACACTCTTCGAAATATTTGCAAGTATCATTTTCATACCATTTTTGATATAAATTCAAAAGTTCTGCTTTTCGTTTTTTTGTTTTTGAAATATCACTTGTTATTTCCATATTATTCCACTCCTTTAATATTTCAATTATATATTCGCATTATATTCTTGTCAATTATATAACCGTTTTAGAAATTTAAGTTGGTCCGTTTTTGCGATATTTTTTCAAAAAGTGGACCAACTTTGAAGAATTAAACGATTATATATAATAGAACTATAAAATTAATTTCAGGAGGAAGTTTATGCATAAAAACAAAATGATTGCCCTTGCCTACAATAACAAAATGACTGTTGTTACCTGCAATAATTCATGTAAAAACACTGGCACAAATACTCTTGACAAATTACTTAACGGAGAAAACGAGATTTTGCAAAAAGGTGATAATATTATCTGGAGCAGAAAAACTAAACTACTTAGCGATTTGAAAGACTGTATTAAAAATAATACTGAACAAGAACTTTCTGTGTTTGTAACTAAATTAAAATATAATTCTAACCAAATTGCAGAATACGAGCAATTTTTCAAATCTGTTTATAATGCTATTAAAAACACAGACATTGCAGTTGTTTTTCTTTTGGAATATTTAGGAGGTAAAGATTGCTTTACATTCCCGAATGGCAGTCCAGAACAGTTTTTCGACTTGATTGTTGTGGAAAATGAAAGTGAAAATACAAAATAATAATAATAATAATAATAATTTAAATCGCAAATTATTGGATGCACGCAAAATTCTAAAAGAGCAAAAACGAGCACACTTCACTAATGACGTCTGCTCGTTGCTTTTTATATCATCTATTTTTCAGTTCTGGAAAATTCAATTCATACCACGCTTTTTCGCAAGCTAACTGCATTCGGGTTATACAAGCACACATCGGCCAGAGATTTGTGGTACTTTTAAAATTCTCTATCAACTGTTCAGGTGCATTATGTTCTTTAAGCTTTTCTATATATTTTTCTTTTCTCTCGCCAAGACTCCACACACCATGTTTCACAAAATTGAGGTAACTTTTGTCGCTGAAACCTATTGCTGCAAGTTGTGAAATCAATTCTTCCCTCGTTACAAAAAAGTCGGGATTCTCAAGATTTTTTAAACTCTTACCATTTTTGAAAGAGCCGTGGTAAAGTGCAAGAATTCTGCACAAGGTATGAAAATCGCATTTTTTTATATTTGCTAATTCCTCAGCAAATTCTAAGCTTCGTGCTAAACCGCTTTCTTTGTCTATTTTGCAGGTTTCAGATTCTTCTTTTATTTCTTCTGAAAGATTTTTTAACACTTCAAGATAAACTTCATTTGTAAACTGTTCGTCTTCAGGTTTTACCCCACTCAATTTATACATATTACCAATATCGCTACAGTTACAAGAATCATTCAGATTAAATTCAAGATAGGTTTCTTCATCAGATTTAACTGACTTAAATCTCTGATTTAATCTATCTTCTATAAATGGTCTAATTTCAGGTGCAATTTCAATCGAAAAATCAGGAGCTTTTGGTTCACGTAATGTTCCCCATGCAATAAATTTCAAACTATAGCCATCTTTAGCCATTTTTCTTTTGCACTTCGGGCAGAGTTTATCTTCAGCATCTATTCCGAAAGCATTACTGTCTATACGCTCATAAGCTATATGACACTTATTATTAGTTTCGCAATAATAATGTGCTTTTAAAGGATTTACATTTGTTATTCCGAGTAAATACGCAATAATCGAGCTTGACAAATCACCCTCGACTAATATAGGGTACCCTTTCTCACAGGATAACTCTGCTATTTCTTTAAGAATCAGAAAATTGTTCGCCACGCCTGTTGACTGCATTGTATAAAGTTCTGGTTCAAGCCAATCCATACCAAAATTCATTCCACTAAGATATAAATCTCCGAGTCGTGCCCGACACATTATTCCTATTTCTTTTGATGCTTTTTCAATTTCTTCCTGTGTTGGCGCAGAAAATCTTAATTTACCGCAAGTTTTACTTTCTTCTGGTGATACAACATTAATTTTCATAACAAAACCTCTTTCTTTAATTACAAATTAATTTTAACACTATATATGTACCAGAATTAGTTCATCATTTGTTTTACATAATAGGTGAAAAATTTCCTCTAATATGCTATAATGTAGCAAATGAGGTGATTTTATGCTGAAATATGAACAATTATCTCCTGAAGTTACAGAAAAAATAGAAAAAGACAGGGCGAATAACACTCTGCCGAAATTAGCTTTTGATGAAAGTAAGGTTCTGAGAAGAGATAATGAAAGGGACAAGGCGACAATTATAAGAACGCCATTTATCCGTGATATTGATAAAATAATACACTGCCCTTTTTACAATCGTTATGCAGACAAAACTCAGGTTCTTTCATTTTATAAAAATGATGATATTACAAGACGAGCTTTGCATGTTCAGTTAGTTTCACGAATTGCAAGAACTATTGGTAAGGCACTCAACCTGAACCTTGATTTGATTGAGGCTATTGCTTTAGGACACGATATTGGTCACACACCTTTTGGTCACGCTGGTGAAGAGTTTTTAGATGAACTGTATTTTGAACATACCAAGAGACATTTCAGTCATAACATTCATTCAGTTCGTGTACTTGATAAGATATTTCCGTATAATATCAGTTTACAGACTCTCAACGGAATTGCCTCTCACGATGGTGAAATGGAATTATGTGAATATCATCCAAAAACACTTGAGAATTTCAAAGACTTTGACGAGCAGATTGAAGCTTGTTACATAGACAAAACAAATGTAAGAAAGCTTTTAGTTCCCGCAACGCTTGAAGGCTGTGTAATGCGAATATCTGATATAATTGCATACTTGGGCAAGGACAGACAGGATGCTGACAGAGCAAAGATTATCAGCAACAGAGATTTTGATGACGGCACAATAGGAATTTATAATGCCCAGATTATAAATAATCTTATTGTAAATATTGTTGAAAACAGTTATGGAAAGCCGTATATTAAAATGGACGAAGAGCATTTTGAAGCTTTGAAAAAGGCTAAAGCAGATAACTATGCTCTCATTTACAAACAAGAAACTGTTGGTGAAGCCTACAAAACTGTAAAGCCGATGATGACTGAGCTCTACGAGAGGCTGCTTGAGGATTTAATAAGTAAAAACAAGACTTCACCTATCTTCACTCATCATATAGACTATGTGAATGAAGCACATTATAAAAGAGAAATTCCATATGAAGAGACAGAACCAAACCAGATAGTTGTTGACTATATTGCGAGTATGACCGACGATTATTTCGTTGATATTTACAACTACATTTTTCCGAATAGCACAAAGAAAATTGAGTATAAGGGGTATTTCAAATGAGTTTTAATTTTTCAAAATCAAAATACTGTGGTCTCTGGCAATGCCCGAAAATTGCCTGGTTAAGAAAATATAAACCAGAAGAAATGACCATTGATGGTAGTGTAATAACACGAATGGAAGAAGGTAACGTTGTTGGTGACCTTGCTATGGGTCTTTTTGGTGATTTTGTTGAGGTTACCGCTTACAATGACGACAAAATTGACCTTTCAAAAATGATTGAAAACACTAAAGCAGAAATAGAAAAAGGCACACCTGTTATATGTGAAGCATCTTTTGATTATAACGGACTTTACTGTGCGGTTGATATCCTCAGAAAAGAAAATGATGGCTGGGCAATTTACGAAGTAAAAAGCTCAACAAAAGAAAAAAAAGATGTTTATGCAGCTGACGTTGCATACCAGAAGTATGTGCTTGAAAATTGTGGCATAAATGTTACAGGTACTTATCTTGTTTGCATAAACAACGAATATATATTTGATGGCACGCTTGACATTCACAAGCTTTTCAAAATTACCGATATAAGCGAAACTGTATTTTTTGAAAGTGCAAACGTCAAAACAAATCTCAATGTTGCAGAATTAATTTTAAAATCAGAAGATGAACCACCTATTGATTTATCCACCGCCTGTAACAATCCTTATCGTTGCAGTTTCTGGAAATATTGCTCAAAACATATTCCTTCACCATCTGTTTTTGACCTTTACAGAATGAATTTTTCAAAAAAGATTGACTACTATAAAAAAGGCAAAATCAGATATGAAGATTTAATAAATGAACCTAAAATCACAAACGAAAAGCTAATTCGTCAGATGTCATATTATCTTGAAGATAAAGGCACTTACATAGATAAAGCGGGAATCGGTGCATTTTTAGACACACTCTCTTACCCGATTTATTTCCTTGACTTTGAAACTGTTCAACCGGTTATACCAGAATATATTGGTACTAAGCCTTATGCACAGATTCCGTTCCAGTATTCTTTACACTACATAGAAAAAGAAGGCGGCGAATTAAAGCACAAGGAATTTTTAGCGGAGTCTGGCACAGACCCAAGAAGAGCTCTTGCAGAAAGACTTTGCGAAGATATACCAATGAATGTATGTGTTACCGCCTACAAAAAAACTTTTGAATGTACAAGAATAAAAGAACTCGCTGAAACATTCCCCGATTTAGCAGAGCACCTTCTTAATATAAAAGACAACATAAAAGACTTGCTTGATCCTTTCCAGAGCGGATATTATTACAACAAGGCTATGGGCGGAAGCTTTTCTATTAAGAGTGTTTTACCTGCTATTTTCCCAGATGACCCTGCACTCGATTACCATAACCTTGAGCAGATACACAATGGCGGTGAAGCTATGAGCATATTCCCGAAAATTAAAGATATGCCAAAAGAAGAACAAGAATCCACCCGACATAATCTTCTCAAGTATTGCGAATTAGATACATACGCAATGGTTAAGGTTTGGGAAGAGTTGAAACGAGTGGTGGAGTGAGATTAACATGAATAGCGCTAATATCATAGCATTATTTGATAATTGGAAAAAAGAACATAAATCTGACAAAAACTTCTCTGATAACTGCACTTTAAAAGGAGAGAAAGCAAAAGAGAATTTTGTTTTAGATGGCAGATTTGATGATAATAAAAAAGATGTCGGTATTCTCTTTATTTGTAAAGAATCAAATGTAGAAGTTGATACAACTTACGGAGAAAAAGAATTCTGGTTAAAAAAAGTAGTCGAAGCTAAAAGCAACAACCCACCCCAATACTACAACGCTAAAACAGTTATAGACAAAAGATCACAAACAAAATATTACAATTGTTTATGTCATATTATTAATAATCTGAACAATGAATTAAAGACAAACTATGACATTAAAGATTGTGCATATATGAACATCAATAAGCGTGGTGGTACAAGTGTTGCAAATAACGAGAAAATCATAAACTATTTCAATTGTTATTCTGAAAATATCCTTGAAGAAATTAAATTGTTAAAATGTGATTATATCGTTGTTTTCTGCTATGAACAATTTGAAGAGAGCATTGTGAAAGAACTAAAAAACATTAATGGCTACACAGACAAAATTTACGGATATGAAAAACACCCAAGCAGATATTCAAAAAAATGCGAACCCAATAAATTATAGTTAAATATAATAACCACACCCGACACAATCTTTTCAAGTATTGCAAACTTGACACCTACGCAATGGTTAAGGTTTGGGGATGGTTTAATAGGATAATTGAATAACTGTTTTTTTAAAATTAATGCTCCCAGCTTTTAGCTGGGAGCATATTCTCTTACATCTTGCCTAAATACACTGATTTAACCCCTTTTGTTTTATCATCCAAAAAGAAATTCTGCGAACAAACAAGATAAACCATTCTATCAAACTGATATACAGAAACTTCTTTTTCTCCCGCTTTCCTTAATTCTACATTTATTTCATTCACTACATCTAATGTATCTTGAATACATTGATAATTACCTTTATCGTTATTTTTATAACCATCAGACAATTTTTTGTATTTTGCCATAGCATCTCTCATATGTGTATCTGGTTTAGGCAGAGTGAATTTCTCTTCGAATTCTTTTAAAAAATCACAACTTAACGCAACACTGAAACCAATATCAATTTTTCTTCTAAAGTATTTAATCAATTTTTCGAAATCATTATTTTTATAATTGCTCATCAAATCATTAACAACTTGCTCTTTTGTTTTAAAATCTCTCAAATACTCAGCTGTACGAATAAGAATTCCCGCAAATCTTTTAGCTGTTGCATCTGGATTTTTGGTGCTTTTTTCAGAATTCCATTTTAAACCTTTTCGTAATTCTTTAACAATTAATTCCTTGCTTTCCTCGAGATCATCAGTTTTATATTTATTCAAAAACTCGGTTGGTTTAAACCCTTGTGTAACTTCATATAGAAAATCAAATTTATTTTTAAAATCAACAATTTTATCAATTCTTTGTGCGTTTTGACCATGAAAAGCTATTTGAACAAATACCTTTTCTATTTCTCCTAAATCATTAAATTTTATTTTCGATTCAATTTCACCTAAAGTTTTTTCATCGGTTAAATTATAATATTTTGATAAATCTTCAACATAATAAGTATTGGCAAGATTATCAAGCATCTCTTCAGTAAGTCTATAAAACTCAATTGCTGTCATACTCCACCACTCCTTTATTTGAGTATATCATATAAACTTCGCAAAATCAACTAATTATATATTCTAGTGCTAATTGTTTTTATAAATAACAAATTAACTCCCCGACTATTGAATTTATTTTCAATAGACGGGGCGGTGTTATATTCACTTAACTTCAACCTTTTTCAAATCAATATAAAGTTCTGATGAATAATCTTGTCCGAATAAATCATCAATATAAATATAGTAATCTTTTTCTTCATCCATTGAAAAAGCGTTTGTGGCAATATAAGGGTCATAACCATTGCAAGGACCGTCATCCACACCATAAATCATAATCGAATTACCATCATAATTCAACCCTATCATACCATCCATATATTCGTTTTCATATAAATCTAACACTACTTTTTCACCATTAAAAATGGAATAAAATGCTTTTTGGATTTTTAGTAACATAGTTCTTGTCAAAAAATCTTCACGACATTCTTCGTCCTCACCATCCTCATACATATAGCCTATGTATTTATCCAAAGCTGTTATTCTTCCGTCAGCCTCGAACATAGTATTTTTTGAAAATGCAAAATCTTTAATTGTATCTCGCATAGCATTTTTAGCTTTTTCAAATGTTTCAAATGCAGAGACTGTTGTTTTCAAATCCGCCTTTGTGTCGCACTCATCCGGCAACGATGTCTTTACTGATAATACCCATAATTCTTTCATAATATAAACCTCTTTTTTCTTTTAGTATAATCCCAACAAAATATTATCACAATCAAAAAATATTTGCAACTCACTCTGTTTTTTCTTTTACAACAATTCTTTCAAGATATCTATTAAGCGAAAAGGCGTGCGCTGCAACTTCTTCTAAATCTTCTGGCATAGTAACCTCTTTGAGTCCTGTGTACGCGAATGCCATATAGCCAATTTCAGTTACACAATCGGGAATTACAATATAATTTAATTTCTGGCAACCATTAAAGGCACATTTGCCAATTTTCGTAACTGAACCATCATCTGGAATAACGCTGTTTTTGCAACCTAACACGAGTGTTTTTGTGGCGGTTTCAATAAGGCAGTTACCTTCACTGTGATAATAAGGATTCCCTTTTTCAACTTCAATAGTTTCAATATCATCGGTTATACCAAGAGCCATATAAAACTCATCAGCAATATCCGTCATATCTTTTGGGAATACAAGACGGGGGCAATTTAATTCATCAATATACTTTAAAACACCATTTTCAATTTTCATAACCTAAACTCCTTTTCTTAATCTTTGAGTTTATTATATTAAACCTGATGCACTGAAATTGGTGCATTAAATTTTATTAATCTTCATCAATTTGTTTTGTTGTTCCAATTTTCTTCCATTTAACTTCACAATATTTTATTCCAACTTCTTCATATCTTCCCCAAACATTTTTTATATTTAAAAAGTCTTCGTTATCCGGATGAGTCGTTTTATACTTCCTATCAAGTCTTTTCGCCTCATCTGCAGTTACAACACAACCCACCAATCGATTATCTAAAACTTTTTTGGTTATCTTACATTTTTTCTCCAATACGCTGTTAACAAAAATATTTCGAGGAATAACGTGTTCGTGTCGAAACTCTACTTTCACGCCAATTTTATATTTATTAATAGCATCCTCAGACCAGTATTTACACCCTTTAATTTTGCCGTTATTTTCAGTATAAGCCCAAGCTAAACTATGTAAAAGTTCTATTTTCGCATTATCACTTAATTTACTTTTTATAACGATATTCATATCTTTAATAATAGTTTTTTCAGAATCATACTTTCTCATAATCTAACCACCCTTTCATTTATAAAAATACTATCACTTTTAAACAAATAAATCTATTTACAATATACCCAAATTTCTTTTAACGAAATTGACAACAGAATAAATCAGAATAGTATTTTCACTTACACATTTTTAGACTTAATTTTCACGTTTAAAAAGATGCCTGTTCTTCTCAAAAAATTCAAAATAAGTCTTTGTGTTTTCAAGCTCCCACCACTCCTTTGTTTCAACCGGACAACAATCGAGATCGTAAATTTTTGCTCCCTGCATTGCTAACAAAAACGGTGAATGTGTTGCTATTATAAACTGACACCCACAATATCTTGCCATTTGTTCAAGAATTGTGACAAGTTCCAATTGCAATTTTGGTGACAAGCTATTTTCTGGTTCATCAAGACAATACAAAGTATCATTTCTTAAATTCTTCTCAAAATATTTTAAAGCAGTTTCTCCGTTGCTGTTAAGCACGCCTGGTGTTCCAAGTGTTTTTTTAATAAATTGTCTGCGAGAAACAGATTTTTTACGAGCAAGATTCTGGAGTTTAAAGCTTTCATAATTCTGCAGACCGCTGAGTTTTATAGATTCACCAAACTTAAGGCTCTCATATTCTTCACAAGCACTTTTTTTATTTTCTGAAATCTCATTGTTATTGGTCCTGACAGCAAGCATATAATCGAAAATATCATCACTTGTAATAATTCTGCTACCATCGGGTATACGATGTTGAAAGCCTTCGTCATCAATACCCAGAGAAAACTTGCATTTTTTTGCATAATCTGAAAATATTTCACTTGAATTAAATGGCGCAATACGATTGAGCTTCAATTTCTCTGCTATCAAATTCAACAACGTACTCTTACCAGAACCATTACCCCCATAAAATATAGTTACATTTTTAAAATAAATATCATATAAGTTTTTTCTTGAAAATATTCCACAAGGGTAAGAGTTGTCGATATAACCACCATTCTCATCTGCATTTTTGTTTAACAACATTTCTTCTGAATTAATCGGCAACACGAATTTTTCAAGATACATAAAAACACATCCTTAATTTTATTTACACTTAATTATAACAAGTGGTATATCCCTATAATTGTACATCTTCTTTAAATTAATCTCTATAATCAATTTTTAAAAGTACAATTCTCAAAATGTTTTGAACTACTCCAAAATTACATATTGACTCTTTATTCGGATTACTTTTTCAATTAAACAATTCAAATCAAAAATAAAGTTGTCTGGTAATTTTATAACAACAGGTGTTTTTATAGCGTTTATATTTCTCAGATTATTAAATTCATCCCAAAAAATAACAAGCTCCATAAAGCAAAGAAGATTATATTTTAAGAAATCATCTTCTGAAAAATCAGTTGTTTCTTCTCCCGCTTCACCTTTTGTAATAACAAATTCGCCATTTTCTTTTAAATTGAGCCACAAATCTTTTTCTTGGTTTATCTGTTCGGGTTCAAAATCTTTTATAAAACTACTTAAAAAAGCTTGAAAAGAACGAGTTACACCTACTCCATTTGTCATTTCTGAAAAACGCCCTTTGAAGTAATATTTACTATCTTTATAAAAAGCCAATCTTAACGGATAGTTCTGCTTACTTTTATATTCAAAGCTTGTTACAAAAGTCTCTTCCACCGATTTTTTTAAAAGTGAAAAATATTCATCTGTGTAATCACCATCACTGTTATTTTTACTTACAGATACAACCCAGTTTTTAGAATTCTTTTTCTTATAACCAGTAATATAATAATTTTCAACAAGCTCCACTTCTGCTATAAAACGAACTGTCACAAACGATTTTTCAGTTGCTCCAATACCCGTAAGCAATTTGATTATTTCAAGTGTTATTTCGTTACCTACACTGTTGAGAACAGTGCAAAAACTATCGAATGTTATATCGGCAGTTTTAACACCATTCTCTTCAATGCTTAAATTCTTTATTATAGCTTTCATACTGCAAAGCCTATTCTTTGTAATTGCTTATTTGGGTTTATTTCAGGCTCTTCAATATCAGTTTCACAGAGTGTGATTATATCTTCGTCAGTTATTTCACTTAAATCCATTGACACGAGTCTGCCGGCTTGTGTCATTTTGGCTTTCTCAAGGATATTCCTTACAAATCTTCCGTTGCCGAAATCTTCTGTAAAAACTACTGATTCAAATATATTTTCCAACTTTTTCATAGCATCGTCTGATAATTTCACACCTTTATCAGAAGCGATAAGCCTTGCAATATCACAAAGTTCTTCTGAAGTATAATCTTCAAATGGTATGTGAAAAGCAATTCTTGAACGAAGTCCTGGGTTTTTATTTAAAAAGCCTTCCATTTTATCGGGGTAACCAGCAAAAATAACCACCATATCTTCTCTGTTATTCTCCATCTCCTGAACAATGGTGTTAATCGCCTCGTCACCATAAAGGCCATCTCTTTCATCAACAAGAGAATACGCTTCATCTATAAATAACACTCCGCCTTTTGCTTTTTTGAATGCCTTTTGTACGAGTGGTGCAGTTTGTCCGACATATTGCCCAACAATATCTGCTCTGCCGACTTCATATAAATCACCTTTACTTAATAAACCATTTTCTTTCATTATCTGGGCAAAAAGACGAGCTACTGTTGTTTTGGCAGTTCCTGGGTTACCTGTAAAAATCATATGCATTGCAGGGTGGTCATCTGTAAAGCCCCTGTCAGCAAATAATTTTTGTGCTTTGTAGAAATTCAAAGCCTGGTCCATCACTTTTTTCGCTTCACTCAAGCCAACAAGTGCCTGCAATCGTTGGTAAGCACTGCCTTTAGGCTTCTCATTTTTTACTTTTGCTTTAGCCGCTATTGCTTCTTTATATTCTGGGTAAACTGTGCTACGAAGCTTCTGGTTGTACCATTCATCAAATATCCTGTTTAATTCGGTAGCGGTGTAGCCTTTATTCATATCATCTGACAAACTGGTTAATTTTTTATCGCTTTTAATTTTAACTTGCTTTGCCCTGTACTTTAAATATTCTTGCGCCTGATCTTTAAATACAACGTCTTCATAAAGCTCAATAAAAGCAGTAGAGCCAAAATGCAATAAAAACTCCTCTTTTATTTTAGTACTTGCAACAGGAAGGCATATAACAGTTAAAACGTTGTTTTTATATTTATTTGCAACCTCGCAGATTTTTGAAATAACATCACATCCACGACTGTTGTATTCGCCTGTACAATCAACATCGGTCTCGTAACGGATTACAATAGCACCACCTACATTGATTTTATAATGTGTTTCAAGCGACTTTGTATTAACACGGCTATCAGAATCAAAATCTATAAAGCAATACCTTTTATTTTGTATTCTGTTATTGTTATAAAGTGCCGCTAATAAAGTTCTGTAAATTTCTTTTCTTGAATCGTTACTGTCATTTTTCACAATATAGTGCACAGGGTGACCTTTGAATTTTCTTGGTGAATTTTCAGAATAAATTCTATTGAGCTCTGGTGTTAATGTTCCACTAACAAGATTTTGCTCTGCAATTTTAAAAACGGCTTCTTTTGATAAAGCATCTTCAATTATATTTTCACCATAAACAATACTGCCATAGCCTGATATATCATTGATTTCAAAATCATCAAGAATATGTTCATCATCGAATATGTAAGATGAATGACATGCATTTTTGAGCGTAGATAATATATTTCTGAATGTGACTTCTTCAAACTCAATATTTTTAAGTTTAAATGGTAATAACTTTTCGTATTTTTCAAACCAGTTTTTTTCATCTCCGTTTACACGCATCAACATTCCAAAGCTGATTTTTTCATCGCGTATATTAGTTACAAAAGCAAAACAGTTCCCTTTACTTTTTCTGTAAAATGTTTCACTTTTTTCTGCAAGCTCTTCCGCAAAATTTCTTTGAGCGCGTCTGTTTGATAACTCAAACTTTTCTTCAACATCTTCACTTACTGCATCAATCTTATAAAATACCATATCTTTACCTCCCGAAATTCTTTTTACACTCATATAATACAAAATGTTATGTACTGTTTTTGGGATGTAAAACACGCATTTAAATACCATCTCTGTTAAATAAACTTTCCAACGAAATAAATGGAATGCTATTTTTATATGCGAACCGCTTTATATAAGAATTTTCACAAGAAACTAAAATCACATTTAGGCTACCCTTAAATGCCGAAGGATGTATAAAATTGACACTTGGCGGAATTATAACCATTTGCAAATTAACACAATTACCAAAACTCAACTTCTTTATTCGGCTTATTTCTTTGGGTAAAACTACATACTCAATGCCTGTAGAACAAAAAGCTCTTTCACATATATTAGTTATAGAATTGGGTAAATCAATATTCTTCAATGCTGAACACCCTTCAAATGCTTTAAACCCTATCTTTTTAACCCCATTCGTCAACACGCAACTTTTAAGATTTTTACAACCAGCGAAGCATTCTTGTGGAATTACAGGCGGAGTTTTATTAAAAGTCGCCGATTCTAATAAACCATTTTTAAAACAGCCGGTTTCCAATGAAGTATTATCAAGTATAACTTTTTTTATTGTATTGAGCGTTTCTGTTAAATAGTCACTATCTGGCAAAGTACCTTCAAATGTATGCCACGTTTTCGGCTTATCCTTTATCGGTATTTTTGTAATTTTATTTTTCTCAAGTTTCAGTCTTTCACATATATCATAAACCTTAAGTGGATAGACACAAACTAATTTTTTACCGCAAAATTCATTTGGTAAAACAACACACTCTTTATTTTCGATTATACCTATCAGAGTAGTATCGTAATACACTTTTTCTACGACATTACCATTTAAAATCGATCTATACCCCGTGTTATAAACAAAATTGCTATCTGTTACAACTTCTCTACTTACATACTCTTTTATTAATCCCACAAATATTTCACACCTTTATTCTCGCAACCTTGCCCCAAGGCGGGTCAACATCTTCATTATTTATAAGCCATAACACCGGTATGCCATTTGCCAATTCCTCTTTTGGAAAAGGAGCATACCCATCAGTAAGTATAATTATACTGGCAGGCGGATTATCCTGCATGTGTTTGTGAACATATTCAAAAATTATTTGAAAATCTGTTCCGCCCCCACCTGCAGGTTTTATTACAATAAACTCCTCGAAGCTTGAAAACGGTTTAGGTTTAATAATAGCTGCATCAAAAAAGCCAAGCCATCCGCATAGTTTTCCGTTAAATTGGTCAATAGCACCTTTAACCTCAGAATACGCCGCTGTCATCATTTTATCAGAAATAGACCCAGATGTGTCAACCATAAACAAAATGTCGGTTACTTCATCAACTTTGCCTTTTTCATTAAAGTCCGGGAGGAAAAATGGACTCTCCTGAAAGCGTCTGTCAGGCGGAGAAAAAGAATAATCATTTACTTCCTCCTGAATGAAATCATTCAGAATACTTCGCCAGTCTGTCTGTGGCTTTGTCAGTTTTTCAAGCATTCTTTTTGCAAACATTGGAAGAGTTCCGCGCGAATTAGAATTGTCTCGAACAGAAATCGCTTCACAAGCCTCAGCAAACTGTTTTACCCACACATCTCTGAGAACGCTATCTTCTTCAAACCTTCCCCACTTCGAATGGTCGTCCCATCTTTTGGGAAGTGCCATTCCATCTGCTCGTTCTGCTTGTTCTTTTTTTGCTCTGCCTTTTTCTGCTCCGCCATTTTCTGAACCTGGTATTGATTTTGATTTCCTTTTTGGAAGCATTTCGTAAACCTCTTCAGCAGTATATAGATGACCCTCTTTACCATCAGGTGCCAAATGCATAGACTCTCCGTATTTTGAAAGAGTAATACTACTTGGATTGCCACCATTTTCTAACATAATATTTGAATTTATCACTATATCCGCTGCAATATTATACCTCTCATTATCTTTTTCTTTACCGCGAAAACAATGCTGAAGTACGACATGTAATATTTCGTGCATCATGACAAAATCCAGTTCACTATCAGAAAGATTTTCAAGAAATTCAGGACCAAAAGCAATACGTTCCCCATCCGTATATGCAGTATTGGCACCCTCATCGATAGAATAAATCATATGCATAAGTAAAAGACCATAAAATCCATGATTGCAAAGAATTCGCATTCTTGATAACAGTAACCGTTTCATATATTCACGTATCTTTTCATCAGACAGTTCCATGTAATAACCTTCCTTTCGATGAGAGCCATTGAGAAAATTCAGGAATATTCAGAAGCTTTGCACGAAAATCCTTTTCTATATACATATAATCCTTGAACAACACAGTAGAAAAATCCGGAGGCATACGATTCGCATACTGCACCGAATTCGCAATACGACGAATATCATCCTTGTGCTCTCTTGCATACGCAGTCATTGCGGCACAAAGTGCATACATTGCATCAGTACCAGTAGGGAGCGGCGGTTGTTTTCCATCAAAAATATCTTCCAAATCTGGTAAATCCTCATAAACCTTAGACCACGTACGAAATTCAATTGCTAACCCTGTACCAATAACACCCGCAATAAGTGAATACATTTTATCCACATCGGAATTGACAAGATTTAAAATATTACTTACCATTTCCCACGCACGTGGTGTAGCAAAAGCAAGGTCATCGCTACCAGAATCAAAAGTCATAAGGTGTTGCTGACGGAAAGATAAAAAACCTATTACCTTATCATTTACACCAGAACGTATGGCCCATTCTTTCCAGTATTTAAAGCTACCTTCAACCTCAATATGTAAAAGACGGTTTGCAAGAGCCTTAGGCATTTTAAAAGCAACAGATTTATCGGTTGTTCTGTTACCTGCAGCAATAACAATACAGTTTTCGGGGAGTTTGTGCTCACCAACTACACGGTCAAGGGTAATCTGGTAAGCCGCCGCTTGTACCGACTGTGGTGCCGCCGAAATTTCATCAAGAAACAAAATATTAACAATATCAGGACTATCATCCATTTGAAAAATTTGCGGCTTTAACCAGACTGCAAGAGTTTTATCTTCATTGGATGTAGGAATACCACGTAAATCAATCGGATTGAATAATAACAGACGAACATCGGTTATGTGTACTTTCTTACCTGTCAAGTTTTCAATTTCTTTACCTAATTGCCTGACTGCCTGTGATTTACCTACACCTGGTGGTCCCCACAACATAACAGACGGAAACACTTTTATAGGTAAACCAGCATTTATTATATTACAATAAGCGGGTGTCAACTCATCAATAAGGCGGTTGACATTCATTTGTGGAATATTAGCATTTTTGATTTCTTTTTCTTTACTCACTTTTTATTCACTCCTAATTCTTTATCCAGTTTTTCTAATTCAGTAGTAAGTTCTTCAATTTTTTCCGTATAACTTTTTTTATTTTCGAGTTCTGAACTGATATGCACATTTCTTTCCGACAGTTCATCAAGTCTGACATTTAATTTATCAATATGCATTTCAAAATTATCAAGAAAATTATCTATACGAATAAGTCCACCAACCTCAGTATCTCCAAGCTCCACATAATACCTTCCTGTTCTCTGTAGCCAGATAAATGGTTTTTCTCTTCTCATATTTGCTGGCAGAACCACCTGAAAACCACGATAAACAATCAGATTACGTTCTTCTTTTTGCAATTCATTTTCTCGAACACCATCAAAAATTATTTCTCTTATATTTTTTCGTTCAGATGCCTCTGCATTTTTTTGAGCAGTAGTAATTGCTACAGGCAAGGTCATTTTATAAGATTTATAAAACTCGTTGTCATTATTTGCTTTTT
This sequence comes from Acutalibacteraceae bacterium, assembly GCA_045592285.1. GTDB lineage: Bacteria > Bacillota > Clostridia > Oscillospirales > Acutalibacteraceae > DTU089. The sequence goes on from JAZNUL010000062.1 coordinate 31,466, forward strand.
CTATCAGACTTTTCTGATATGTAATCTGAGCCGGCAATTCAAAAAGCTCTTTTTCAAGCCGGATGCGACTTTCTACAAGTTTTCGTTGCAAAACAAGATATCTTGAGAGTTCGTTCGCAGTTTCTACTCGTTTTTTTACAAGCGGATTGCCTACTGCAAGTGCTTTTACTTCTGCATAATTTAATACTGTATCCTCGATATCTGTACCATCTCGTTCAGTGTATGAACCCGAAAGCAAGCCTGTTATAAAACGTTGCTTTGTTTCAAGAAGCTGCCACGAATAAGCATCAAAACTACCTTCAGTAATATAACGATAAATATACACCTTAGAATTCTCATTACCCTGACGTAGAATTCGCCCTTCACGCTGAGTCATATCGGCGGGGCGCCAAGGAACATCAAGATGATGTATTGCTATAAGCTTGTCCTGCACATTCACACCAATACCGAGTTTAAATGTAGAGCCTATCAGCACACGAATTTCGCCCCGACGCATCATATCAAATAATTTACTGCGCTTAGCTTCGGTTGTAGCATCGTGCACATAAGCAATCTCATTTATCGGTATTCCCATATATGAAAGCAAACCCTTTATTTCGTCATACACATTAAATCCTGCCTTCGGAGTAGATGAATCGCAAAAAATCAGTTGTGTTCCACTTGTTTTCTGATAAATACTGAATACGTTTTCTACACAACGCGCAACCTTTGACTGATATGTAAAACCTGCATTTGGAGAAACAAGGCGTAAATCAAGTGCTGCCTTCCTGCCATCTGTAGTAATCTTTAACATATTGTCCATAGTTCTTTGTACCAGACCCTGCCTTACATCATCGGCACGATGAGATATTTCTTTAAGATAATCTGCAAATTCAGGTGTTCTGGCGATAAGGGCATCGGTATAACCGTCAAATTCTGGTATGCCATTTGTTTCGTCTAATTGGTGAAAATCTGCTATCTGTGAAAACAGTGACGTTAGTTCTGTAAGATTATGAAATTTTGCAAAACGAGTTGCTAAACGATAACTTGAAGTATCTACATCTATTTCAAATTCAGTTACCCTTTCGGCAAACATACCAATCCAACTATCAAAATTCTGTAAATCAAGAAGTCCTAACTCACCATTCTGCAAATATTTCTGCATCACAAATGCATCAGTTATAGAATTCGTAATTGGTGTACCCGTTGCCATAATAACACCGCCACCATTTTTTTGTATCATTCGCACTTTGTTAAGCATATCGGTACATTTTTTAGAGCCGGCACCCGATATACCTAAAACCTTATCCGTTTTTGTTTCTATTGGCACATTTTTGTAATTATGAGCCTCATCTACAAAAAGACGGGTAATACCAAGCTCATCAAAATATATATCATTTGACAACATATTAAGTGTAGCTGAAAGCTCTGATAATTTCTTTGCGATTTTTTCTTTTTGATTTTGTAGCCTTCGGGTATTTTTCTTACTATCCTTAACCATTTCTCGTATGCGCTCTTGTGCATCCTGCAGTTGAGCCATATAGAATTTCTGAGAAAGCGGAATTTGCTCAAAACAGCTGTACGCCATAATAATGCCATCAAAATCTTCGTCACGCATTTTTTCAAGCATTTTTTCACGTTTAGCTGGTGTAAACAATTTAGGCTCTATTACAAGCAATTTTGCTGTTGGATACATTGCCTTGAAAATATCACGCCATTGACCAACAATATTATTTGGCACAACAAAAAGATTTTTCTTTGAAATTTCCATTCGTCTTAGTTCCATAGCAGCGCCAATCATAATATAGGTTTTCCCGCTACCAACATCGTGAGCCAGCAACGTATTGGGAGAAAAAAGAATTCGTGCAACAGCATTTTTTTGATATGGATAAAGCTTTATATCCTGCGACATATTCGGAAAATCAAGAAAAGAACCATTAAAAATACGTCGTCTTATACAACTGAAATTATTTTCAAAAATTATTTCTAGTCTTTCTTTACGCTCTTTATTTTTCCAAACCCATTTTTGAAACTCCTCAATCATTTTTTGTTGTTTTTCAATTGCAAGAATTGTTTCTTCTTTATTCACAACACGTTTTTTACCAGAGGCATTTGCAAGACACTTAACTTCATCAGTTACTGCAACACTTTTCATATTAAGCGTTCTCTCAAGTATATATAATGCCTCAAGTCTGTCTGTACCATATGTTTTCGTATCAGTAACACTGTGATAATATCTTGTTTTAAACGGTATCTCCCATGTACCTGTTATCTCATCATGCTTTACTGCATAAACATTCTCACCATTGTGCCAATACTCATGCTTCTTTTTGAATATGTGCTCAATAAAATCATCTATAATATCAGTAGGTACCCACGGAGAACCAAGTGTTATATAAATATCTTTAGTTGCAACTGTCGGTGGCAATACAGCCTCTATTGCTTTAAGATTATCACTGAAATATCCATTATATTTCTCATTTGCGTCCTTTGCTTTTTGCCATTTTCGCATAAGATTACCTGAAAGATATTCATCAGAGGTTTCCCATCCCTTGTAAAAGCATTCATTCCAGGTGTCAGGATTCTGAAAAATCGAACCTTTTAAAGCACATATAACAGTTTTATAATCTTCACCGGTTATTGCAGAAATATATTCGATATCAACACGCCCCAACACAGAAAGCGATTTAATTAACCCGTCAGATATACTTTCAACATGAATACCTTCAGTACGGGAATCTGAATTAAACACATTTTCCCAATCAAGTGGCAAATCCATTGTTGTTACATCACGAATATGTTTATCTCTTGCTTCTTTTTTTGCCTGAGCTTTCTTTAATGCTTCTTCTTGTTTCTTTTCGCGCTTTCTTTTTTCTTCCTCGACCTTTTTTCTATTTTTTATTTTATTAAGTTCACCGATTACCCTGTTTAATTCATCAAAGCTTACTTCTCCCTCATTGATTGTAAGACTACTGAAGAAATCATCAAACAATGATAATTGCCCTGAATAAACATCTTTTTTGCTATCTTTCTTACTCATAAAAACCTCCTGAATAAAATACATTTCACTAAAGCTCATTTATACACATACTGATTATAACAAACGATGCATCCCAAAAATTGTACACCTTCTTTTTATTTGTTATATATACAATACAAAATGTTATGTACTGTTTTCAGGACATAAAAAAGTCCCTTGCAAAATTGGAGCAGTTCAAAAATGCAAGGGACAAATAATTTGTGCACCAGATTTATCGCAAAGTTTGAGTTATGATAAAGCAAGTGATAGACATCTATAATATAGGAGGCAAAAATGAAAGTATTTATATCTGGCAGTAAAGAAATAAGCAAACTACCACGAGAAGCGACAAACAAAATAATAGAGATTTGTAATAAAAAGCACGATATACTCATAGGTGATTGCTATGGTATTGATACAACTGTTCAAGCTTTATTAAAACAGCTAAATTATAAAAAAGTTACTATATTTACATCTTGTGAGAAAGAAAGAGTAAACCTTGGTAACTGGAAAGTGGTTAATATTAATAGTGATAAACACGGATATTGTGCACACGCTGAAAAAGATAAAGCTATGATTAAAGCTTGTGATTATGGCATAGCAATATGGAATGGAAAATCAAAGGGAACAAGAAAT
>JAZNUL010000063.1:0-6025 GCA_045592285.1 Acutalibacteraceae bacterium
CTGCACATGCACCCTGAAGTCTCTCAGCGATTGCAGCAACCTCTGCTTTTTTTGCTTCTAAAATTTTAGCACTTGGCAAACTAATTCACCTCCGAATAAATTAATTCATTGCCTTTTTGCCAGTTGAAAAGCCCTTCCCGCATAGCACGAGAAGGGCATAAAAACTCAATAAAAACTATCAAGAATTAATGCATTCCTCGGCAGGCGGTCGAACCATTAAACAAATTTGCACCTGCTGTCTTTAGAACAGCACAAGTAATATAACACACCAATTAAAGTATGTCAAGTATTTTTTATTCTTCTACAGAAGCACCTGTAGCAAGCTTAGCAGCATTAACACGAACACCGGGGCCCATTGTTGAAGCTACAACACATGAACGGATGTAAGTACCTTTTGTTGCTGCGGGTTTAGCCTTGATAACAGCATCAAGAAGAGTCATTGCGTTTTCAGCAAGCTTTGCGCCACCAAAGGAAGCTTTACCAATGGGGCAGTGAATGATGTTTGTTTTGTCAAGAGGGTACTCGATTTTACCTGCTTTAGCTTCTTCAACAGCCTTAGCAGCATCGGGAGTAACAGTACCAGCCTTGGGAGAGGGCATAAGACCTCTGGGACCAAGAACCTTACCAAGACGACCAACAACGCCCATCATATCAGGTGTTGCAATACAAACATCGAAATCCATGAAGCCGCCCTGAATCTTTTCAAGAAGATCCATATCGCCAACGATGTCAGCACCTGCAGCTTCAGCAGCCTTAGCAGCATCACCCTTTGCGAAAACAGCAACACGTACTTTTTTACCTGTACCGTTGGGAAGGATAACTGCGCCTCTAACCTGCTGGTCAGCATGACGTGAGTCAACACCGAGACGAATGTGCATCTCAACAGTTTCATCAAATTTAGCACTTGCAGTCTTTGCTGCAAGTTCGAGAGCTTCTGCTACGTCATAGAGCTTTGTGCTATCTACGAGTTTTGCGCTCTCTACATATTTTTTACCATGTTTCATAGTCTTTTATTTCCTCCCTATAGAGTGGTTAAATCGGAATTTCCTCCCACCCGGGAGCATCAATCAACAACAGTAACGCCCATGCTACGTGCAGTACCAGCAACCATTGAAATAGCTGCATCGATATCTGCTGCATTTAAGTCAGGCATTTTCTGCTCTGCGATTTTTCTTACTTGCTCTCCGGTAATTGTTGCAACTTTAGTTTTGTTCGGTACACCTGAACCGCTTTCAATACCACATGCTTTCTTAATAAGAACAGCAGCAGGTGGTGTCTTTGTAATAAATGTGAAAGAACGGTCTGCATAAACTGTGATAACAACTGGGATAATAAGACCCATGTCGTTCTTTGTACGTTCATTGAATTCTTTTGTGAACGCCATAATGTTTACGCCGTGTTGACCTAATGCAGGACCAACAGGTGGTGCCGGAGTTGCTTTACCAGCGGGAATTTGCAATTTAATAAGACCTACAACTTTTTGAGCCATGTTTTGCACCTCCAAAATTCGTGGTATGGCGGAACAAGAAGCTCGCCTTGCTCCTCCCACACGCGACAAAATGTCGCATATAACAGCGTTAAATAACGCTCGTTACCAAATTAATTTTTGCAGTTTATTCTACTGCATTCTGTACTTGATTGAGTTGGAACTCAACAAGAGTTTCTCTACCAAACATAGAAATAGTAACTCTTACCATATTCTTGTCAGTATCGAGTGCTTCAACTACACCTGAGAAGCCTTCGAACGGACCATCTGTAACAGTGACCATATCACCTACATCGTAAGTAACTTCAACCACTTTTGTTTCAATACCAAGTTTTTCTACTTCTTGTTCTGTAAGTGGTACTGGTTTGCTTTCAGGACCTACAAAGCCTGTAACTCCACGAGTGTATCTGATAGCATGCCAGGTTTCATTTGGAACCTGAGGCTGGTTATCATCGTCATACTCAACCGCCAATTTAACAACAACATAACCCGGAAAAACCATTCTCTCTACTTCAACTGTTTTGTCGTCTTTAACTTCAACAACTTTTTCAAGTGGAATGCATACTCCGAGAATTTTATCGTGCATTTTACGGTTTTCGACAATTTTTTCGATGTTTCCTGCTACTTTATTTTCGTAACCTGAATAGGTATGAATAACATACCATCTTGCGTCGACAGCCATAGTGCACCTCCGAAATAATAAAGATTATTCTGCAGTTACGTCTTCTGTTGTTTCTTCTTCGTCATGGTCATGTTCATGATCATGTTCTTCTTCAGAAGAAGACTCTGTTACAACTTCAGTTTCATTTGCTGCATTGTTAAGTGCAGAAATACCACCTGAAACAGCAAAGTCTAATATCCAGACACCTGCACCAAGAATAAGAACTGTTGCAAGTACAACGCCTGTACTTTTAACAACCATCTTAGCATCTGGCCAAACAATCTTTTTTGTTTCACCTCTGAGGTCTTTAAAGAAACGAACAATACCTTTACCGATATTCTTTGGGCTGAATTTAGAAGGAGCTTTTTTAGCCTTCTTATTATCAGCTTTCTTCGCCTTTTTTTCGGCAACCTCGGCATCAGTTACTTTTTTCTCGTCAGCCATAAGTTACCTCCTTACTTTGTTTCCCTGTGGAGAGTGTGTTTCTTGCAGAATCTGCAGTACTTTTTCATCTCCAACCTATCCGGGTTGTTTTTCTTTTCCTTCATAGTGTTGTAATTGCGTTGTTTACATTCTGTGCAGGAAAGTGTAATTTTAACTCTCACGAACGGCACCTCCATTTTCTGATTAGCCTCCCTCTCTTAAATTAGGGCACAAAAAAAGAACCCTCCGAGAGGTGTAATGAGTATATCACAAGCAATTTTATTAGTCAAGCATTTTCTTAAAATATGTCATTTTGAATAAAAGCGAGGCTTTTAAACCACTAAAAAATGCTTCTTAAGACAATTTATAATGTTTTTTTGCAAAAATTAAGCAAATTTTAAAATAACTATTGGATTTTTCGATTTGTTATTATATAATGTATGTGTATGTGTCTACACATTTCATTATAGGAGTGATAAGAATGGCAGGTAAATATACTGTTGCTTTAGCAAAGCTTATTCACGATAATGGTTTAGAGGTAGTTTTTATGCCCAACAAACCACAAGAAGAGCTTCTTATTCGTTCACAGGACGTAAACAGACCTGGTCTTATGTTTGCAGGATATAGTAAACACTTCGACCCTGAAAGACTTGAGTTCTTAGGTCTTGGCGAAATGGACTATTTAAAAGAGTTAGACAAAGAAACAGGAGAGGCGCGTCTTCGTAATTTTTTTGAATTAAAGCCCCCTGCTGTTATAGTAACACGAGGAATTGAAATTCCCGAGATATTTTTACAACTTGCTGAACAATATGAAGTACCACTTTTAAAGAGCAACGAAACAACGTCTGAAATTATGTCTACCATCATTTCTTACCTTGGTGTAGAATTGGCTGAAAGAATTTCACGTCACGGTGTTTTAGTTGAAGTTTATGGTGAAGGTATTTTAATTGTTGGTGACAGTGCAGTTGGTAAAAGTGAAACTGCCGTTGAATTAATAAAACGTGGTCACCGTCTTATTGCAGATGATGAGGTTGAAATTAAAAGAGTTTCTTCAAAATCACTCGTTGGCTCTGCACCAGACAACAGCCGTCACTTCGTTGCATTACGTGGTCCTGGTATTGTTGATGCAAGAAACATCTTCGGTATTGGTGCTGTTAAGCTTACTGAAAAAATTGATATGGTTATTCAACTTGAGCAATGGGATACAAATAAATCTTATGACACATTAGGAACAGAAGACGTTTACGCTACAATCTTAGGCATAAAAGTTCCTGCAACTGTTGTTCCGGTTAAACCAGGTAGAAACCTTTCAATTATAATAGAAATCGCAGCTATGAATAACCGTCAGAAAAAGATGGGCTACAATGCTGCAAAAGAGTTCTTACAAAGAGTTGGTATGGAGGACTTTGATATGCCACCAACTGAGCTTGAACTCTGGTTCTGATTTTGTCTGATATTATATATAGTATAAATAAATGTAATAAAAACTTTTCGGAGGTATATAATTATGTATAGAATAGGTGTTGACCTTGGCGGTACAAATATCGCTACAGGTGTTCTTAATGAAAAAAATGAAATCGTTGGTCGTGGCAAGGTAAAAACCCGTGCACCGAGACCTGCTCCAGAAATTTTTGATTCAATTAAAGAATCTGTTGAAATGGCAATAGCTGACGCTGGTATTTCTATTGATGAAGTAACATCAATTGGTATCGGCACACCTGGTTCTGTAAACAAAGCAACTGGTGAAATTGAATTTTCAAACAATCTTCAGTTCAACAACGTTCCAGCAAAAGAAATGCTTGAAGCAAGACTTAAAAAACCAGTTTATCTTGAAAACGATGCTAACTGTGCTGCATTAGGTGAAGCAGTTGCAGGCTGTGGTAACGGCGTTAAAGATTTCGTTGCTGTTACTCTTGGCACAGGTGTTGGTAGTGGTATTATAATTGATGGTAAAATCATTCGTGGCTCTAACTACTGCGGTGGTGAAATGGGTCATATGGTTATAAACGTTGATGGTATTCAATGTAACTGTGGCAGAAAAGGTTGTTGGGAAAAATACGCTTCTGCTACTGCACTCGTTTCACAGGCTGTTGAAGCAATGCAAAACAATAAAACAAGCCTTCTCTGGAAAACCTGTGACGGCGACTTAAACAAAGTTGAAGGTAAAACAATTTTTGAGGCACTCGATTTAGGCGATGCAACAGCTAAAAAAGTTGTTGACAGATATCTTTACTATGTATCTGTTGGTATTGCTAATATCATCAATGCACTTCAACCAGAAATTATTTGCGTTGGTGGCGGCATCAGTGGTCAGGGTGAAAAAATTCTCCGTCCTATAAGAGGCTACATAACAGAAGAACGTTATAGCGTTCACTCTAACAAACAAACAATAATCCTCCCTGCTCAATTAGGCAACGATGCTGGTATTATTGGTGCTGCACTTCTTGATGAATGATGGTGATTAACATTACAAATCTTAAAAACATAGCAACCCTGTTCGGATGTAATTTTGTAGAAAATGCTTCTATGAAAGATTACACAACTTTTAAAACTGGTGGCAACTGCCCGCTTCTTATTTCTCCAAATTCGGTAAGCGCATTAAGCGAAATATTGAAAGAGTGCAATAATTCCAATATCCCTTACACCACACTTGGCAACGGCAGTAATGTTCTTGCAAGTGATGATGGTATAGATGGCGTAGTTATTCATATAGCCGATGATTTGAACAAAATCACATTGCTCGATGAAACTACTATTTTTTGCGAAGCTGGTGTAAAACTCGGCACACTTTGTAATTTTGCATTAGAAAATTCACTCACAGGACTTGAATTCGCATTTGGTATTCCCGGCTCTGTTGGTGGCGCAATATTTATGAATGCTGGTGCATATGGTGGCGAAATGAAAGACGTAGTTACTAAAGTTTATCACGTAGATAAAGAAGGTAACGAAGGCTTGATTTTAGGTGACAACTTAGCATTCGGCTACAGAACATCTGCTTACGAACACAATGGCTACATTATTACTGGTGCTGAATTCAGTCTCAAAAAAGGAGATAAAGCAGAAATAAAAGAAAAAATGTCTGACCTTTTAGGCAGAAGAAAAGATAAGCAGCCACTCGAATATCCGAGTGCCGGTAGCACTTTTAAAAGACCAGAAGGTTATTTTGCTGGTGCACTTATTGAAGAGTGCAATTTAAAAGGTAAGCAAATCGGTGGTGCAAGAGTCAGCGAAAAACACGCTGGGTTTATTATCAACTATGATAATGCAACTTCAAGTGATGTTTTAAAACTTATAGATTTTGTAAAAAGTACAGTAGAAAAAGAAAAAGGTGTTACTCTTACACCAGAAGTCAGAATTTTGAGGTAGTTTATGTCATTCTCCACAGATATAAAAGAAGAATTATGTGAATTGCAAATCGCCTCTGCCTGTTGTAAAAAGGCAGAGGCTTTAGGTAT
>JAZNUL010000064.1:0-11176 GCA_045592285.1 Acutalibacteraceae bacterium
CGTTCAAGCGAGGGGCTTTTAGGCTGTTTTTTTGATGCTTTATTAATTTTTTCGTTTACACCTTTTTTAACTTTTATTTCTGGATTATCTGCTGTTGGGTTACCAATAATTATTGCCACTCCTGCAATAATAGGTACATTAACAGGAATGGCAACTGGTTTTTTATTTTTTAATTATTCATTACAAGGACTTTGTTATTCGTCACTTATTGTTGTACCTACAGTTTCAATAGTGGTAGCAACACTTATTAAATGCTGCAGTGAAGCCATTATTATGTCGACAGATATAATAACGTGCATTGGTGGATATCAAAATAATCTTAAACAAAATAATATAAAAGAATATTGTCTCAGATTCTTAGTTTTATTTGTACCAATAATCATTTCAGCGTTACTTAACGTAATCTGTTTCAAATTGTTTGGCAATTTATTTTCATTCGTCTGAATCTTCAGTTTTTATACTTTCAATTTTAGGAGAACGGGGAGCTTTAACATTACTCAACGGATTGGATTCTGCAGCATTTTTTAGCTGTTCATCAACTATGTGAGTGTAAATCTGAGTAGTGTTAAGATTTTCGTGACCTAAAATTTCTTTAATTGCAAGAACATCTACGTTACCGTGCTGATACATAAGTGTAGCGGCTGTATGCCTTAATTTATGGGTAGATAAAGCTCTATCAGCAAGTCCAGCTTTTTCCAATGTAGATTTAACAACATATTGAACTGTTTTAGGGCTTATTCTGCCTTTTTGACGGCTTATAAACAATGCATCCTTATCTTTAACGCCATCTACCGGACGAACTGGTAAATAAGCGTTTATTGCGTCTACACAAGCATCATTCAAGTAAATTGTACGTTCTTTATTACCTTTACCAGTAACGGTAAGGGTATTATTTGTTCTTATATCACTTAAATTTAAAGAAACAAGCTCTGAGAGACGAAGACCACAGTTTAAAAACAAGGTAATTATACAATAATCGCGTTCTTTAAACTTGCCATCAACTGAATTTAAAAGTGAAAGACTTTCATCTAAAGTCAGGTATTTCGGCAAAGCCTTTTTAATCCTTGGAGATTCAAGCTCCTGAAGGGGATTATCCTTAAGAAGCTTTTTCTGAACTGATAAATACTTATAAAACGCTCGTAATGTAGAAACTTTTCTCGAACGTGTACGCTCATTATTATTTCTGTTAATTTTACAATAAGTCAGATACATATAAGCATCATTGAGAGTTATAGAAGATATTAAATCGAGTGAAATATCAGAAATATCAATTTCGTCAAATGGAGTTTCTTTATCTACAAGTCCACGAATAATTTTTATGTATTTAAAAAAGGTAGACAAATCATTAGCGTATTCGTTAACTGTTAACTCAGAACAGTTTTTAATAACACTATAGTAATTTAGAAATTCTACTGCAATTGGTGGCAAACTATTAAAATTTTCTCGTTTCATAATAAAAGGGCACCCAAATCCTTCATTTTAATTTTATATATCGACTTATACAAAAGAAAGATTTTGTATAAGTCGGGTAAGGGGTTTAAAAGAAAAAAGCGTAAATAATGTGTATTTTATGGGATTTAACAACCAGAACAATATAATAGAATACGCTTTTACATCATAATCTATTTATATAATTCGCTATAAGTAACAACTTTAATACTGTAATTAATCAGAAATCTGATTTAAAAGCTTTAATCTTTATCTTTGTATTTTTTCATACAAATTAATATTGCAACTGATACTACAACCATTGTTGCTGTATAACCAAGCTTTGCAGCGGCATTTTTCTCAGGATTCTTTGAATTCTTCAAATTTATCAACCTTTCTCATCGAATAGAAATTTTTGAAATGAACAAGACCTAATGAGCAAAATTTCTATTCGATTGATTTTTTTAGAACTTTGTAGATTTAATCAAAATTAATCAGATTTTTTCAGTTATAGGTATAATTGAGCCGATATCAGTAAGTTTATAAGATTCATCAAAAATTGGTTTGACATTGTATAAATTCAAGAAATTTATAATCGCATCATAACTCTGATGTTCTTTAAGATTACCATTAAAGAACAATTTATCTTTACCTATCTTGCCAGAAGCACCACCAAGAAAACCAGTGTGATTTTCTGAAAGGTTTATAAAACCACCTTCTATTTTCAAAACGTTTATTTGTGAATTTTTTAACAATCTCGCAATACCATTATCTTCTGTTATAATTGCATTTTCATTGACAACACAAATTGAGCATTTTGAATAACCTTGTTTTGAGTCAAAAATATTCATATTATTCTGTTCTGCAAAATTCAGCAAATGCTTTGACGTAGCGTTTGCTTTACATATAATAAGATTATTTATAATAGCTGAATTTAACAAAATATCGTTAGGATAAGGCGAAAACGGCTCAATTTCAGCCACCTCTACCCTACACCCTAATTCTTTTAGCTTATTACTTAAAATCGTCTGATTTGGGGCAATAACAGCTCTTTTTTCGCCACAATAAGAAAATAATAAATCGGTATGCGATGAAATTTCATTATCTAATTCAGAAGACTTTTTAACCTGTAAGGTTTCAATACCAATTTTATTAAGAAATTCTATAGCTTTTTTACCATCATCTGAAATAACACAATGTTTCACGTCATTTTGTGGCAAATTGGCTTTTTCAATAAATCTAAAACCTGTATTACACATTTTCAACCGCTACTTCAAAAGCTTCACGAACGTTTCTTACACCAATAACTTCGATATCAGTAAATGAAGCTTTGTTAAGTTTTTTCATATTTTGTCTTGGTATAATACAACGCTTGAAACCAAGTCTCTCAGATTCTTTAATTCTCTGCTCACAATTATTAACCATTCTTATTTCACCAGCAAGTCCAATTTCACCAAAAACTATAGTTTCACTATCAATTATAGCATCCTTAAGACTTGAAATAAGCGCAACTGCAACCGCTAAGTCAGATGCTGGTTCATCTGCTCTTAAACCACCAACAATGTTGAGATAACAATCCATATTACTAAAGAAATAACCAGCTCTTTTTTCGAGAATTGCTATAAGCATTGCCATTCGGTTGTAATCGAAGCCCGTTGACATTCTTCGTGGATTACCAAAGCCAGAAGTTGTTGCAAGACCTTGAATTTCAGCTAAAATTGGTCTGGAGCCTTCAATCATACACGTTACACAAGTGCCCGAAACATTAGTTGGTCTACCAGATAAAAGTGCCATTGAAGGACTTTCAATCTGCGAAAGACCCATTTCAGTCATTTCAAAAACACCAATTTCATTAGTTGAGCCAAACCTGTTTTTAGCTGCTCTTAAAATTCTGTATGAATAATTTCTTTCGCCTTCAAAATAAAGAACTGTATCAACAATATGCTCTAAAACCTTTGGTCCTGCAATGTTACCATCTTTATTGACGTGACCGACTAAAATTGTAGAAATATCATTATTTTTAGAAGTTTGCATAAAGAGATTAGTACATTCTCTGACTTGTGTAACGCTACCAGTGCTTGATGATATTTCTGAAATATTCATTGTTTGTATAGAGTCAACCATAACAATATTAGGTTTAGCTGATTTTATATATTCACAAACAATCTCAGCATCTGTTTCGCACATTACAGAAAGATTATCTGATTTAACACCGAGTCTTTTTGCTCTCATTTTTAATTGATAAGCTGATTCTTCACCAGAAACGTAAAGAACTGTTAAATCTTTTGAAAGATAATTACATATTTGCAAAAGTAATGTTGATTTACCAATACCTGGGTCACCAGATAAGAGAACCAATGAACCTTTTACAAGTCCGCCACCTAAAACTCGGTTAAGCTCTGAAATACCTGTATTAAATCTGAACTCCGTTGAAGAATCTATTGAGTCTAATTTTAAAACATTCAAGCTTTTATTAATAACAGAAGATGTAGCTTTTGTGCTTTTCGACTCAGTTTTTACTATTTCTTCATTTAAAGTACCCCATTCACTACAAGATGGGCATTTGCCATACCACTTAGCTGATTCGTAACCACAATTACTACATATATAAACTGTTTTTTGTTTTGAAGCCATAATTTTCACTGACCTTCATAATAATTTAAAATTCCTGTTGCAATAGAAAATGCAACTTGCTTTTGATAATCTTCGGTTTTCAATTTTTCTGCCTCTTCATTGTTAGATAAAAAACCACACTCTACCAGCACAGCAGGTTTTACCGCATTGTAAATTAAATAAACCGATGTTCCACACGGCTTAATCTGGCGTTTATTTTGAGGCTGAGTAAAGTAAACTATGCTTTCCTGAATAGACTCCGCTAACCCTGAACTTTCACTACTAAAATTTTTTGAATAAAAAACCTGAGCACCACTATATTTACTTTGTGAAAAATGATTCTGATGAATACTTACAAATACAGCATTCTGGGTTTTTTCCATAAGTGCCATTCTGTTATGTAAATCAGAAGATTTTCTACTTCTTATAGTGCTTAAACCTTCATCTTCAGTAGATATATCGCTGTCACGCGTCAAAACAACCTGAAATCCGAAAAAGTTGAGATATTCTTTTAAATATAAAGCAATATTTAAGTTAATACCTTTTTCTGGAACTCCATCATCAGTTGTAGCACCACCATCAAAGCCACCGTGACCAGCATCAACAATAATAACAGGTAAAGCATTATTATTAAAATTACTATTTGTACTCTCGGTAAATAAATCTGATTTTAAAATGAATAACGAAACAGAAAATGAAATTAAAATCATCCCACATAAAATTACAAGTTTTTTCAAAATAATCACCTGTAAATTATATGAAATCATATTAAAGATTATCTGAATTCTGTGCCATCTTTAATTAAAAGTTTTTTTCTTACAATAGACCAATTAATATTTTCCGGACTAAAATCACTAATTAAAGCATCTTTAAATTGAATTGGATTAATTGTAAAATCATTACCAGCCGGTAAAATGAAACTAAAATGCAACTCGCTATCTGACTCTTTAAGAACTTCTAATTCAGTAAGGTGTTCTGAAACGTTGATTTCTTTAATTTCGCCTTTTTTAGTCTTTTTGTGAATTACAATATTTTTACTGTTGATTTTTTCTAATATCGTATTTCTAATACTTTCATCGTTATTTGAAGAAATGATCATTTCATAGAGACCTGAAGTAATGAACAATGGTTTTTGAAAAGGTGCATCAATTTTCAAAAATTCAATACCAGGCACAGTTACTCTGTTTAATTCAGAAATAACACGTTCATCTGGGTAACTTTCATCATCGAGACGAATATCTAATATTTCGTTTTCACCCTCTACACCTAAAGGCAAAGAAAGACCAAAAACAAGGTGTGGATGTGGGTTAAAGCCTTCTGTATACCAAAGAGGAATATCAGTTCTTCTGAATGCTCTTATAAGGCAACGGGTTAAATCGAGATGTGAAATATATTTTGCGGTATCTTTTTTAGTGAACCATATTCTTACTGAGCGCATCACACTTACCCCCGTTTAATTTATTTGAACCACAAGCATTACATTGCTCACGACAATGCTTTGAAGTTTCTGCCTTTTTAGCTTTTTCGTTTTCTTTAATTAAAAATTCCTTTGAAATACCAGAATTAATGTGGTCCCAAGGTAAAACTTCATCATAAGAACGACGACGATTAGCGTAAAACTCAGTATTAATTCCGCATTCTTTAAATGCATCAATCCATACGTCATATTTAAACTTATCATCCCAACTGTCAAATGTACAACCATTTTTCCAAGCAGTTTCAATTACCTTGCAAAGCTTTCTGTCACCACGTGCAAAAATTGCTTCTAAGAAAATCTGGTCTGTTGTATGGAAACGGAAAGTTATTTTTTTAGAAGTAACTGTTTCTTTTAAAAGTTGTTGTTTTGCAGTAATTTCTTCTCTTGAATCCTGTGGCTCCCACTGGAATGGTGTGCAAGGCTTTGGCACAAATGAAGAAACACCCGCACTGACACTTACTGTTTTTCCTTTTGGTTTATTTGGGTTGCTGTAAAACTCTTCAACAACCTTCTGGCAAAGCTCATTAATGCCAACAACGTCTTCTTTTGTTTCTGTTGGTAAACCAATCATAAAATATAATTTAACAGCAGTCCAACCGCCTTCAAACGCTTTTCTGCAAGTGCCTAAAATTTCCTCTTCTGTTATGTTTTTATTAATAACATTTCTGAGTCTTTGTGTACCAGCTTCAGCAGCAAAAGTAAGACCAGAACGTCTTACAAGCGCTAATTTTTCTCTTAATTCATCTGAGAAATTGTCAATTCTTAAAGATGGTAAAGCAACGTTAATTTTTTGTGGTGTAGCCCAACTTAAAAGCGATTCAAGTAATTCTGTAATTTTTGTGTAATCACTACTTGAAAGTGAGCAAAGAGATAATTCATCATAACCAGTTTCACAAGCAATTTTCTGGCTTTGTTTACTGATTGTATCAACAGATTTTTCTCTTATTGGTCTGTACCAGAAGCCAGCCTGACAAAATCTGCAACCACGAATACAACCACGGAAAATTTCGTGAACTACCCTGTCGTGAACAACTTCAACGAAAGGAACAACAAAGTTTTCTGGGTAATAAATATTATCTAAATCAGCAACAACACGCTTGTTTACAACACTTGGCGCACCACCGTTAGCGGTATATTGCTTTATAGTACCATCTTCATTATAATCAACTGAATAAAGAGATGGCACATAAATTCCCTCAATCTGAGAAGCCGCAATTAAAAATTCTTTTCTTGATGCATTTTTCTTTTTATATTCATTTAATAAATCAAGAAAATCTATCATCATTTCTTCACCTTCGCCAATCTGGAAGCAATCAATAAAATCTGCCAATGGCTCAGGGTTAACAACACAAGGTCCACCCGCAACAATAATTGGGTTATCCTTTAATGAATCACCACGATTTTCGCTTCTTACTGGAATACCAGCTAAATCTAACATATTAAGAACGTTAGAAAAAGATAATTCGTATTGTAAAGTAAACCCAACAGCATCAAAGTCTTTTAAACTGTCGTGACTTTCAAGACCGAAAAGTGGAATATTATTTTTTCTCATTACTTCTTCCATATCGGTATCTGGTGCAAAAACCCTTTCACACCAATAATTTTCTTTAGAATTAATTAAACCATAAAGAATTTTTAAACCGAGATGTGACATACCGATTTCATAAGTATCTGGAAAACAGAATGCAAAACGAATATCAACATTGTTTTTGTCTTTAACTACTGAATTTAATTCGCCACCTGTATAACGCGCAGGCTTTTGAACAAGGGGTAAAATGCTTTCAATTTTCTTATGTAACATAAATAAAGATTCTCCAATTTTATATAAAATTATACAAGATAATTTTACAATAAAACTGGAGAATTATCAAGTGAAAATGGTTACTTTTTTAATATAATTGTAAGTAGCATTAATGCTGAAACCAAAAGAAAATAGAAATCATTGTAATTCTGTAAAAAAAGATTAATTGAGAACACGCTAATCGGAATAAGAACAGCAAAAGATATGCACGAAATTATTGTTTCAGAAAGCTTTTCGTTAAACTTACTCTTTAACAATATTTCAACTATTTTGCCACCATCAAAATTATAAAATGGTAATAAATTAAATATTGCTAAACACAAATTAATTAAAACCAAATTATTTAAACTTACATTTTTAATAATTAAATTCGTAATATGTAACACGACACTTAAAATTAAATTAATCAACGGTCCTGAAAATAATATTATAATTTCACTTTTAATTGGGATTTTTTTGAAATTTTCGGTTTTTATATTTGCGCCGAACAATGAAATTTTAAACTCCAAAATTTTAACACCAAATTTATTTAATGCAAATAAATGTCCGAACTCGTGAATTATTGCAAAAAAACAAGTAAAATGCAAAAAATCATTTTTTCTAAAAATAAATAGCAATAAAACTAATGCAAAAAAAGTAAAACTAATAGTAATTTTAATATTTTTAAATTTAAACTGCATTTATTGCATCCTTTAAAGCAAATGCAGGATTATATGAAATATTATTTATTCTTAATTCAAAATGTAAATGTGGACCAGTTGATTGACCAGTTGAACCAACTGTGGCAATTTTTTCACCACCACGAATCACAGCACCTTTTTTTACAAGTAACTTTTCACAATGACAATAGACACTTATTATATCATTATCGTGCTTTATTTTAACGAAGTTGCCGTTCCATTGGTCATAGTCTGCCTCAATAATTTCTCCATCATAAATTGCATAGATTGGCTCCCCTTTTTTTAATGCTAAATCTATGCCTTTATGAACCCCAGTATCTCCACTAATAGGATGTATTCTTTCACCAAATTCAGAAGAAATTTTTGCATTAATCACTGGATTAAATATTTTATAATTTAATTTATATTTTTCAAACGAATAATTAATATTTCCATTATTAATTTTTTCATCCTTGCCACCTTCACCTAAAATCTCAACATTAAACAACTCATCACTATAATCTACTGGAATAAAATCATCAACTGAAAAAGATTCTATTTTTTTAAACGCTTCTTCAACTTCTTCATTTGTAATATTTTTCTTTAATTCTGAAATTAATTCATTTTTAAAAACTGAAAACGCTGGTGTATCAAAATAATTAATTAAAAATATAAAGCCAAAAATCAAAGCACAAATAACAAATTGAAAAATTAAAGTTTTTACTAAATAATCTTGTTTTTTATTTTTATCCATAAAAAATCACCCGCAAATATATATGCGAGTGATTTTTAAATTATTCTTGCAATTCTTCCCATTCGGAATATAGCTCATCTAATTTATTTTTCGATAAATCAAATTTTTCAGTTAATTCAAGCAACTTTTCATAATCAGCCGAAGTTTCAGGTAATTCTAAAAGACCTTGAATTTCTGCAATTTCAGCTTCTTTTTCTTCAATTTCTTTTTCAATTTTAGAAATTCTTGAATTACGTTTTCTTTCAAGTGCTTGTTGTTCTTTTTGTAATTTGTAAGTATTAACTTTTGTTGTTTCTTTTTTTACTTCTTCTTTTGGTGTTTGATTGTTTTCTTTAAATAGCAAATAATCGTCATAATTACCATCAATGCTTACTGCACCATCGTGAGTTAAATGAACAATTTTATTAGATAATTTATTTATAAAATATCTGTCGTGGGAAACAACAAGAAGAGTACCGTCAAAGTTTAAAAGTGCCTCTTCCAACACTTCACGTGAGTTAATATCAAGGTGGTTTGTAGGTTCATCTAAAATTAAGAAATTAGGCTTTGAGAGCATAATTTTTAGTAAAGCGATTTTTGCTCTTTCGCCACCACTTAAAACTGACACTTTTTTAAATACATCATCACCACGAAATAAAAATAAAGCGAGAGCACTACGAATTTCGGTCTGATCCATAAATTTATACATATCCCAGACTTCATCAAGAACAGTTTTATCACTATTTAATTTATCAATATTCTGGTCAAAATAACCTATTTTAACGTTTGTACCAAATTTAATAATACCGCTATCCTGTGAAATTTCTTTATTTAAAATCTTTAAAAATGTAGATTTACCGCAACCATTAGGACCTAATAAAAACATTTTCTCTTCTCTGTTAATTGAAAGATTCAAGTTTTTAAATAATGGCTTTTGCGGGAATGATTTTTCTAAATCAAAAACAGTTAAAACATTGTCGCCTGAACGAATATCAGAATTAAAAGAAAATCTTACTGAAGCTAAAGCTTTATCTGGCACAATTAAATCTGCTTTAATTCGTTCAATCTGCTTTTCTTTACTTGCGATTGTTATATAATTTCGTTCCTGGTTAAAACGCTTTTGTTGCTCAATTATACCCTCAATTCGCTTGATTTCTGCAATATTTTTCTCGTATTCTCTTTCAATAGTCAATTCTCTTTCTGCTTTTAATTTTTGAAAAACAGAATAATTACCTTTAGTCATAGTAATTTTTTTGTGAGAAATTTCCATTGTAAGAAAAGTAATTTTATCAAGAAAATATCTATCGTGAGAAACAACAATAACTGCACCTTTGTATTTTGTGAGAAAATCTTCAAGCCAGTTTATTGCGTCGATATCAAGATTATTTGTAGGTTCATCCAATAAAATTAAATTAGCGTTTGAAAGAAGCAATTTACAAAGTGAAACCTTAGAACGCTGACCACCACTCAAATTTTTCACTGGTGAATCAAGTTCACTTTCTTTAAAACCTAAACCAATAAGTGCAGAACGAGTTTTGGCTTTATAAACAAGACCATCACGGCGTTCGATTTCTTCAGTTAAATGCAACTGTCTTTCAATTAAAGTTAAATCACTGTTATTTTCAAGTTTTTTAGTAATCTCTTCAAGTTCAATTTCCATTTTAGCAACATCTGAAAAGACTTTTAACGCTTCCTCATAAACAGTTAAATTATCTTCGCATTCGAGATATTGCTCCATATAACCGATTCTTACATCTTTACCACGGACAATACCACCCTCTTGTGGAGTATATTCCCCTGTTATAAGCTTAAAAAGAGTAGTTTTACCAGTACCATTAGCACCAATAAGTCCAATTCGGTCATTTTCTTCAACTTGAAAAGCGGCGTCTTTAAACAAGACGCCGTCAGCAAAACCAAATTTTAAATTTAATGCTGTTAATAATGACATAAACTCACCATAAAATGTTATTATAATGTGCTTAAAAGTGCGCTTAATTCACCGGATAACATAACTTTACCACTATTTGCAGGGATAAATATGCTATCACCTTTTTTTACACTTACAGCAGTATTATCTACTGTTATACTGCCGTTACCCTCAAGAATTAAAACAGATAAAAATGAACTGTTATCACAGTTGTATTCATACTTACCATTAAGCTTTAAAGAAGTCATAGTAAAAAATTCACAAGAGCAAAGCTTTTGAACTTTTGCATCACCAATTACTTCTTCTTTACCCTCTGCTTCTGCTGAACGTACTGGTGGAAGTGTATTTGTAACATCAAGTGCTTTTTCAATGTGTAATTCACGAGGTTTACCGTCAACTAATCTGCCGTAATCATACACTCTGTAAGTAGTATTGCAGTTTTGTTGAACCTCTGCAAGTAAAATACCGCCACCAATAGCGTGTAACGTTCCAGCTTCAATAAAGAAAATATCACCTTTTTTTACTTTAACCTTGTTTA
>JAZNUL010000065.1:0-8314 GCA_045592285.1 Acutalibacteraceae bacterium
GAATGTTTAACAAGAAGTCTTGCAATCATATAAAGACCAGCAAATCCGTTCTTTATAATAGACTGAAGTTCTTTTTCAAGTCGTGATGACACAACCTCTGGTAAGTCGTCACCATACCATTCCCTTGCTCTGTCCCAACAACATTTTGTTAAATCTTCTTCAGCATCTTTAACATCTGGGTTGAAAGTACCATTTGGAATTGGTTGGATATTAGGGTCTATCATATCAGCAATAAGATTGGTATTTGTAATAACAACCTCTCTTGCAGTTTCTTCACCAAGATAAGCGAAATCTGCTAACATCTCTTTTGTAGTTTTAAAATAAAGAGGTGCCTGATTATCAGCATCTTTGTAGCCTTGACCCGCTTGTAAAATTGCTCTGAATTTAGCATCGCCTTCATTTAAGAAGTGAACGTCACCAGTAGCAACTGTTTTCTTACCTAATTTATCACCTAAAGCAATAATCTCGCGGTTTATCTGCTCTAAATCTTCAAAAGAGTTTACTCTGTCATACTCTTCATCGTTTTTAGTGATCATAAAGCTGTTGTTACCATTTGGTTGAATTTCAAGATAATCGTAAAACTCTGCAATTTTAACAAGTTCTTCAGGACTTTTTCTTTCAAGAAACGCACTATAAAGCTCACCTGCTTCACAAGCACTACCAATTATTAAGCCCTCTCTGTGTTTTTCAATAAGACTTTTTGGCATTCTTGGTCTTTTATAGAAATATTCTAAGTTTGAAGCAGAAATAAGTTTATAGAGATTTTTTAAACCAACCGTATTTTTAACAAGTAAAATACAGTGATAGCTCTGTGACTTTTTAATTTCCTCAACGTCTTTTTTAGTGCCATCTGAATTGTAATCATCTACAAGATAGCATTCACAACCATAAATGATTTTAATACCTGAACCCTTTGCTGTGTTACAAGCTTCAGGGAAGGCTTGTACACAACCGTGATCTGTAATAGCAATAGCTTTGTGTCCCCAACTGATTGCTCGTTTAACTAACGACTTTGCACTACTCATAGCATCCATAGCGGACATATTTGTATGAAGATGAAGTTCTACACGTTTTTCTTCTGCATCGTCAGTAGTTTCAAACTTCTGAACAGTTGACATTGCTCTCGGACGGATTATGTAGTCTTTCTTATAATCGTCGTAAATAATTGTACCTCTGATTATAACTGTTAATCCATCTTTAAGTTTATTTTTAATAGACTCAAGATTTTCTTTTTCATCAAAAAATTTAACACCATAAGAATAAGTGTAGTCAGTTATATTAAACTCAATTATAAGACGTTTGCCGTCTTTTGTTTCTTTACTTTCTAATTTAAAGACGTCACCCCAGACAACAACCTCGCCATCCTCTGCTGAAATTTCTTTCATATTAACAGGGTCTTTTTTAATAGTGTTACCAAATATTGGTGTTGCTGTTTCTAAATAAAGCGGAATACCAGGGATAACACGTCTTTCTTTCGGTTGTGACATATCAACAACAGGATTGTTAACAGCATCAATTTCTTCTTGCCTTTTGATAAAATCATCCATTGAACTGTTTTCACCTTCAAGGTTAACAGTTATTTTTTTATTGAAATGCTCAAGAATATAATTCTCTAAAAATGTGTCTGCTGCGGCATTTTTACATATATCGCAACCACCAGATAAAAATTTAATAGTTAAAGTATCATCTTCATAAGTATATTCAGAATTATCTAAAAATCCATTTGTTTGTGGAACGTTAACTTTTAACACCTTTAAAAGCATCGGGAAACAACTGTAATCTAATGCTTCTGGTGGTAAATAGAAATTAAATTCAACTATTTTAAATCTTAAAGCAACTTTAACTTCATTCGCAGTTGCTTTAAGACACATAATATTCTTAAATTCTTTAAAATGAAGATTTGCTGTTAACTTCAAATCCTCTTTATGTATGTAAAGGTCTGTAAAAGTTGTATCCTTTAACATATCTCTGTATCTCGGGTCGCTTATATACTCCCCAAATACATCTAAAAATAAATTGCTCATATTTTTTCGATTTCCTTTAATAATTCACTAACTATATCTTTTTCATTCACTTTTCTAAGAATTTCGCCTTTTTTAAATATAAGCCCCTCGCCGTTACCGCCAGCAACGCCGATATCAGCTTCTTTTGCTTCACCAGGACCGTTAACAGCACAACCCATAACTGCGATTTTTATAGGCTTTTTAATATCTTTCACCGCTTCTTCTATTTCCGTAGCAAGTGAAACTAAATCTATTTTTGTTCTGCCACAAGTAGGGCAAGAAACTATTCTTGGGGTTTCAACACGTAATTCGAGTGCTTTTAAAATGTCAAAACCAGCATAAACTTCTTTAATTGGTGTGTCTGTAATAGAAACACGGATAGTGTCACCAATACCATCTAAAAGAAGTGAACCGATACCAATTGAAGATTTAATAAGAGAGCCACGCTCTGTACCCGCTTCTGTAACACCTAAATGCAAAGGATAGTCACATTTTTCTGCAACTAATCTATAAGCTTTAACCATTTTTGTTACGTCAGAAGATTTGATTGAAACAACTGTATTGTAAAAGTCGCATTTTTCTAAAAGCTCAATATGACGGAATGCACTTTCTGCCATAGCTTCTGGTGTTGCACCACCATACTTTAATAACAAATCTTTTTCAACAGAGCCAGAATTAACACCAATTCTTATTGGTACGTTTCTTTTAGCACAAGCAGAAGCTACCTTTTCAACATTAGAAAAATCACCGATATTACCAGGGTTAATTCTGATTTTATCAACACCAGCCTCAAGGCTTTCAAGTGCTAATTTATAATCAAAATGAATATCAGCAACGAGTGGCACAGAAGTATTTTCTTTTAATTTGCCAAGAACTTTAACTGCTTCAAGGTTTGGCACAGCCATTCTTACAATTTCACAACCAGCTTTTTCTAAAGCCAAAGTTTGTTCCAAGTTTTTTTCGTAATCTTCACTTGGTACGTTAAGCATAGACTGAACTAAAACTGGTGCACCGCCACCAATTACTTTATTGCCGATTTTAACTTGTCTTGAAGCACGTTTATTCATAAAATTTCACTATCCTAAAAAACTTTTATAATATCACTGATTGAAACAACCAACATAAACAAAAGTAATAATACTAAACCAACTGTGTGAATAACCCCCTCTTTTTTAGGGCTTATTGGCTTTCTTCTAATCATTTCAATAAATATGAAGAATAATCTGCCACCATCAAGCGCCGGAACCGGAAGAAGGTTAAACACACCAACATTTATTGTTATATATGAAAGAAGTGTGAGAGCTGTAAAAAGCTTATCTTTTGCTGTTGGTCCTTGAGCAGTTGAATCTGCTATTGCAGAAATTGTACCTATTGGACCTGAAACGTCTTTCATACCATATTTACCAGTACAAAGGTCAACTAAACTTAAACGAACCATCTGCACTATAGATGCAGAATCGAGAACTGAATTTTTAATTACATTGAAAAATGTATGCTCTTCACCAACGATATAAAAATCCTGTTCCATATACATTTTGCCATCAAGCTCAAATTGTCTGAACTGAACGTCTTTTAATTCAACCTTTTTTCCATCACGTATTACCGTTAAATTAAGTTTATTGTCAGTATCACGAACCATATTAAAACCAATACCACGACTTGAATAAACGTGAGTATTATTAATTTTAATGATTTCGTCACCTGCTTTAAGACCATAGTTACAACTGATTGCATTTTCATCGAAGCTGTGAACCACTCTTGAACCAACAAGGTTTTGCATTGAAATACAAACACCAACAACAATTATACCTAAAATAAGATTAAGAATAGCACCAGCAGCAACTATTATAAATCTTTGATATGGTTTCTTTTTATTAAATGCTCTGTCGTCATCGCTTTCTGAATCCTCACCCTCCATACTAACAAAGCCACCTATTGGGAAAAGACGAAGCGCATATTGAGTTTCACCTATTTTCTTTTTTAAAATAGCCGGACCCATACCAAGAGCGAATTCATTAACTTTTACTTTAAATAACTTTGCAAAGAAAAAATGACCGAACTCGTGGATTGCAATAATTACACCAAAGAGTAAAATTGCCACTAAATATGGCCACACATTGCCCCAGACTGTCGCAATAGTTTCTGCGATATTTATAGTGTTTATCGAAATCATCTCCAAAAATTAAATATTTGCTAATTTTCTTACAGTTTCTCGCATCAAAAGGTCAGTATCATAAACATCCTGTAAAGAATAATCCTGTCTATTTTTTAATGTAGATGAAGCTTCTTTAATAAGACGTGGAATATCGTTAAACGAAATTTTATCCAGTCTAAAAAGAAGATTAGCTTCTTCATTAGCACAGTTTACTGCTGCTGGCATCAAGCCACCAACACGTATTGCATCTTTACATATATCCATACAAGGAAAGTTTTCATAATCTGGCTTATAGAAAGTAAGATTACCTACTTCCCATAAATCAAGTTGCTTTTCTGGTGACTCAAAGCGTTCAGGATAAGTCAAAGCAAATTGTATTGGCAAGCGCATATCGGGATGACCTAATTGCGCAATAACAGAATTATCGTCGTACTCAATAAGCGAATGAACAATACTTTCTCTATGAACAACAATGTCAATCATATCGGGTGAAACCGAGAAAAGCCATACAGCTTCAATAAGTTCAAGCCCTTTATTGAACATTGTAGCACTGTCTATGGTAATTTTTTGTCCCATTGACCAGCTTGGATGCTTTAAAGCATCTTTTAAAGTAACATTTTTTAATTCTTCTTTTGTTTTGCCAAAGAATGGGCCACCAGAAGCGGTTAATATAATTCTTTTTAATGCTTTATTAGATGGAGCACCTAAAAGGCATTGAAAAATTGCTGAATGTTCACTATCAACAGGAAGAATAGAAACTTTATTTTCTTTTGCTAAGTCGGTAACTAATCTACCACCAGCAACAAGTGTTTCTTTATTAGCAAGAGCAATAGTTTTTTTTGCTTTAATTGCTTCAACTGTGGGACCTAACCCTACCATACCAACAACAGAGTTAAGGGTAATTTCACCTTTAGCCTCTGCACCACAAAAAGTAACACCTTCCATACCAGAAAGAATTTTTGTGGAGGTATCTTTTACTCTTACTTTCAAATCATTTGCCGCTTTTTCGTCAACTAACGCGGCATATTCTGGTTTAAATTCTCTTATTTGTTGTTCTATTTTTTCTACGTCTGAGAATGCAGCAAGAGCTTCGACTTTGTAGCCACGAGCTCTTGCAACATCTAAACTCTGAACACCAATAGAACCTGTTGAACCTAATAAATTAATAGTTTTCATATCTATGTTATTTTATCTCAAAAAAGGTTAATTATGTAAATTAGCGAATAAAGAACAGGTAAAACGAATAATAAACTATCGCATCTGTCCATAATGCCACCGTGACCTGGAAGAAGCTTGCCAAAATCTTTTATGCCAAAATTTCTTTTGATTGTAGAAGCAGCAAGGTCACCAAACATACTGATAATAGAAAGACAAATGCTCATTATAATTACAGAGATGTAAGATAACCCTGTTTCGCCTTCAAAGAAGAATTTTTTGAACACGAAAAGCAAAGCAACGTTTAAAACAACTGCACCTACAACGCCACCAACTGCACCTTCTACACTCTTTTTAGGGCTTATTTTAGGGCAAAGCTTATGTTTACCAAACTTACTACCAACAAAGTAAGCAAAAATATCTGTAAGCCAAGCGCAGAAACAAGCAAAAAGAATAAGGAAAATGCCGTCTATTTTGGTATATGAAGAAAAGCGTTCGTTTATGTCACGGAATGCAAGTAACAATGAGAATGAATATGGAATTGCTACTGACGCAAAAATTGCAGTAACAGCTTCTTCAAATTTAGTCTTTTCAAACTGCATAAGCATAAATATGAAGATTAAAACAACATAAATGCCACCAACCGTTGCAACCGGCACACTTATATTAAAGTGAACCAATACCGGAATTGCTACTGCAAGTAAAAGACTTAAAATCATTATAGGCTTGTTTTTTAAGTTAACTGCTTTTTCCACTTCATGAACTGCTATAGCAGACATAAGCGAAAGCACCAAAGCAAAAACAATTGTATTCATTAAAAACAAACAACCTATAAAAAGCACTGCACAAATTGAGCCAGTAATTATTCTCTGTTTCATTTAAAAACCCACTCTCAAAATTAATCAGACACCACCAAAACGTCTGTGACGTTTCTGGAAATCTTCTAAAACCAAATCTACGTCATCTGTTGTAAAATCAGGCCATAAAATATCTGAAAACCAGAATTCTGAATAAGCAGACTGCCAGGTTAAGAAGTTTGAAAGTCTGTATTCACCACTTGGTCTTACAATAATATCAGGGTCAGGCTGACCTGCTGTGTAGATGTTTTGTGAAATTAAATCTTCGTTAATATCTTCTACCGCGATTTCACCACATTTAACTTTTTCGGCGATAGCTTTAACTGAGTGAACAAGCTCTGCCCTACCACCATAGTTAAGCGCAATATTAACTGTGATTTTATTATAATCCTTGGTTTCGTTTTCCGCTTTTTCAATAAGCTCTAAAAGTTCTTCTGGAAGACCTTCACGTTCACCAATAAACTTTAATTTCATCTGACGCTCTTTATTTTCTTCTAAACGAGCATCACCATCAATTAAATATTCAATAAATAAATCCATAAGTCCATTGACTTCTTCTTGTGGTCTTGACCAGTTTTCAGTAGAAAAAGCGTAAAACGTTACACACTCAATACCTAAATCGGCACAGTACTCACCTATTTTTTTAAATACTTTAGCACCGGCAATATGACCTTCTCCACGCTTTAAGCCCTGGTTTTTAGCCCATCTGCCGTTACCATCCATAATAAAGCCGATATGTCTTGGTAAAACATCAAATTTTCTCATAACAATTAAATCTCAAGAATTTCTGCTGTTTTTGCAGCACAAATTTCATCAATTTTCTTTACGTATTCGTCTGTGATTTTCTGTAATTTTTCTTCTGCTTTTTTCTGGTCATCTTCTGTGATTTCAGAATTCTTTTTCATTGTTTTAACTCTTTCAATAGAATCACGACGAATCTGACGAACTGCAACCTTGCTATCTTCGGCAATTTTTGAAACGTCTTTGCTTAATTGCTTTCTTCTTTCTTCTGTAAGTGCTGGGAAAACAAGACGGATTGTGTGACCATCATTTGATGGGTTAATACCGATATCTGAAGCTAAAATAGCTTTTTCAATAAGACCTAAAGCACTACCATCCCATGGTTGAATTGCAAGAATTCTTGCTTCTGGAACTGAAATAGCAGCCATTTGATTAATAGGAGTCTGTGTTCCATAGTAATCAACTAAAACCTTATCAAGAATAGCAGCATTAGCTCTGCCAGCTCTAATTGAGTTGTATTCATATTTTAATGAAGAAATTGATTTTTCCATTTTTTCTTTTGTATTAGCGTAAATTGTTTCCATAATAAAAGCCTCCGTAAATTAATTATATGTATTTTTATAAATTATTTAACAATTGTTCCTGCATTTTCGCCACACATTGCTTTAGCAATATTCTGGGGATTGTTAAGGTTAAACACAAGAATAGGAATATTATTCTCCTGACAGAGAGCGGCAGCTGCTGTATCCATAACCTTAAGATGTCTTTCTAAAAGCTCGTTATGAGAAATCTCTGTAAATTTAACTGCATCAGCGAATTTGTTAGGGTCTTTATCATAAATGCCGTCAACATTTGTTGCTTTTAAAAGAACGTCTGCACCAATCTGAGCAGCTCTTAAAGCAGCACCTGAGTCTGTTGAGAAGAATGGGTTACCAGTGCCACCAGCAAAGATAACTAATCTGCCCTTTTCAAAATGTCTTACTGCATTATCTTTATTGAATGTTTCAACAATACCAGTAATCTCTACTGCAGACTGAACACGTGCATCAATACCTAACTGTAAAAATGTTTCTTGCAAAGCAAGAGAATTCATAACAGTTGCAAGCATACCGATGCTGTCAGCTCTGGTTCTGTCCATATCGCCACTTGAACGACCACGCCAGAAGTTACCGCCACCAACAACAATGCCTACTTCTGCACCTGCATCAACAACTTCTTTGATAGCAGAACAGATGTTGTTCATAACATTAAAATCAAAGCCGTGACCTTTGTCACCAGAAAGCACTTCACCACTTAATTTGAGAAGCACTCTTTTGTACTTTAACTCCATAAAAACAACTCCTTTTTGCACTTGTTTTCACACGACAAATGCATATAAATATTCCACATTATATTTTACTATA
>JAZNUL010000066.1:0-9991 GCA_045592285.1 Acutalibacteraceae bacterium
GTACCGCTTCTGCCTTCAAAGTTTCTGTTGAATGTTCTTAAAGATACACCAGAAGAACAAGGTGATTGACCCATACCAATACATGGACCGCAAGCACTTTCGAGAATACGCGCACCAGCGTCAATCATATCAGCTAAAGCACCATTAAGTGCTAACATATTAAGAACTTGCTTTGAACCAGGAGCAATACCAAGGCTAACATTTGGGTTAACTTTTTTACCTTTAAGAATTTTGGCAACCTTCATCATATCTAAAAGTGAAGAGTTTGTGCAAGAACCAATAAGTACCTGATCAACTTTAATTTTGCCGATTTCTGAAATTGCTTTAACATTGTCAGGCATGTGTGGCATAGCTGCAAGTGGTTTGAGAGCAGATAAATCAATATCAATAACTCTGTCATATTCTGCATCAGCATCAGGAAGAAGTTCAACCCAATCTTGTTCTCTTTGTTGAGCCTTCATAAATTCATAAGTGATTTCATCAGATGGGAAAATTGATGTTGTAGCGCCAAGTTCGGCACCCATATTTGTGATAGTTGCTCTTTCAGGAACAGAAAGTGTCTTAACACCTTCGCCACCATATTCAACAACCTTACCAACGCCACCCTTAACTGAGAGAATTCTTAAAACTTCAAGAATAATATCTTTTGCAGCAACGTAAGGGGAGAGTTTGCCTGTAAGATTAACCTTGATAACTTCAGGTACTGTGATATAGTAAGCACCGCCACCCATTGCAACTGCAACGTCAAGACCACCAGCACCCATAGCGAGCATACCTAAACCACCACCAGTTGGAGTGTGGCTATCAGAACCAATAAGTGTTTTACCCGGAATACCAAATCTTTCTAAATGAACCTGATGGCAGATACCATTACCAGGGCGAGAGTAACGAACACCACGTTTTTTACAAACGCTTTGAATGAATTTGTGGTCATCAGCGTTTTCAAAACCAGTCTGAAGTGTGTTGTGGTCAATATAAGCAACAGAAAGTTCAGTTTTAACTTTGTCGATATCCATAGCTTCAAGTTCAAGATAAGCCATCGTACCAGTAGCATCCTGAGTGAGAGTCTGGTCAATTCTTATACCAACCTCATTACCTTTCTTGTACTCACCATCAACAAGGTGAGCTTTAATAATTTTTTCACATAAAGTAAGACCCATTGTGATTCCTCCTAGGAACTTGTTTAAATTTTTAACAAAGTATATTGTATAATTTTTAACACATTTTGTCAACGAAAAATAGGGGAATAAAGGTTTAAAAATTTTGTCATTTTCAATTTAATTTTAGGTAATATATACAATATATAAAAATGCATAAAAAAAATGGTCTTTAAAACTTCTAAATTCTTGAAATTTTTTAAAATATATGTTATTATGTAATTTGGTTATTTTCGCACATTTTGGTTACAATACGATTGGTGATTAATGTGTTTTTTGAAAATAACGATGACTCATTTTTTTCTTTTACAGCGCCTAATCCGAGTGAAGAGGCTGCTCAAAATATTGATGATGCACTTGATGAAAGTGTTAACGATGAAGAGAATGATGGTAGTGTAACGATTAACGTAAACGGCAAGTATATTCATTGTCTTACAATAATCGGTCAGATTGAAGGTCATTACACTTTGCCAAACACTACTAAAACAACTAAATATGAGCATATAATTCCACGAATTGTCGCAATAGAAGAAAACAAAGATGTTTCAGGACTACTGCTTGTTTTAAACACTATTGGTGGTGACATTGAAGCTGGACTTGCTATTGCTGAGCTTGTTTCTGGTATGAAAAAACCAACAGTTTCCATTGTTTTAGGTGGTGGTCATTCAATTGGTATTCCATTAGCAGTAAGCACAAAAAAATCTTTTATTGTTCCATCTGCTTCTATGACAGTTCATCCAGTAAGAATGAATGGGCTCGTTCTTGGTGTGCCACAAACAATGACTTATTTAAAAAAGATGGAAGAACGAGTTGTTGGTTTTATTGAAAGAAATTCTAAAATCAGTGCTGAACGTTTCAGGGAGCTTATGCTCAATAGTGATGAGTTAATATCAGATTTTGGTACAGTTTTATTAGGTGAAGAAGCCGTGAAAGAAGGTCTCATAGATAAAGTTGGCAGTCTTTCAGATGCTCTTGAAAGCTTCGCTCAGATGATTGAAGAAAAACGAGTTTCGGATGAGCAAGATTTTAATTTTTAAGTATTACGAAAGGAGTGATTGAGAATGGATATTTTAAAAGCGTTTTTAATGGGTTTGATTCAGGGTGTAACAGAATTTTTACCTGTTTCAAGTAGTGGTCACTTATCTGTTTTCAGCCACTTCTTTAACATTGATACAGAAATATCGGGTTTATATTCATCAATGTTACATATTGGTTCTGTTATTGCAATAGTCGTTTTTTTCTACAAAACAATTTATGAGCTTTTTATTGAATTCACACTTTGCATTAAAGATATTGCTAAAAAGAGATTTAGTTTTGATAAAGAAAAAACATCGAAAACAAGACGAATGTTATATATGCTTATAATTTCGTGTGTACCATTATTAATTCTGCTTCTGCCAGCAGGTAATGGTATGATTCTTATGGAGAAATTAACTGTTTTTTCAACTGATGACAGTATTTTAGCTGAAGGTATATGCTTTATTTTTACTGGTGGCGTTTTAATTTTAGGTGCTCTGGCAGACAACTACCATAAGCGTAAGAGAAATATTGGCATTATTCCTGCAATATTAATTGGTTTTGCTCAGATGCTTGCTGCTTGTTTCCCTGGTATTTCACGTTCCGGAATGACAATTTCTACAGGTCTTATTTGTGGTGCAAGCAGAAGAAACGCTGTAATGTATTCATTTATTCTCAGTGTACCAACTATTTTAGCTGCGGGATTAATTGAGTTTATTGATGCAATGAAATCGCCGACATATATACCGGTTTTTCCTATGATTGTTGGTGTTTTAACTTCGGCAGTTGTTGGTATTTTCTCAATCAGTTTATTAAAGTTTCTTATAAGAAAAAACAAGTTTAAATATCTTGGAATATATTGTGTTTCATTAGGTGTTATTGTTACTATTGTAGGCATTATTGAAACATTGATGGAGCAAGGGGTGTAAATAATGGCAACACAAAAAAAGCCAGCAAAGAAAACTACTAATTCTACTAAATCAAAAACAAATTCAAAAAAGAACACTAAAAAAACAACCACTATAGCAGATTCAACTAAAAAACAGGGTATAGTTTTTGGTACTTTTGTTTTCGCTATATTTATGGCGGCTGTTACATTTATTGAGGCAGGTGGCATCTGGGGGCATTTAAGAAACTTCTTCTTTGGTGTTTTTGGTTGGAGTGCTTTTATAATTCCGTTTTTTATTATTTTTGTGAGTGTAATTGCCGCAATAGGCAGAGATACAAGAAAATATAAATACAGAGTTGTAGAAGGCGTTATTCTTTTTGTTCTTGTTATGGCGTTTATACATATCGTTTCGACAAAAGAACCACTCAAATATGGTGAACAAATTATAGCAAATTACAATGTTTTCAAATCATATAACGGTGATGGAATGCGCTATGGTGCGGGTGTTTTAGGTGCTGTTTTCGGTGGCTTACCATTACTCATAACAGAAGGTAATAAATTAGCGGCTGGTATTATTACGTTTCTTTTATTATTTTCATTAACAATGCTCTTTACAGGCACGTCACTTCTTAAGTTACTTCGTACTTTAAAGACTCCAGTTGAAGTTGTTACAGATTACGCTGAAGAAAAGCTTGACGGAATGAAAGAAACTTATGAAACAGTTTCACAGGATGTTCAGGAAATTAAAGCAAAAACTGCCGAAAGACGTAGAGCAGCACGAACTGAAAACACAAAACAAAAGAAGGTTATTATTGATTTTCCTTTGGATGAAACACCAAGTGAACCGGATGGCTTAGATACTATTTTTGAATCAGCTCCATACAAAACTGTTGCGAAATTAAATAATTCTTCAATTAATATGAATGATTTTCCTGACGTTAATAATAAAAAGATTGAGTTGTTGGATGATTTTGATGATTACAATAACGATGATGTTGCACCAACAGAAATCGGTGCAGTTAAAGCTGATGAAATTCTTTCAAATGCAGTTAATGATTTAACATCTAAGACTCCAGAAGAAAAAGAAGAAAGAACTTTTGATTTTGGTAAAGTTGAACCTATAGAAGAAGTTAAATCTGTAGTGGAAGAGATAGATGAAGAGGACGACGATGACGAAGAATTTGTTGTTCCAGAGATAAAAGAAACAGAAATTAAATACGAATTACCTCCGATAGATTGTCTTGATTTACCTAAAAATAAAGGTGGATATGATGACACAAAGGATATGCAGGAAAAGGCACAAAAAATTGTTGAAACACTTAATTCATTTGGTGTTGGTACAAAAATTGTTGATATCTGCAAAAGCCCGTCTGTTACTCGTTTTGAACTTCAACCAAACCCTGGTGTTAAAATTAGTAAAATTACTGCACTTGCAGATGATATCGCAATGAATCTTGCGGCTTCTGGTGTTCGTATTGAAGCACCTATTCCAAATAAAAATGCAATTGGTATTGAAGTACCAAACTCTGAAAAAACAATGGTTTCTTTAAGAGAAATTATTGATAGTCCAGAATATAAAAATTCAAAATCAAAGCTTACAGTTGCTTTAGGTAGAGATATTCAGGGTAGTGCCACCTGTGCAGACCTTGCAAAAATGCCACACTTACTTGTTGCAGGTACTACTGGTTCTGGTAAATCAGTTTGTCTTAATGCAATGATTGTGAGTCTTCTTTACAACGCTACACCAGACGAAGTCAAGCTTATTATGATTGACCCTAAAAAAGTTGAATTCACAGTTTATCGCTCAATTCCACATCTTTTAGTTCCTGTTGTTTCAAATCCAAGAAAAGCGGCCGCCGCACTTTCCTGGGCAGTGGCTGAAATGGATAAGCGTTATGCATTATTTGCAGAAAAAGGCGTTAGAAATCTTGCTGGTTACAACACTTATGCAGTTTCTGAAAATCTTCCTAAAATGCCACAGATTGTTATCATTATAGACGAGTTGTCTGACTTGATGATGGCAGCATCTAATGAAGTTGAAGATTCTATCTGTCGTCTTGCTCAAAAGGCTCGTGCTGCAGGTATGCACTTGATTGTTGCAACTCAAAGACCATCTGTTGACGTTATTACTGGTCTTATTAAAGCAAATATTCCAAGCCGTATTGCTTTTGCAGTTAAATCTCAGATTGACTCAAGAACCATTATAGATACACAAGGTGCTGAAAAGCTTTTAGGTAACGGCGATATGCTTTATTGTCCTGTTGGTCTTTCAAAGCCTGTCAGAGTTCAGGGTTCTTATCTTTCAGATGAAGAAATTGAACGTGTTATTAGTCACGTTACTTCACAAGGCGAAGTAAAATATGATGATTCTGTTATTGAAGAAATTGAACGTAATGCTGCAAAAGATGATAAGAAAAAGAGTGCCGATATTGCTATTGACTCTACTGGTCAAGGTGAAGACGGCGACGAAATGATTCCAAAAGCAATTGAAGTTGTTATTGAGCAGGGTATGGCCTCTACAACACTTCTTCAGAGAAAATTGAAGTTGGGTTATGCACGCGCCGCAAGAATTATAGATGAGCTTTCTGAAAAGGGTATTGTTGGTCCTTATGAAGGCAGTAAACCAAGAAAAGTTCTTATTACTAAAGAACAATGGTATGAAATGCAGGCTCGTTCAGTGAGTACAACACCAAAACAACTTACTATTGAAGAAGTAACTCAACCAAAAATTACTGCACCAGTGTTCCAGATAGATGAACCTGAAACACAAGGTTCAGAAGAAACCCTCAATAGTAATTACAATTATTTTGGTGGCGCAGTAAGTTCTTATCAGGATGAGGAGTAATTATGGATATTTTTATAGAGCGTTTTGAAGGCAATTATGCTCTTTGTCGATTAGATGATAAGAATAAGAACTTGATTAAGTTACCTTTGAGAGAGTTACCAGAAGGTGTAAAAGAGCTTTCTGTTGTTACAATGAAAAGTAATGGTTCAATGTTCATTAATTCTTATGCAAAAGAGCTAAGAATGGAGAAAATTGCAAAAAGTCTTAAATGCAAAAAATATAAATTCACTTTTTATTAAAAAATTTTAAAAAAAGTGTAAAAAAGTATTGATTTTTCAATAAAGTAGTGATATACTTTTATAGCAAAAACTCACGCAGGGGAGATTTGGAATGCCGTGTGCATCAGAAGATGTGGTGTTCTAAAGTTGATACCTTGCGGCGGTTTAACAAAAAGGAGGACAATAATATGTCAGTAGTATCAATGAAACAACTTCTCGAAGCAGGTGTTCATTTTGGTCACCAAACAAGAAGATGGAACCCAAAAATGGCTCAATACATCTTCACAGAAAGAAATGGTATTTACATCATCGACCTTCAGAAGACTGTTAAGAAGCTCGAAGAAGCTTACACATTCATCAACCAAATCGCTCAAGACGGTGGCGAAGTTCTCTTTGTAGGTACAAAGAAACAAGCACAGGATTCTGTTAAAGAAGAAGCAGAACGTTGCGGTATGTCATTCGTTAATGCTCGTTGGCTTGGTGGTATGCTTACAAACTTCAACACAATTCAAAGAAGAATTAAGAGACTTGCTCAGTTAAAGGCTATGGCTGAAGACGGCACATTCGACCTTCTTCCTAAGAAAGAAGTTATTAAGCTCAACCTCGAAAGAGAAAAACTTGAAAAATTCATGGGTGGCATTACGGAAATGAAGAAAATGCCTGCAGCAATGTTCATTGTTGACCCAAGAAAAGAAAGAATTGCAGTTCTCGAAGCAAAGAAACTCGGTATTCCGATTGTTGCTATCGTTGATACAAACTGCGACCCAGACGAAATCGACTACGTTATCCCTGGTAACGACGATGCTATTCGTGCAGTAAAACTTATTGCTGGTGCAATGGCAGACGCTATCATCGCTGGTCGTCAAGGTTTACAGACAATTCCTTCATCAGAAGCAGCAGAAGAAGCTGTAGCTGAAGAAGTAGCAGAAGACGCTGAATAATTTTAACATATAATAAGGCGGAGTTTCTACTTCGCCTTGTTTTAAAATAAGGAGGAAACTAAAATGGCATTTACAGCTCAAGACGTTAAAACATTAAGAGAAAAAACAGGCGTTGGTATGATGGAGTGTAAAAAAGCTCTTACAGAAGCTGACGGTGATATGGATAGAGCTTTTGAAATTCTTCGTGAAAGAGGCCTTGCAGCTTCTGAGAAGAAAGCAAGCAGAATTGCAGCAGAAGGTGCAGTTATCGCTTACACAGACGAAGCAACAAAAGTTACAGTTCTTCTTGAAATTAACTCAGAAACAGACTTCGTTGGTAAAAACGAAAAATTCCAGGAATTTGGTCTTAACGTAGCAAAAACAATTGCTGCTAACAAACCAGCTTCTGTTGAAGCTCTTGCTGACCTTCCACTTGTTGGTACAGACAGAACAGTTACAGAAGGCCTTAATGACCTCATTCTTGTTATTGGTGAAAACATCAAAATCCGTCGTTTCGAAATCGTTGAGGGCGACGTTGTAACATACATCCACGCAGGTGGTTCAGTGGGTGTTGCAGTTAAATTTGAAACAAATCTTGCAGATAAAGCTGAGTTCACAGCAATGGGTAAAAATATCGCTATGCAGATTGCTGCTATGAGCCCTGAATATCTTAGCCAGGATTCAATTTCTGCAGATGAACTTGCAAAGATGAAATCAATCACAATTGATTCATCACTCAACAAACCAGATTCTCTTCCAAAGCCAATTCTTACAGCTCTTTTCGATAAAGCAATTGCTGATAATCTTTTCAGTGCTGAAGATGTCAAAGCTTATGAAGAAAACAAAAAGAGCCAATATCTCTTTAACTTCCTTTCAAAAGAAGCTGTTGCTACTCTTGCTTCACTTGCTGTTGCAGGTAAAGAAGAATATATCAACAACAAAATCTTCTCAGGTGCAGTTGAAGGCCGTATTAAGAAACAAATTAAAGAAATCTGCCTTCTTGAACAACCTTTCGTTCGTTCAGATCTCTTCGATGGTTCGGTTGCTGGTTACGTTGCAAACGTTGCTAAAACAACTGGTGCAGACATCAAAGTTGAAAGCTTTGTTCGTCTTGTAAAAGGTGAAGGTCTTGAAAAG
The DNA here is from genome assembly GCA_045592285.1 of Acutalibacteraceae bacterium. Taxonomy (GTDB): domain Bacteria; phylum Bacillota; class Clostridia; order Oscillospirales; family Acutalibacteraceae; genus DTU089. The sequence continues at coordinate 8,184 of JAZNUL010000066.1, forward strand.
AGAGAAGACAATTTCGCTGACGAAGTTGCAAATATGGTAAAATAATTTAACTGTAAAAAGCACTCGATTTTTTCGGGTGCTTTTAATTTTATAACCCCCACATTAAATCTTAATGGATTTAATGTGGGGGTTATGTTTGTTTTTATTTAATTTCAATTTCTCTTGCTGTACCGAATTCGTTAGTAGGGGAAGCTATTTTTTCTTGTTTTACAACAGGTTTATTTGTTATTGGTAATTTAATTGTTACTTTAAATAAATCGCCGTCAATCTGAATTTCAAAAATACCATTCTGAAGTTCAGTAAAACTTCTTGCAATAGAAAGACCGAGTCCGCTACCTTCAGTAGTTCTTGAGTTATCACCACGAACAAAGCGTTCTGTAATTTCATCAGGGTTAATATTTAATTTATCTTTACTGATGTTTTTAACTGAAAATACGCCATAACCATTTTCTTTATAAACGTCAACGTAAACTCTTGTACCGGAAAGAGCGTATTTTTTAACGTTAGAAAAAAGATTATCAAATATTCTGAACGTGTGTTGACTGTCTGCTTTTACAAATAAATCATTATCTTTTTGAGAAAGTATAATTTCTAAACCTACGTTTTCTAAAACGTCATTGTTTTCACCGACTGCCTGTAAAGCTAATTCGTTTAAATTAACAGTATCAACAATCATTTTGATGTTACCGCTTGAAGCTTTACTTGCTTCGGTTAAATCTTCAATAAGTCTTTTTAACTTTGTTGATTTCTCATCAAGAATATCTAAATATTTATTTTCGTCTTCACCTTCAATATTACAGAGCTTCAAGAGTGAAACGTAGTTTATAATTGAGGTGAGGGGAGTTTTTAAATCGTGAGAAACGTTTGTAATAAGTTCAGTTTTAAGTCTTTCACCCTTTAACGCTTCACCAACAGCCTTTTCTATTGAGTCACGACATTCATTTAAGTTTCTTGCAAAATCTTTGAGTGGGAATACGAATTTTGTAGAATCTAAATTAATATCTAAATTACCGTTTTTCATATTTTCAACTGCTAATGCGAGAGTTTTTACTTGTGCCAAAAATCTTAATGCAAAAATTATTCCGATGAGTGTGTTTACCAAAAATAAAATTACTAAGAATAGACTGAAGCCATCGTATGACCAAGCAAAACCATAGGCGATAGCAGCAAAGAAAAGTTCAAGAATTACCCAGATTGAAAAAACAATTAATAATCTTTTCTCAATTTGTTTAACCGTTTTTCTTAAATCTTTATTTTTACCAGCAATTTTTCTTAAAACTTTAAATGATTTATAACAAATAAAACGTTCTTTAAATGTACCGGCTTCTTTATTAACAACAATATAGTTAACAAAATTACTTATAAAGAATACCATTATTGCTAAGCAAACACCAACAAGCTGAGGTATAGTATCAACAGCTGATATTAATAATTCAAGTCCACGTGGAGCTCCAGCTGATGGGAAATAATCTACAACAACACATACGACAATTCCCATTCCGGCACAAAATACAAAGAATGCAAATAAACATAATTGAATAATGAAAAACATTCTTTGATTGAATGTTAATTTGAGTTTTTCTTCTACATATTTTGGTTTACTGAGAATTGCAAGTGAAATTATACCAATGATAGTTAAAACACTGAAAATAGTTGTTGCTACTGATAATTCATCAGCGAGTAACTTACTGTTTTCGTTAAACGTTTTATTTAATGTGTAAAATTCATCTGTTTCGATAACTGGTTGGTTTATTTTAATATAAATTTCACAACCTGAATAATCTTCCATTACTGCAATATCATCATAT
>JAZNUL010000067.1:0-41015 GCA_045592285.1 Acutalibacteraceae bacterium
TTCAGCTGAATTCTTTTTTAAATCTCCATTTACTGCTTTTACAAGATACTTGTATTGTGTACCAAGTGTTACTGAACCATCAACGTACTCTGTTGTTGTCAAGCCTGTCTTTACAGCTTTCCAACTCTTATCCCATTTCTTTGTTGATGGATTGTAAACTTTTCTATAAACATTGTATTTTGCTGCACCTTCAACTTTGCCCCATACAACTTTTACACCTGAAGTTGTTGCTTTCGCAGATGAAATTACTGGTGCTTTAAGTTCAGGTAACTTATGAGTCACCTTTATTGTTTTATAAGATGTTTCACCATTTGCATTATCTACTGCAGAAACACCGTAAGTATAACTCTTGCCTTGTTCAACAGCTTTATCTTCATAGCTCGTTACATCAGCACCAACTGTTGCAACAACTGACATTGTTGAGCCGTTTTGTTTGTAAATTTTGTATTGCTTTGCACCAGTTACTGCTTTCCATGTTAAAACTACTGAATTTGCATTTGAAGTTGCTGATGCGATTTCTGGAGTTGCTAACTGAGAAACATTCTTAAACTCTTTAATAAGAGTTGTTGAATCATTGTCACCCGCATAGAAACTAAAGCTTGGTGCTACGTTTGCATTTAATGCTTTAAAAGTAATTGTAAAGATTGATTTTGCAGTGCTACCAATTTTATAACCACTTTCTTTACTTGTTGTGTAAGCAAATGTATAGCAAGAATCGTTATAATAAGAAATACCACTTGCATGTAAACCGTCAACTACATCCACTTTATTTCCGTCAGAATCTGTTGTTGTAGCAGGACCACCCGCCTTAACAGATACCGCAGTTTTATCAAACTTAATGCTAACCATAGCATCATAAATTGTTTGATTTGGCGCTAATGAAATATTAAATGTAATTTCGCCATTTTTAAATCCTGTTGTTGTTACCTGATATTTCGAAGCATCTTCTGCTGCGCTTGCAGTAACTGTAAGAACAGAGAACACTGAAACCATCATAACAATCGCAAGAACTGATGATAAAATTCTTTTCATATTTTTACCTTCCTTTCAAGTTGATATGCAAAAGCATACCACAATACATAGTAGATTATACTTCATTTCACAATTTTAGTCAATGCAAATAACAAAAAAACAGTATTCCATATTATAGAAATACTGTTTAAATATTTGGTAAAGGTGACGAGAGTCTAACATTAATTATTAATCTTCGCCTCTATAAAAATTACTTTCATCATATTCGTCAAAATCATCATCAAGCCCGTAATCATCCATCTCAAAGCTTTCTGCAAAATCGTAATCGAAATCTTCTACCAAATCGAATGGATTAATTTTCTTTTTACCTTTTTTGAAATTACCAAAATTAAATATAAAGCCCATAAAGTAACCCCTTTCTTTTTTAGTATTTTGTCAATTTAATATAATTTTATGTAACACTTTTTTAAAATTTTCATAAGATAAAGTGTAGAACAGAGAAAGGGGGAAATTTAGTGGGCTGCTTTTTCAACAATTCAAGTTCTTGGATTATCATTCTTATAATCATCGTTCTTCTTTTCGGTACAAATAACGGCTGTGGTTGCGAAACAAATTGCAACAACACAGGTTGCGGTTGTGGATGCTGCTAAGAAACACAAAGTGTTTCAGCTAAGTTTGTCTTACGACAAGTGAAACAACTGAAAACACAAAAAACGCTGTCAAGGCGAAAACCTTGACAGCGTTATCTTTTAAAATATTACGTTAAATACTACTGCAAATACGCCAAGACCCATAAGAACTGCAAGCCCTAAGCATACCGCTTTTATAAACTTCTTTGAAAAAAACATTATTCTATACCTAAAAGACCTTTCATTCCGTCTGATACAACGTCCAATGCTTTTTCTGCATTTTCTCTTGAATCAGATTTTACTGTAATATAAATTTTGATTTTTGGCTCTGTGCCAGATGGTCTTACAATAGCGGTATTACCATTTTCACACCTGTAAGAAAGAACGTTAGATTTTGGAAGCCCTGTTTCACTTTCTTCGCCAGTTACCAAATCTTTGATTTTACCTGTTTTGTAATCTGCTACCCAAGTGACCTTACTACCAGCAATTTCTGATGGAATATTATTTCTTGTAGTTTCCATCATATCTGCCATTTTCTGCATACCAGAAGCACCTTCAAAAGCGTAGTTATCAAGACGATTGAAGTAATAGCCGTATTTTTCATAAATCTCGTTCATATAATCCCATAAAGTTTTGCCTTTTAATTTGCAAACTGCAGCAACCTCTGCTACAAGCATAGCTGCAACCACAGCATCCTTATCTCTTGCATAAGTGCCACGAAGGTAGCCATAGCTTTCTTCCATACCGATTACATAACGCTCTGCCTGACCCTGGTCTTCAAGCTCGGTAATACATTCACCGATATATTTAAAACCTGTTAACAAGTCGCGCATTTCTGCACTGTACTCTTTAGCAATAGCAGCAATAAGTGGAGTTGTAACAATAGTTTTAACAACAACCGGATTTTCTGGCAACTCACCTTTTGCTTTGAGTTCTGAAAGAATGTACTCACAGAACATAGCACCAACCTCGTTACCAGTCATAAGCTTATATTCATTACCTACTCTTACCGCAATACCAACTCTGTCACAGTCAGGGTCCGTTGCAATCATAAGGTCTGCAGGGAATTCTTTTGTTAAAGCAAGACCTTCTTCAAACACCTGACGAATTTCAGGGTTAGGATAAGGGCAAGTCGGGAAGTTACCATCAGGCTTTTCCTGAGTTTTAACAACCTCTAACTCTTTAACACCTAATTTTTTAAGAATTCTTCTTACAGGTTTATTGCCTGTACCATTAAGTGGAGCATAAAGAACCTTCAAACCAGATTTCTTAACTGCATCTTTGTTTATTGATTGAGCTAAAACATTTTCAATAAATTCGTCTTTTACCCAATCTTCAATAAAGTCAATCATATCCTCAGCTAAAGCGTCTTCAAAATCCATACGCTTAACTCCTGTGAACATATCAACCTTTTTCATATATTCAAGAGTTTTAGCAGCAGCTTCGTCAGTCATCTGATAACCCTTTGAATCGTAGCATTTATAACCATTATATTTTGCAGGGTTATGGCTTGCTGTTAAGACAATACCAGAAGAACAATGAAGTCTTCTTACTGCAAAAGAAAGCATTGGTGTTGGCATAAGTTCTGGATAAATATAAACTTTAATGCCATTAGCTGCTAAAACACCCGCTGCAGCGTGAGCTAAAACATCTGACTTTATTCTTGAGTCGTAAGCAATAGCAACTGATGGGTTTTCAAATGCTTCATTAAGATAGTCAGCAAGACCTTGTGTAGCCTGACCAACTGTATAAACGTTGATACGGTTAGTACCTGCGCCTATAACGCCACGAAGACCACCTGTACCAAATTCTAAATCTTTATAAAAACGGTCGAGAATTGCTTCTTCATCACCTTTAACAGATTTTAATTCTTCAATTAAATCTGCATCTAAAACCGCTTTTTCACACCACAAATCATAAAGTGCGTGAATATCGTTCATATTAAACACCCTTTCGGTATAATTTTCTCAACATTTCAATTATACAACATATGTCACACTAAAATCAATAAGCTTATTTAATAAAATTAGTTCTAATTTTTGGTTCTGGTATCGGATGGTTTATTCCATTCGCTTTACCAAGTTCAATACATTTAAGAAGCCACGCCATATTATTGCCAATACCTCGCATAATCTGGAGTCCTTCTTCGTCCTTTAAGACATCTTCGGCACACGAGCCGTGAACCATATTCCAGTAACAAGAAGAAACAACTGGCATATTGCTTATTGTAAAATATTTATTGAGGCAATCAACTGAAGCAGTTGTACCAGAACGACGGCAACTTACAATAGCTGCGCCCGGTTTAAATTTGAAGTGACTACTACCTGCATAAAAAACTCTGTCTAAAACTGCACACAAAGCACCCGCTGGAGCAGCATAATGAACTGGTGAGCCAAAAACAAATGCATCTGAAGTCTTTGCTTTTTCGATTATTTCGTTTACAACATCGTCACCGAAAACACATTTGCCGTCATTTTTGCCACAACCACCACAACCAATACAACCACGTACTGGGTTTGTGCCGATATGAAAAATCTCAGCTTCAATATTATTATTTTCAAGCGTCTTTTTTATTTCACTTAATGCTGTGTATGTACATCCTTTTTCGTGTGGACTTCCGTTAATAAGTAATACTTTCATTTTTTACACCTACTATTTCTAAAATTTCATTTACACTATCTATAATATATTCAGGGTTTTCATTTTCTAATACACTTCTTTGTCTAAAGCCCCAAGTACAAGCAATACATTTCATTTCTGCATTATGAGCAGTTTTAACGTCAACATCAGAATCACCAACATAAAAGCAATTATTTTTTTCTACGTTTAAAAGCTTTACTACTTCATTTACTGAATCGGGATAAGGCTTTCTTTTTATACCCTCCCTTTCACCCACTGCAACATCCAATAAACCTTTAAAATATTTATTGCACAAGGTTTGCACTGCAAAATCAGCTTTATTTGAAACTACTGCAAGTAAAAAATTATTTTGCTTTAACACTTTTAACATATCGGTAATTCCGTCATATTCTTTTGTATTATCTTCAGAGTGAATTTTGTAATGACTTTTAAAATCGTTAAAACAAAGTTGAAACTCATTTTCAGAGATATTTTGTGGTACAGATTTGCGCATTAAATGTTCAATTCCATTACCTACAAACTCTCTTACTTCATCAATAGAGCGCTCTTTAAAGCCGTTTTTTGAAAGTGCAAAATTCACACTATTTTTTAAATCCTCAAGAGTGTAAAGAAGTGTACCATCAAGGTCAAAAATTACACATTTATTATTGTTCATCATCTTTGCACTCCAGATTAACAAGTGTATATTCTCTGTTTAAAGCAGGAAGAATTTTCTTAATCAAATCTTCTGTTTTAAACTTTACAGTTGCAGTATTCACCATAGGGTGACATGCAAAAAACTCTTCTTTTAAAACATTCTCTTCTATTAAAAGATTAACACGTTTTTCTTTATCTTTTAACAATGCTAAAACTGTAAGTGAGCCTGGTGTTACGTCTAAAAGTGTTTCCATCTGCTCTGCATTTGCAAAAGAAAGCCTTGCAGAATTTATCTGAGAAGACAGATATTTTGTTTTAAACACCATATCCCCTTTTATAAGCAACAAGTAAAATACTGTCTGTTGTCTGTTTGTTAAAAGAAGATTTTTGCAAATTTTAGCACCTATTATTTTTTCAACATTCTCACAAAGCTCAATGGTAGCCGCTTCATCGTGCTCAGCACGAATATACTCAACACCATTTTCTTCTAAGAACAAGTATGCATCCATCTCTTTTTTAGTAGAAGTTGTTTCGGGATGTCTGTCAAAAGTTTTTTCATTTACATACATTTTATTGCAATTCCTTTTTTATTTCTACAAAACCTTTCATAATTGAAGAACCAACAAACTGTCCGAGTGATACAAGCTCGTGATAGTGGCTGCCAGGGTCACCCATTGTAAAGTCATTATCAGGAACAATGTAACCAATTTCGTCATTACTAAGACCAAAAGCAATAGTATCTTTACCAAAAAGCTCTCTTACTGTAGGATAATTAAAATCAGTTTTTGTTACTGCTCCCTCTGCTTTAAGTGAAGCACCGCCAGTTAAAAGGTCTGCACAGAATTCACCAGGCACCATACTGACCTTAATATCACTACCAATTTCAATGTAACCTATTTCAGTAAACATACTATACTTGCCGTCTTTATCTTTAAGCATTTTGTAATTCGCAATATTCAATTTACCAACACCAACCATAAGAGTGCTGGTAACAGGAACATTTACTTCTCTTAATCTTATATTGAAAATCGGTTCAATTTTTGTTTCTGCTACCGGCTCCCAGTTTTCACACCACAAAGTGTATTCAGCATTATTGGCTTTTGATTTTTCAATATCTTTCTTTATCTCTTCTTCATCATAAAGAAGAGAATCATTTTTTATTTCGTCGAGTGTTTTTGTAAGTGCTAAAGTAATTTTACCAACCTCAACACCATAACGGATTGACTGCTCGTAACGATGAGCGAAGGTATGACCATCAAGTGCCTTACCTCTGTCAGAATAAATTGCACAAATAGCACCATTGAAGAACATAAAGTTAAATCCAGCTTTATTTATGGTTTCACCCATATAATAAACATAGTCACCAGAAAGCTCTCTGCCCGTGCCGTTACCATCAGATGTAGGAAGTCCCGCAACATCAGGGTGAGCTGGGAAGTTAACTATTAATGTTTCTTTTCTTGTTTTATCATCTGGCACAAATCTGAATCTTGTAACGTCTGTAACAAGACCAGTTGCAGATGGTCTGTTTGTATTTCTAAAATAATCTTCACCTATATTTTTTTGTGCAAAATAAAGTTCACCATCGCACATATTTTCAATAGCAGTAAAAAATGTGTCAGATATCGCTTTACGAAGGAAATTCATATATTCTTTATCAGTACCCTGTTCTAAATCAAAGTTCTTTTTAAGATTCTTTTTTCTGTTTCTTAAAATTTTACCAGGAAAATCAGTCCAGAGTCCCTCTGTATCTACACAGCTATGAGTGTGAGTTGAGCAAACATTTACAGATGCCAATGCTTTGTCAGGGTATCTCTTTTTGAATTCTTCTGTGAAAATTGCTCTTATTTCACGAATGTCACCATTTGTAATACCAATGCAATCAACTGTGCAAAAGAGTGAAATGCCACGTCCAGAATTATCTGAAATAGCAATTGCTCTGCCTTGCATTTTATCTACTACATTTTCAATAAGGTTTTTAAATTTATTATCAGGTGAAATATAACCACCCATATAATAATTTTTTTCTTTATAATCCTTCGGTGTTAAATCAACGTTTGCATAACCTAACTGCCACTTGGCATTTTCCAAAGGTGCTTTTAAAAATCCTTCTGTACCCTTAAAGAAATTTTCTGTTTTATAGTTTTCAAGTAAATCGAAATTAGGACCATCGTTGAGTTTACCAAAAAGAGCGTTAACAACGCCATTAATTGCACCTTCAACTATTTTCATCTGAGTTTCTTTTTTCATAAAAGTTCTCCTAAAATTAAAAGGGAGTATAAAACTCCCTTTCTTAAATTAAGTGTAATTCAATTATTTAACACGACTCATAATATCTTCTACTACTTCAACAATAACCTGATTTGTTAAGTAGCCAAGAGAGTTGGTTTCGTGATAGTGTCTTCTACCCTTAACGTCTGTACCCTGTTCGATATATGGCTGAGTTTCGTGGAGAATGTAATCATTAGGAACAACACAGTAACCTGTCATATCGTTAGTAACACAGAATACAACAAGGTCTTTATCGCCTACTACATCAACTAATGCAGGTGGGTTAATATCAGTACCCTTACCTGTTGAAGACTCATCTGCTTCTACAGCACCACCATAAACAACCTCTGTGAATGGTTCACCAGGAAGAAGTAAAATCTGTAAATCATCGATTTTAATATATGTAATTTCTGTCTGGAGTGCAATACCAAGGTCACCTCTGTCACAAGGATATCTCTGAGCACTACAAGCGCCAATTGTTACCATTAATGCAAGAAGACCGTTATCAACAGGAGCATAATATTTCTGACATAAAACTGTAATTTCAGGCTTCAATTCTCTGTCATTAGAAATCCCAAGCGCAGCCTTTGCAAGTGTTTCACCCTGAATGCGAGTTCTTTTTGGCTTATCTTCACAGAAGTCACCTGGGTCAACACCGCCGATAGCACCTGCAGAGAACATAACATTAGTTTCTTTAGCATCATTTATAGTTTTTCTGAGCCAATATGGATAGTCAGCACTACAATCGTGGTTGCTACCACCTAATGTATTAGGATGAGCACCAAAGTTAATAAGCCAGGTTTCTGTTGAACCATCATCAGGAACGAACTTAATTCTTGTTAATGTATCGTGAAGAATTTTAGGCTCACGTTTATCAAGCTGAGCTTCTGGAACAGAAACAGAACCAACGTAAAGCTTACCAGGCTTTCTGTTTTCATAAGCTTCAATTGCAACTTCTTTAAGTGATTTTAAGAGTAAATCCATATATTCCTGGTCTTTACCTGTCTGGAGTTTCATAAGCTGACCCCAATAGCCAACTGTATCAAAACCAGCGTGAGTATGTGAGCAAGAAATATTAACACTCTTACAATTTGTTTTTTCACAGAATTCTTTTAAAGAATCTCTTACAATATTAACTTCAAAATTTGTAAGACCAATAATATCTGCACAAATATGAATAATACCACTATCGCCACTGCCAAGCCACATAGCACTTGCAGTAATAGGGTCGTGAATTCGGTCAATAGTATGACCCATACCGTGACCTGCAATCCAGTATTTTTTCTCTGTTATGCTTTTTGGCATTACTTCTTTAACTGCATAACCTGAAACAAAAGAGTCGCCTTTAATAATTGTAGGTTCTGTCTTTGGAAGTGGGTCTGCCTTAATGCCTTTTCTTCTCATTTTTTTACCGGCAGCAATACCAATCTTTCTTACTGCTACTGCTGCAATTTCATTTATACCCATAAATATCCTCCTTTACGAAGATAAACTGTTTAAATTAAACAAAAATTTATCTATTATTATTTTAACAATATTTTACAATAAAGTCAATGAATTTACTGTAAACAAATAGGAATTATATAAATTATTTTTCGACTGGTGTTTCAGCTACCATTTTTTTAATAAAATCAACAGACTTCTGCATACATTCTTCTGCATATTTATTTGATTTCAAGAAGAGATGATAACAGTGGTTATTAAGTAACCCTTTTACACTATATGTACTGACATTTTCAATATTTCTCTTTAATGCCTCAGTCATAGCCTCACCTTGACCTTTGCAGAAAATATCATCCTCTGCCCAGCTTATAAACACAGGGCACCATTTACTGTTAACAAACTTACTCGGTGACATACAATCATAAAATTCGTATTCTGATAAGTTTGACAAATCGCTTTTTAATTTAAAATTTAATATCATTCCTGCTGTCTGCGGAATAACACCAAAGAGCTTTATATGTTTTACTAATGCTTCAACGTCATAAATACCTGACATAAGCATTAAGCCTTTAATATCAACTTTAACTTCTGAGCAACCGAGCTTCACTCTTAAGCCATCATCATATTTTATTGCAGCTAAAAACGTAGTCTGACAAGAGCCAGAAGAATCACCTGTAATAAAAATGTTATCTAAATCGATATTGTAGTTTTCTGCAAGTGTTTCAATGTAATTCAATGCTGAAACACAGTCGCTTATCTGCCCGAAAATATCCACTTCTGGTGGCAAACGATAATTTATGCTGAAAACAAAACAATCTTCATTCGCATAATATTCGCTGACAGTAACTCTGTGTTTCTTGTCACCTTTGATAAATCCACCGCCGTGGATGTATAAAACAATCGGCTTTTTTTCACCCGATTTATTCAATTCATTTTTAAAATAAAGGTCACCCTTTTGTAAATCCGCTTCACCATAAGCAATATCTTTAATACAAGTAATACCATCAAAGCTTTTTGCATTTTGTGGCGCGTGCCCTAAAACATCAATCGCTTTAAAAACTAATTCAGCCTTATTCATTTAACCCACTCCTGTTTATATACGTTTGTATAATGTAAACCATTTCCATTTTAGTATATAAATAGAAAAAAATCAAGAACTTGTATATTCTCAAGCATTATAGATTTATTCAACACTTTTGCTTGTTAGTGTTGAAGATTATAAAATTGCTTGAATTGTTACAGGGAATTTGATATATTGAAATCAAGAAAAGGGCATTGGACGGCGTAAGACGTAGAATCGTCCCCCTGTCTTAGTCTCAAAATAAGGAGCTCTGCTACGTAAATGAAAAAAACCAAAAAATATATATTACTTGTTTTTGTGCTTTTATTGATAAGTGTTTTTTTGGGTTTTTTACCATTAACTAAAAACGCTAAAGATATAAAAATTTCCAACCTAAGAATATCAGAGGCGTCTCCCTTGGAAATTCCAGAAAATTTTTCAAATGCAGAAAAAATCGAACTCTTTATGAATGAAAGTTCTGAATTTGGCATGAATTATTTCGATTTTAACAAAATATATAGTACTTCTTTGCAATATGAATATTGTGTATTGTCGTTCGAAATTTATAATGGAACGGGAAAACATATAAGTATTAGCAGCATTAGTTCTATTGATAGGAAAGGTGTATATGTATCTAAAAATATATCTAATGTGGAAAAAGTTTTAATATCACCGGGAAATTTAGATACAATATCAATTGTTATTTATATAGATCGTTCTGTTTTTGAAGACAATGAAATTCTTGATGAAATTACAGAAAATATAAGAATTAATTTTGTTCAAAGTAATAGCGATAGTAACTTGAGTTTGTTTATTAAAGAAGAAATTATGAGTTGTTTTTTTGCACATACAGTATCTTTAGAAGCAAACAATGACAATCAGACGCTCGAACAATCATAAAACAAGGAATAAGACATTGGACGGTGTAAGACGTAGAACCGAACCGTCCGAAAATCGAATAATTTTTAAAACAAAAAACTCAGTTAATTGATTTTTAGTCAGTTAACTGAGTTGTTTTTCAATATATCCACTTCCAGCTTTATTCAGCAGTAATTTTCTCTATATCTCTTTTAAGTTGCGATATTATCCTCTTTTCAAGTCGTGAAATGTAGCTTTGCGAAATTCCTAAAATATCTGCCACCTCTTTTTGCGTGTGCTCTTTATAACCACAAAGACCAAACCGCATATTCATAATAAGTCTTTCACGTTCTTCGAGAGTTTCCATACAAAGATGAAGTATTCTTCTTTCATCTTCATCTTCAACACCATTGTTAACCTCATAGCCGTCGCTTCCAAGAACATCTGAAAGCAATAATTCGTTGCCTTCCCAATCTGTGTTGAGTGGTTCATCTAATGAAACGTCGCCTTTTTGTTGATTTATTTTGCGAAGATGCATAAGAATTTCATTTTCAATGCACCTTGAAGCATAGGTTGCGAGTTTTATATTTTTATCTGGACAAAAGGTATTTACAGATTTAATAAGACCTATTGTACCAATAGAAACTAAATCTTCAATATTAACGCCTGAGCTTTCAAATTTTTTGGCTATATAAACTACAAGTCTTAAATTATGAACTATTAAAGGTTCACGGGCTTTCTCATCACCATTTGCAATTCGCTCTGTAAGTTCTTGCTCCTCTGCTTTTTTCAATGGTGGTGGGAGCATTTGCGGACTATTTATATAGTAAACGTTTTCACAGAAATACTTTAATTTCAATCTCAGCAAAAATTCTTTAATATCATTTATAAACCTTATCTTCATTTATTTTTGTACCCCTTTCAAATATATCGGAATTAAGTAAACAATTATATTCACCTAAAGAAAGCGCATTATTTGTAACTGCAACTACAAAAAAAGTTGTTCTATATTTAAAAGCTTCGCTTTCTATAATCATTTCTTCAGGAATGAATGCTTTAAGAAGCGAATTACCATTTATAGAAGAGCAAGGAACTATTCTTACAATACTTTTTAGTGTTTCTGGTATATCGCTTGTTATTGAGTCAGTTTTGAAATATTCAATTTCGGAGGGAGAAAAAAAGTCTTTTATTGATTTTAAATCTACTATTACAACTGGCTTCCCTTCTATGCCGTCTTGAAGATGATTTCCAGTATCATAAAGAGCGTTAAGTGTAACACTTTTATCTCTGAAATAAATTGTAGCTTTATAAAGTGTTTTTTCTGAACTTCTTTTTCTCAAGAAAAAATCAAACACCAATAAAAGACCATAGCAAACAAGCGTCATTGAAACAAGAAACAACACGCTTATATCAAAATAAACTGTTCCATTCATATAAAAAATATTTGAAGGGTTAAAAGTCAGTTCCACAAAATACATAACCCCACCAAATAAAAAATTCACAAACAAAAATCCAAGTGTTGTTTTTATAAATTGTTTTTTAGTATTTGGCAAAAACGCTGAGAAAGAAATTATAATCACACCAAGAAATTTAATTGCAACAGAAAAAAAAAGTGGCATACTCTCCCAAAAAATCACAAGTGATGACACGCCACCAAAAAACACCGCTAACACTACACCCCATTTATGAGTATCACTTTTTACAATAACACGTGTGCAGACTATCATTATATATGTAACAAGAATATTTACAGCAACTAAAACATCCAAATAAATTACTGCTTTCATAAAACCACCATTTGTATTATAAAATATTTCAAACCTTTTTTCTGTCGCATTAAGTCGCACAAAAAAATATTGACACCACTAAGAAATAAGAATACAATAAAAGCATCTTAACTCGAACCAGATATGGTTTAATATACTCACTCTAAAAAGGGGTAAATAAAAATGCTCGTTATAAAAAATGCAAACGTTATTTTTACCGATAAAATAAGAAACGCCACTGTACTTTGTGACAATGGCAAAATAGTTGATATTGTTGAAAGATATTCCGAGTGTGAAAATGACACTATAATAGATGCGAATAGCAATTATCTTTCACCTGGTTTTATTGATATTCACGTTCATGGTGGCGGTAACAAAAGTGCTATGAGCACAAATTACCGTGATATAATTGATATGGCAGAAGCTCACCTGAAACATGGTACAACATCTATTGTTCCTACAACTCTTGCTTCACCAATATCTCAATTAAAAGACGTTACACTTTCAATTAAAGAAGCAAGTGAAAAATCTAAAAAAGCAAATATTTTAGGTCTCCACTATGAAGGTCCTTACATTTCACTTAAATACAAAGGTGCTCAGAGTCCTGAAAACATTTTAAATCCTATAAAAAATCCACCAGACGAATTATTTGAACTTTGGGATAAAATTCTTATTATGGGTGCTGCCCCTGAAGAAGAAGGTTGTCTTGAATTAGGCGACAAATTAAGAAAAAGAAATATCGTTGCTTCTGTCGCTCACTCTGCCGCAAGTTTTGAAATAGTAGAAGAAGCAGTAAAACATGGTTACAGCGACATCACTCATATTTATAACGCTTGTACATCTTGCTTTAAAGAGGGTATTTTCAGAGTTGCAGGTGTTGTAGAAGCAGGGCTTGTTTTAGACGAAATCACCACTCAGGTTATTGGTGATTTAAGACACTTGCCAAAAGGTCTTTTACAGTTAATCTATAAAGCAAAAGGCGTAGAAAAAATGTACTTGATAACAGATGGACTTGAATTTTCTGCAAGTGATATTAAGGAAAACACAGTTTATATGCAAGAAAACGGAATGGGTGTTATTTTTGAAGATGGTGCTATGAAGCTTTCGGACCGCTCTGCTCTTGCAGGGTCAGTTGCAACCCTTAAAGACTGTGTAAGGAATATGTATAAAGAAGTTAAAACCCCTCTTTATGAAGCAGTGAGAATGGCAAGTTTAACACCCGCAGAAGTTATAGGATTTGGCAACAAAAAAGGTAAAATCGAAAAAGGCTACGATGCAGATTTAATTATATTTGATGATAATATAAATGTAAAATCTGTTATCACAAATGGCAATATAATATAACAAAAAAGCGATAAGGTAAAAACCTTATCGCTTTTAATTTTATTATGCATTATAATCTTTAATCAACTGACCACGAGTACCTGAACCTACAACGCCATCAACATCTAAGCCTTTATCTGTCTGATATTTTTTAACTGCACTAAGAGTCGTAGGACCAAAGTCACCGTCAATATCACCACTACTTAAATAACCAAGCTTATAAAGATGCCATTGAAGCCATTTTACACTTTCACCAGTGCTACCCTGTCTCAAAGTAGAAGTCGGTTCTGTATACGGGCACGCCTCTTTGCCACCTTCGGACGAACCTTTAACCACTATATAATCCTTATGAGCATAGCCTGTGTATGTCGTACCATTTACAGAAGCAGTGATTTTATACCAATCACCTGTTTCGCCCGTTATATAAACCTTTGTGTTCGCTTTAAGCTGAACAATTATAGTGGCACTTGTACTTGCATCGGCTCTTACATTGAGCAAGTCACTTACATTTACCGTACCAATTTTTTGAACCGCATCGCCTGTTGTTTTCACAGACACCTCATTAGTGTAACCCGAGTGGAAATACTGTGAATATTTAATGAAAGCTCTAACCTTATATTTATAGTCACTACCACTTAAAACGGTATTATCTGTAAACTTCGGCTCAGTTGTATTTGCAACTACAACATATTTACCATTAAGAACATCATAACGATAAACTCTGTAACCCTGACACTTATCTACCGCTGTCCAAGTAAGTTCAACAGAATTGTCGCTAACTTTGGCAACTGTCAGGTTTGTCGGAGCGTTTGTTGCTGTTGTCGCCTCAAAATCCTTATATTTTGAAGTAATGAGAGAACCTGTCTTATCTGTTGTATATGCTATTATTCTATATACTGCCTTTGTTGCAGGTGTTCCTATTGTATCTTTGTAAGTAAGTGTATTAGCTTTTACAGTTGCAATTTTTTCAGGTGTATTAGAAGCATTTATTTTATAAATCTGATAACCCTCTGCATTCTTTACTTCTGTCCACGAAAGTACAATCTCTGTTGTAGTACAAGATTTGCATTTAACCGTAGGAACGCTTTCTTTAAACACATCATCACGAGTAGCATCCGCATTAGGCATATTTTTAAACACAGGGATTACAAATGTTTTTGCTGAACCTATAATTCCCGCATCAACATAAGCCTCATAAGTATGCTTTGACTCACTTGCAGCAGCTCTTACGTTAGCCATATATTCGTGGCTGTAAAGACTACCAGATTCTTTATTTACGTTAAACTTCTGTAAGTAACCAGTATATTGATACTTAGAGAATGACGAGTAAATATACTGAGCGCCATAATAAATAGATTTATACGGATTATCCCATGGTCTGCCATAGGTTGTTGATGGATTAAGTGAACTCTTAAGCACATAACCTGTATAAGTAGCACCAGAAACAACTGCTTTTACTCTGTAGTAATCCCCCTCTTCACCCATATAATAGATTGAAGATGTGTTCTGAGGAATAGTAACAATTACCTCTGCATCTGCACTTGCAGCATTTAAAAGCTTTGCTTCTGAACGTTTGGTGTTAAGATAACCGTTAGCCCAGCTAAGGCCATCGCTGGCACCTGTATAAGCACCTATATTATAGTAATTGTAAATACCATTGTATGGTGAGTTCTTACCACTCGAACCACCTGCATAAGAAGCCTTTGAAGAACCAACCTCCTGAACAATTTTAGAAGCAAGGTAGTAAGCACTCATTTTACTGTCTTTTGCAGCAGTCATAATAGCCTCAGAATACTTAACCTTTTCACCATTTTCATTGAGATATGTCTGTTCTTTACCTTCTGCATCAAAATAAGTAATGAAACTATCTTCCATCCACGTGCCATCAAGTATAGCTTCAACACCATCTACTGTATGTGTATCTGAATAAGCGGTACTTTCAAACTGGAAGATATATTTTTCAGTAAGGAAGTTTCTTGGGTCAAGATAATACTCAACTGCAGCCTTTGAAGCACTCACCCAAGACGAAGCCTCCTGAATAACGCCGTCACACTTTTCACAATCACACTTAAGATAAGAGTCTACACTTTTTTCTATAAGTTGTTTCTTATGAGGGGTATGCTCACCATTTACAGCTTCTTCCCAAGTAAGACCAGTTATAAATGGTTTAAACTCCCATTCAGGATATTTGTTGTGTAATTCAACAAGCATTTCTACGTAAGATGCAGGGAACCCTGCTTTATAAAGATTATCTTCAAAATCTTCGCCGACTGTAACAGCTTTTAAAATCGCTCTTACGTCTGCTATATCAAATGCTGTACTATTATCATAATCAGCAAGAGCAAGTTGTTCTTCAGTCAAAGGAGTAATTTTTGCAACATACGACAAAAGCAACCTTGCATCTTCAATTGTAACTGCACCATCCTGATTAATATCACCAATAGCACTTTCCACTGCAGAAGCCGTAATCGTCATAGAAACATTTATTGAAAAAAGTGTTGCCGTAACCAACAACATAGCAATTAATTTAGTTAATTTTCGTTTCATAATTTCACCCATTTTCCACAAAAATCGAAATATATAGTATAATATCACATTTTGCTCTCTAAGTCAAATTAACAAAATGTTAATTTAGAAGCTATTGTGACTAATTGTTAGCCATTAGTATATAAAAACAACTACATTCTTTCATTAAATTCAGCTTAAAATGAGAGAATGTAGTTTATTTTATAATATTATAAATTATGCATTAGCATAACCTAATTCCTAATTCCTAATTCCTAATTCCTATTTCCTAATTCCTATTTCCTAATTCCTATTTCCTAATCCCTAAAATCAATACCCATAATATTCAACGATTCCATCATAAATCCCCTTAGCTATTGCTTTTCTGCCTTTATCGGAATTTATAATTTTAAAATCATCAGCATTACTTATAAATCCGCATTCAATAAGAACAGACGGACAAGTTTCAATTCTCGTTACTAAGAATGGATAGAAGTGTGCACCTCTATTCTGCATAGCGTAACCTGTCTGTGACTTAACTGCACCTGGCAATTTTTCTGCAATTTCAAACGCCAACGGCCCTGAGTAATTCTTGTAATAATACACCGACGAGCCCTTCGTTGATTTCGAATCAGAAGAGTCACAATGAATCGAAACAAACATATCCGGATTCAATTCATAAGCATTAAGTCTACGTTCCTCAATTTCAGGAACCGACTTTCCGTCATCACGTGTGAATATTACTGTTGCACCACTTTTTTCTAAAAGTTTTTTAAGTTCTAAAGAAATTTTATAAGTAACGTCACGCTCATATACACCCGTGCCAGAACCAGCCCCAGGCTGATTACCACCGTGACCAGGGTCTACCATAATAACTCTGTCACTTAATGAGTATGATGGTTCTTTAATGCTGACTACAAGAAAATTATTTTCATCATAGCAAACATTATAGCCCATAAAGCTACCCTCGTTTTCAAAATAAATTCTTAAGGTAACTGTGCTTTGGCCTTCATTTTTTATCCACTTCATACTTTTTATCATATTGCTCTGAGAGAAAGATATATTACCCTCATAGTTATCGGTATAATAAAAAGTAATATCCATATAAGTAGCAGTAAATTTACCATCTGTTAAATTATATTCTCTGCTATTATAACCTTTTTCATAAGCTTGTGGCTTTATTGTAACATTAAAAGGTACACGCCAGTCAAGCTTTAAGTAAAACTGTGTGTCTGACCCTAAAGTTTCTATGTAATTCATAATTTCAATATTATTGAGTGGCATTTTGAAGCCTGTAAAAACATCAACCGCATCAGTATAAACTCTTCTGCCAGATTTTAAAACGTAAAACTCATGACCACTCGAAGAATCTTTGAGGGGTCCTTCTTTTATGTAATCAAACGTGCCTGCTAAAAGTGGTGAATATAACGGGTTCGACTTATTATCTACTGGCGTTGCAGCAAGAGTTTCAGAATAATTATTTAAAACCATGCAGAATTTAGCCTTCCCTGTTATTCCGTCGTTTGATTTTTTTGGAGTTAACTGAGCAAATTTTTCAATACCTACATATTCAGGTGGCAAATCAATAGAAGCATTTAAAATTTTTCGTGCATCTTCAAAGGTTAAAACACCATCACCATCATAATCAGCAAGAGGTAGTGATTCATCTGGTAATACTTCTATCTGGGCAACGCTTCGCAATACCGCTCTCGCATCGAGAAGCGATATTTTACCATCGTTATTAACATCACCTTTAATTTCAGTATAAGCAAAAGCTGTTAATGAAAACAACTGAAATACAAGGCAAAGCAAAACAAATAAGCTTAACGTTTTTTTACCTTTCATTTGAAAATCCTTTTAAACATCTAAAATATCAGTATTAGTATAAAGCAATTGCCCAATGCTTGTCAACAATTATATATTTCCATCATCTATGAAATCTATTCCGTAACCTTCTTCATTTTCAATGCTTTCAATTATCTCAGGGCGTTCAATTTTCACTTTTTCTTCTGCTTCTGCAAGTGCTTCTTTCTTCTCATAATGCTTATTTATGCATATTAACATAAGAATATTTATAACATATTGAAAAATACAAAAAGCATATTGAATAGCCTGATAATTTACAAAAGCAGTATTATCAACACCCATTCCACCAAGTGGAAAAACAGGATTCTGATACATAATAAATTTAAAAATCATATATATAAGAGACACTATAATTGACACAAGAGACACAAATTTTATTTTACCTTCATTTTTATCTCTGTAAAAATACCAGCAAGAAAGCACAAGCATAAAAAATGTAAAAGATGTAAGAGTTAAGAATAAATTAAGTACCACACCATTGAAATTACTCATAACCAAAGTTTTGAAAAAAGTAGAAGCAAATATAACAATGAGAATTGCTTTTAACACTTTTATAAACCTCTGACTTCTTATATCTTTAATTTTCCTGTGTGCTGCTTTTTCATCATTCAGAGCAAGATAAGAAAAGAAAGTAAATATATAAATTGACAAATCCGGTAATTTACTTAAAAATCCAATTTTCTCATAGAATGACGGAATTAATATCTCTGACAAAAGTATAAGGTTACTAAGTAGCAATACCCCTGTTGAAACACATAAAACCTTTGCAGAATTTTTTAAAAATCTGTATTTTAACATAAACATCTGTCCTATTAAAAACGGCGACACCAAGTGCCGCCGTCATTCTGATTATAAATCTTGTTTTTTTGAACCTACGCTCATTTGCTCTTTACTAAGCTCTTTGATTTCGTCTGTTGAAGCATCTTCAAGCTTCTTAGCCATTTCTTCACGACGAACAAGGAGTTCAGCGTACATACGCTCTCTCTTTTCACCGCTCAAATCGTAGAAGAGAATTGGAATAATACCTAAAAGACCTGTAAGGGTTGGTATAATTGTTGCAATAGCGAAAAGTCCGTGTTTTGTTTCGTCAGTCTGAGCCTGACCACGTGTATAAGAACTGATGTCGTAACCAATCATCTTTTTAAGCTGTAATGAAACTGCAGAGTTCAAGATACTTGCAAGTTTCTTTGTAAGCTCTCTTGCAACTGAAGTCATAGCTTCTGTACGATAACCATTTTTCCATTCACAGTAGTCCATAGATTCGTTGTACATTTCACTTGGAATAACACGACGAACGCCCCAGAATACCATATAAATAGCTTCTTTAATTGCCATAACAAAGAACATCGGCAAAACTTTCTTATAAAGACCGTTATGCTTACCACCTATCATACCAACGAGGTAAACCGGAATATCAAGAAGTGGCTGAATCTTTGTTGAAACAAGATAAAGAGTTTTTGTTGAAAATCTTCTTCTGAACCATGGTACAAAGTAGAATGAGAATGGGTTAATAATAGCACCAGGAATACCAGCAACCATAGTCATAGAAGCAAAGTTAAGAACGTCTATGTAATAGTCGTTTATACTACCACCAACACTAAAGTTAGAAAGTGTTTCTGAAAGTGTGAGTAACAAGATTGGTTTATTGTTAATAACCGACTTGATACCTTGCATAACACTTGGTGTTTCAATAGACTGCATAACTCTTTCACGAGTCATAACACAGAACACAAGAGCAGCAAAACCACTGACAATAGAGGTAAAGTTACCCATAACCATAAACGTACTCGTATATGAAAGGTTAATAACCTTATTACCTATTAAGTCAAGAAGAACTGTAAGAATCTGTTGTGGTAGCTTTTCACCCAAAAGACCCGAAACGAACTCAGCAACAGTAATAAGCCTTGTTCTGTCAACAGGGTGTGGTGTAATTGTAGCAAGCATACCTGTTCTCGCAATAGCCCTGAACGTTCCGGCACCCTCACGTACGAGAGTAAGAAGGAAATAAGTAATAAACTTACTCATATCTCTGGCACCCTTGCCTTTGAATATCATAGGCATTAACCAGTAGAAACAAGTACCAATTGTACCCGGAATACCGAGAGCAACAAGATACGGTTTAAATTTACCCCAACGAGTACGGGTTCTTTCAACGATTGCCGCTGTAAAGATATCGTTAATAACGTCCCATACACCGTTTACTACGCGCACGATGGTTTGATAGTCAAGGTCAATCTGAAGAATGTTAGTAACAAAACGGTCACTAAATGAGTCAATGTTGAAGCTCTGGCACATATCGTAAATAACGTACCAAACAGTTTCTTTAAGACCTACATAACGACGGTTTTCGTAAACATATTCTCTGTTTAATTCACCTGTTGAATCAGTACCAACCGCAACGCCTTCTTGGACTTCTAAGTTTTCGTTTTCCAAAAAAGACACCTCCACGGTTACATATCTTAGTAATTATAGCATAGCAAAATAAAGTTTTCAAGGAAAAAACTATATTTTAAAGACACAAAAAACAACCTTGTTTAAAATGTCAAAAATCACTTTGTTAACTTGTGCAAATTCACTATTGTAAATTTGAGTTTCTTAACAACTATTTCCTCGAGTGAAGGTAATATTCAACTGAAAGATAGCTTATTGATGCATCATAAACAGCGTCTCTTTCTGCTTCATAGGTAAGACCAGATATCACCATATCCACTTCATCTTTCTGAAGCAAAGAAAAAGCTTCATCTGTCGGCGCTATAATTAATTCGAGATTGTAACCAAGACGATTGGCTACAATAGTGAGTATATCAATATCAATACCTACAATTGCACCCTCACTTGTTAAGTCAGTAAACGGGAAACCTACCACATCAGTCGCAACTGTAAGAATGGGTGCATTTTCTTTTAACTTCTGAAGTTCAGGGTAAAACGTCTTACCTGTTTTATATGAGTCTTTTATTCGCTTTATAGTCCCATCCTGTAAAAGTGCAATTATCTCAGCATTAAACTTGTTCAATAAATCCTGACTATTATGAAAATATGCGCAGTAATCCATTGTAAAGTCTAAAACCTTTACAACTTCAAGCTTACGTTTATTTTCAATATATTCACTGGATTTGAATTCATCTAAAACTACAAAATCAGCGTCTTTTGATTCTACTAAAGCAACTGCACCATCTTCTGTAGATATAGGTTTAATTTCTTTTACACTATCTGAAAGTGTTTTGGCTGCAAGATATGAATTACTGTTAACTTCGGCGGCTATTGTTTTCTCACTCAAATTATCCACCTTTTCACCTGAACAAGCAGAAAAAGAAAATAGCAACAAGACCGTTAACAAAATAATAAAGCTTTTTCTTACCAATGTAAAACTCCTAAACAGTTATAACGATTATAATGCAATATTGTATTTGTGAAAAACAATTTTGCTAAAAGCCGAAAAATCGGCTTTTGCGAAACGCAACTGCGTTTCGACTAATTACAATCATTATAATACAACACACTTCGACAAATTTCAACATCAGAAATAGCAGAACCTAAAAAAATAAAAAAACACAGAATCAGGAAAGAAGCGAAAGCAGTGTATACTGCAAAAACCTGATTCTGTGATTTTTTAAGGGATACAAAAATATATCCCTCCCCCTATGGTTTTCATAAAACCAGCTAAGTGATTGGTGTGAGAACCACTCAGCATCTGTATTTTAGCATACTTTTCCTTTTTATGTAACCACTTTTCAAGAAACGATTATTTTTTGACTAAAAATGACATTTTTTTGTACTTTTTTTAGTATTTGTTAATCTTAAAGTGTATTTGTTTTCTTATAATCTAAAATTTGGTATTAGGTATTTGTGCCAAAAATACAACTTTATTTATTATCAACTTAAATAAAGCAAAAACGAACCATTCAGTATAGATGTAAAAACAAAATATATTGCACAGATTACTATTAACGAGCACAAAACCTTTAAAGGTATCTGCACCATATACCTTTTCTTATCATCTTTAAATTTCTTTATAGACTTATGAACAATGAAACCTTGAATAAAAAGATATAATAAATTTAAAATTCTAAACAAAGGTGTAGAAACATAATGAGCTAAACTAAGTGGGTAAAAAGAGTAGCTTCCGTAACTTTTTCCAACTGATTTATATTCATCTATTTGTGATATTGCTTTTGAATCTGTTGCTTTGTAAACGGCTGTTAAAGGTAACCCTTTATTCATAAAACCAGTGTAACCATTATCTAAAAAATAATAATCAATTACAAAATAATACTGCCCAAACATTTTCAAACAACAAACTTTCCCTGCACGCCCATCATTTTGAATTTTAAATTCTTCAGAGCGTTTATCAATACCAAGGTCTTGCGGGTCCAAAAAAAGCATAACGACAGAATTAAACCTACTATGTAAAGTTTGTATCACAACTTGCTCCAAATATGATACCTTTTCATACTGAGTTTGTTTTAAAATTTCTATAACATTTTTAGAATCATTAAAATTTTCACCAGTCTCCCAATTAAGCAAGTTATAATAATCGAATTTAATTGTAGTAGATTCAGTCAACATTATATCTTCAAAAGAACCTTTTTCTATTGATTTATCGTTTTGTCTTTCAGTCGCCAACGATACACCAAATACTACAACAAAATTAAAAACAAGTACAATGGTAATAGAAATCAAACCGGCAAAAATTCTTTTTTTCATAATTCATTACACCCACAATTTCTTTGTTACTATGATATACCATCCATGTGCATTTTGCATTTTGCACTCAGCACTCTTCTGTAATACTCATTGAAGCAACAGCATTAAGGTCCATACCAGCTCTTTTACCACTTAAAAATTCATAATACCCCTGAGCGCCTACCATAGCGGCATTGTCACCACAGTATTTAAGTTCAGGCATAAAAAGAGAAAAGCCATTTTTCTCACATTCTTCCGCCATTTTTTTACGAAGTCTTGAGTTTGCTGAAACGCCACCAGCTAAAACAATCTGAGTTGCACCCAAATCCTTAGCCGCCGACATTGTGTTTTTAGTCAAAATATCTGTAACAGTTTTAATAAATGAAGCCCCAAGGTCTTCTGCACTTACCTCTTCACCCTTTTGTGAAGCGTTATGTACCAAGTTAACAGCAAAAGTTTTAAGCCCCGAAAAACTGAAATCATATTTACCAGTAGAAAGATGTGGTGTCGGAAATTTATATTTATTCTCATCACCATTTTGTGAAATCTTATCTAAATTAACACCACCAGGGTATGGAAGGCCAACAGTTCTTGCGGCTTTGTCCATAGCTTCCCCTGCCGCATCGTCCCTTGTTCTGCCAATAACTTCAAATTCTGTGTAGCTTTTAACGTTCACAATATGGCTATGACCACCAGACACTACAAGTGCTAAAAATGGTGGTTTTAATTCTTCGTTTGTCAAATAGTTAGCCGCAATATGTGAGCGTAAATGATGAACAGGCACAAGTGGCTTACCTGTTGCAAACGAAAGACCTTTAGCGTAATTTACACCAACTAAAAGTGCGCCAATTAACCCTGGTGCATAAGTTACTGCAATAGCATCAATATCATCTAAACTGCAGTTTGCTTCACTAAGAGCATTTTTAACAACACCACTTATTGCTTCAACGTGACGGCGTGAAGCAATTTCTGGCACAACACCACCATAAATTTTATGTTCTTCAACCTGACTTGCAACTATATTTGAAAGAACACGTCTTCCATCTTCAACTACCGCTGCAGCAGTTTCATCACAACTGCTTTCTATACTTAAAATCTTCATTTATCTTCACCTAAATATAAAGTATAAATAACTCCGTCTTCTCTTGGTTGGTCATAAAAATTCTTTCTTACGCCAACCTCTTTAAATCCTAATTTTTCATAGAGCTTTCTTGCTGGTTTATTACTGACACGAACCTCTAATGTAAGAAAATCACAATTTTCATCTTTTGAAACTTTTATAAGATGTTTTAAAAGAGCCGTACCAATACCAAACCCACGGTAATTGTAAAAGACGGCTATATTATCAATATAAACCTCGCCTAACACATTATTTGCACCAATGTAGCCTGAAACCTCATCTTTTGTAATAGCGACAAAAAATCTTGAATTTTCTTTTGCTAATTCTGCTCTTAAAGCACTTTCACTCCAAGGAACAGAAAAGCATTGTTTTTCAAGTAACGCTAAATCTTTTAAATGGCTTTCATCCATCGGAACAATTTTTATATCATTAATCATTTTGCATCATACCATGTTTTACCACAATTTACATCCGCTATAAAAGGAACGCTCATTGTGACCGCATTTTCCATTTCTTGTTTTAAAAGAAGTGAAACTTCCTCCTGCTTACTTTGGGGTGCTTCAATAATCAATTCGTCGTGCACCTGCATAATTAAATGTGCCTCAGGAACCTCTCTTTTAAGGCGTTCCCACACCTTAATCATTGCTATTTTAATAATATCTGCCGCTGTCCCCTGAATCGGCATATTCATCGCAACTCTTTCGCCAAAATTACGAAGATTTGCATTTGACGACGTAAGCTCCGGTAAATATCTGCGTCTGCCAAAAACAGTCTCGGCGTAACCTTTTGATTTTGCATCCGACTTACATTTTTCCATAAACGCTGCAACGCCAGAATAATTTGCAAGGTAGCCTTTAATATATCTGTCAGCTTCCTGTACCGAAGTGCCAATATCATTTGAAAGACTGAAAGCACCAATACCATAAACTATACCGAAGTTTACAGCCTTAGCCTTTCTTCTGTCATCGCTTGAAACATCTTCCATTGGTACGCCGAAAACCTGTGAAGCTGTTGCAGTATGAATATCAAGATTTTCTATGAATGCTTTTTTCATTATTTCGTCTTCTGCCATACTTGCAAGAACTCTTAATTCAATTTGTGAGTAGTCGGCATCAACTAAAACGAAGCCGTCTTTAGCATTAAAAAATCTTCTTAACTCTCTGCCCAATTCAGTTCTTACAGGAATATTCTGTAAATTTGGCTCGGTTGAAGAAATTCTGCCTGTTCTTGTTTCTGTCTGATTTAAAGTTGAGTGAATTCTGCCATCATTATCAATAACCTTTAAAAGACCATCGCAATAAGTTGACTTTAATTTACTGAGAGTTCTGTATTCTAAAATCTCAGGAATTATTGGGTGCTTATCTTTTAAAAACTCAAGCACCTCTGCATTTGTAGAATAACCACTCTTCGTCTTTTTCTGGTGTGGTAAATTAAGCTTATCTTCTGAAAAGAGCACTTCACCTAATTGCTTTGGTGAGTTAACGTTAAACTCACACCCAGCTAAAGCATAAATATTAGAAAGCTTTACTTCAATAACGTTTGCTAACTTTTCGCCATAAGAAACAATGCCGTCTCTGTCAACAGAAAAACCTTCTCTTTCCATAGAAGCTAAAACTCTTGAAAGAGGAATTTCAATTTCATAAAGGAGCTTTTCCTGACTGTTTTCTGTAATATCACTCATAAGCTTTAAAGATAAAGCTTTCATTACAGCCGCTTGTTTTATAAACTCTTTTTCTTCTTCATAAATCGAAAGCAAGTTTTCATCATCTGTTTTAACTTTGACTTTTTCAAGATTATATACTTCACTTAAAGCAGAAACGCTGTAATCTGATGAATTAGGGTTAAGCAGATAGCCTGCAAGAGATGTGTCTAATTTAATATTTTTAGGGTCAATTCCGTTAATCTCACAAAAAGCATATAAATACTTTGCATTGTCAGTGAACTTTGCAATTTTTTCATTTTCTAAAAACTCTTTTGCAAAACTCATAAACATAAAGTCTGTATTTTCGGATATGGCAACACCTTTATCTGTTTTGAAAAAGAAATACTCAATTCCACCATCGTTGTATTTAGTAAGAAAATACGCTTCACCGACACTTTTAAGCTCGTCTAAAAAAGAAGCATAATCATCTACAGTAAACACGTCAATCTCTTTGGTAGGTGTTGCCGTATCTGTTGTTTCTGTATCTTCTTCATCAAGATTAAAGCGTTTAATGTGCTTAAACATTTCTAAAGATGCAAAAAGTCGTTTTGCTAAATCTTTATCTGGTGATTTGATTTTATAATCTTCTAAATTAGTGCTTATTGGTGCTTCGAGGCAAATAGTACCTAAAGTTTTACTTAAAAATGCACTTTCTTTTGAAGTTTCAAGCTTAACTTTAGTGCCAGCCTTTATATCTAATTTTTCTAAATTCTCATAAATATTTTCAATAGAACCAAACTGACTTATTAAATCAATAGCACCCTTAGGGCCAATACCCTGAACACCTGGGATATTGTCAGAAGAGTCACCCTGAATAGCTTTTATATCAATAAGTTGTTTTGGTGTTACCTTATATTCTTCTTTTATTTTTTCAACATCATAAAGTGTAGAAACAGGTTGACCAGCTTTTGTTGAAGCAAGTACAACGTTAACGTTTTCGCTTACTAACTGCAAAGAATCCCTGTCGCCTGTTGCAATATAACAAAAGTCGCCTTCTTTACAAGAAGCTGAAAGTGTACCTAAAATATCGTCTGCCTCATAGCCCTCTTTTTCAACTACTGTGTAACCAAGTGCTAAGAGCAATTCTTTTAATGGTGCAAACTGTTCCACTAATTCTCTTGGTGCTGGTTTTCTACCCGCTTTATATTCAGAATACATTTTGTGACGGAATGTTGGTGCTTTTAAGTCAAAGGCAATCGCAACAGAATCCGGTTCATAAGTTCCGAGTAATGAAAGAAAAATATTTAAAAAGCCATAAATGCCATTTGTAAATCTGCCGTCTTTTGTAGAAAGCAATCTTACGCCATAATAGGCTCTGTTTAATATTGAGTTGCCGTCAATAACAAGTAATTTCATAGTGATTTTACTCCTAATGTTTCAAGTGTTACAAAGTGATATCCGTTATTCTGAAGATATTTTTCTTCGGTTAAGGTTCTTAAAGCCCCCAAAGCTGAAATTTCAGTTTCTCTGCCTGGTGTTTTTACTTTAATGCCAGTCTGTTTTTCAATAAATTTATCAAGACCATACATACCAGCAACACCACCACAAAGGAAAATGCCGTCGTCAGTAATATCTCTTACTAATTCTGGTGGAGTAACCTCTAACACTTCTGTTATAGCCTTAACTATTTCGTCTATACATTCTCTTATAGCAAAATTAATTTCTGTTGCATTAACCTCAAAGAACATTGGCATTCCTTCAGATATATCTTTACCCTTAGAAATTGCAACAACACTTTCGTCACGGATTTCTGCCCCACCTAAAATGATTTTTAATTCTTCGGCGGTTAATTTACCAACTGCAACGCCACGGTTATCTTTAAGGTATGCTTTGATTTTTTCATCCATATCTGCACCGCCGATTTTTGCACTTTTTGCAACGGCGATACTACCCATAGTAACAACTGCAACACTTGTTGTACCTGCACCTACGTTTACAATCATAGTTCCATAAGGTTTATCTAACATAACACCAGTGCCAAGTGCTGCGGCAAGTGGTTCTTCGATTAAAACTGCACGACCCGCTCCGGCATTTAAAATACAAGAAAGAATATTTCGCTTTTCTAAGTTAGTAAGCCCTGCCGGCATTGTGGCTGCAACAGTAGGTTTAAATATTTTATTTTTACAGATTCTTTCAATAAACGTTCTTAAAAGAAGCTTACTGTTTTCAAGGTCACTGATACCACCCGAAAGAAGTGGACGAACTAATTTTATAGCATCAGGGCATCTGCCGGTCATATTAAGAGCTTCTTCACCAGCCGCTAAAACACGATTAGTTTCAGCTTCAAGTGCTAAAACTGCTGGTTCAGATAGCACAATCCCCTTGCCTTCAATAGCGGCAGTAACGCTACCCGTACCAATATCAAGACCAATTTTAAGACCTACCATTATAACACCACACTTTCAAATCGACATACTCCATTATTATACACCTATTACCTTAATTTGTAAATAAAAAAATGCTGATTGAATTTACACTCAACCAGCATTCTAAAATTATGAAATTTATTCTACGTCACCTGTATTTTGTTTTGCTTCTGTTTCTTGTTGTGGCTCGCTTGTACCTTTAGTTACAGTATTTGTAACACCACCTGAAACGTAACTTCTGCCACACTCAGGACATATGCTTGTGTGTAACTGCACAGATTGACTTACGACCTCTCTGTCTTCCCTTTCAGCCTTTGCCTGTTCTCTTACTACGTGCTCATACTCGTGACTTCTTACTTTAGCAGCCGCTTGGTCTGGTGAGATATGCGCCGCAGTTTTAAATGAAACACCTGGGTCATCTGAACCATCCTGATATTTTCTTTCAGCACAGGTTTTACATTCGGCATCCTCAAAAACCTCTTGTGGAGATTTAACGTCATCAGGCTTTTTAAGTAAACCTAATTCATCTTCACTTAAATTTTTCATATTAAGCTGATTAGCAACGCCTACAACGTTACCTTCAAAGTGACTTGATTTACTAAAGCCACCATAATTCGCAGCAGTATTTTCAGCAGTATTAGTGGTGGCTTTTACAGGCACCTGAGCTTTAGCTACTGCTTTTGCTTCATTAACCGACTCAACGCCTCTTAACAAAGACTCGTTGTTATTATAATAAGTCTGATAACCCATTACGCCATTTACCATAAAAAACCATCCTTTCTGCCCTTTTTCTTTATTTTACCAATTTTATTAAAATAAGTCAATTGTACATATTCTATAATTTATTGACTAAAATTTGTATTTTTGGTATTATGAAGCCAGTATTAAAAAGGTGGTAATAATATGCCTGGTGTAAAAAATTCAAAACTCAAATTACTTGTTCTTGCTGATATTTTTGAAAAACAAACCGACGAAGAGCATACTTTAACTGCGAACGAACTTTGCGATAAGTTGCAGAATGCTGGTATTCCGGCAGAAAGAAAATCAATTTATAAAGATATTGACGTTTTAAGAGAGTTTGGTTACGACATTATAAAAAGCACCGCTAAAACAAACACTGGTTACTTTTTGGGTGAACGAAAATTTCAAGAGGCTGAAATACGCCTTATTTCAGATGCAATTCAGGCGGCAAATTTTATTTCACCAAACAAAACCGCAGAATTAGTTAATAAATTTGAAAGCTTTTTAAGTGACAACCAATCTAAAATTCTTCATTCTCAGGTTTACGTTGAAAAACGACCAAAAACCGCAAACGAAAGAATTTATTACACCATAAGTGAATTAGATAAAGCTATAAATAAAAATTTAAAGGTTAACATTCTTTATCAAAAAAGAAAAATTACCGATGAATTCAAAACCGCCACAGAAGAAAAAACGCACAAGGTCAGCCCTTATGCACTTATATGGTCAAATGACAACTACTATTTAATTTGTAACAATGAAAAGTACGACAATTTAATGCACGTAAGAATTGACAGAATTAAAACTGTAACTGTAACAAACGAAAAATCAAGACATTTTTCAGAAGTTTCAAACTACACAAATAAATTTGACTCAGCAGATTACGCTAATAAATCATTTAATATGTTCAGCGGTGAACCAAAACCAATTCAACTTATTTGCAATAACGATTTACTTGACGTTATGCTCGACAGATTTGGTAAATCTGTAAAGATACAAAAAAATGACGAAAACTCATTCATTTTAAGAACAAACGCCGCAGTCAGCGAAGGACTTATTGCCTGGATTTTACAATTCGGCGCAAGAGTCAAAGTCAAGTCACCAAATGATTTGATTTATGAGATTAAAAAGGCAGTTCAAGAATTAGCAAAAATCTACGAAGTGCCCAGTGGTCAGTAAGTCAGTGGTCAGAAATTAGTTGTTAGGTGTTGGATGTTGGGTTTTAGGTGATTATTAAACTAAACTTTATTTATGGAGGGTATAATGGTAAGAAAAGCATCTGCAAATGATGCAGAACAATTAGAGATTTTAAATAATGAATTTAACGGCAAGGGCGAGACAAATATCGAGAACATTAGAAACTCCCTTATAAATAACCCGCAAGAAGTTGTTATTGTTGCCGATGAAGATAATAAGTTGGTTGGCTTTGTTTGTGTTCAATTAAAAAAATCTTTCTGCTATGATGAGTATATGCCTGAAATCACAGAAGTATATGTTAAACCGGCACATAGAAAAAGAGGTATTGCAAGCGAGATGATTACTTTTGCAGAAAAATATTGCATTGAGAATTACCCTCTTCATAAATATGAACTTTTAACAGGAAAAAGTAATCTTATTGCTCAATCTGTGTACGAAAAGTTAGGATATACAAATGACCACGAACTGCATTTATCAAAACGAGTAAAACGATAAATTATAAATAAAAACTTTAATATAAAGAGTGAGTATATGAATTATAACATTTATTTCAGCCCGACAGGTGGCACAAAAAGGGTTGCAGATATTCTTGCGAATAATCTGAGCGGTGAATATGTAGAAATTGACTTATGCCATGATATTGAGAAAACGACACTAAATTCTGATGATGTGTGTCTTTTTTCTGTTCCGTCTTTCGCTGGTCGTGTTCCTGCTATTAATACTGAACGTATCAGAAAAATTTCTGGTAATGGAGCAAAAGCAATTCTTAATTGTGTTTATGGAAATCGTGAATGGGATGATACATTGACAGAATTGCAGGATGTTTTAGAAGAACAAGGCTTCATTTGTATTTCTGCTGTTGCAGCAGTTGCAGAGCATTCTATACTCCGTCAATTTGCTACTGGTCGTCCTGATAAAAAAGATGAAGCTGACCTTATTAGTTTTGCAAAACAAATTCAAATAAAACTTGATAATAATGAAGTTATGACAACGAAACTCACGGGCAATCACAATACATACAAAGAGCATAACAGAAGTAGTTGGAAACCCAATGGCAGTGAAGCTTGCATTTCTTGTGGACTTTGTGCAAAAGAATGCCCTGTAGAAGCAATTGATATTAATAACTTAAGAACAACTGACAACGAAAAATGCTTCAATTGTATGCGTTGTATCACCTTTTGCCCTGTTCATGCAAGAGATTTAGATGAAGAGTTTTTAAAAACAATGGCTGAAAGAATGACACCTGTTCTTAGTGGTCGTAAGGATAATTATTTGTTTTTATAAGTTTATAGTTAGATGTCAGTGGTCAGGGATCAGGAACTAGTGACTAGTGACTAACGACTAATTGTATTTTGATGCAGATGTTGTTTTAGCACTCCGAAGTTGTATATAAAACTTGGAAAGAAAACGAACAGATTTTGATGTAGAAACCGTTTTTTTACTCCGAAGGCGTATATCGATACGCCGAGTGGGTAAAAAGGCGGTTAAAAAAGCACCATTGATTTCTCAATGGTGCTTTTTGTTCTACGCAAAATATGTCGTTTTATTAGTCTGCTGTGTATGGGAGAAGAGCAATATGTCTTGCTCTCTTAATTGCTGTTGTGAGTTCTCTCTGGTGGTAAGCACATGTGCCTGTTACACGGCGAGGGAGAATCTTTGCTCTGTCAGATGTAAAACGACGAAGCTTTGCAGCATCTTTATAATCGATTGTGTCAACTTTTTCAACACAGAATGCGCAAACTTTTTTTCTGCCCTTTTTGTTAGGACGGCCTGCGCCTCTTTCAGCCTTATCGTATGCCATTTTAGTTTCCTCCTTAATAGTTTTAGAATAGCACAACAAAGTGTGCATCAGTTCAAATTAATTAGAATGGTAATTCGTCATCATCAGCTGATGCTGAGAAATCATCAACGTTACCATTTGAGAAAGATGGAGCTGAATCAAAATCATTTCTTGGTGCTGTGTTACCACTTTCGCTCTTTGAGCCACAGAAGCTAACATTATCAGCAACAATTTCAAATGTTCTTCTCTTAATACCATCTTTTTCGTAAGAGCCTGTCTGAATTGAGCCTTGCACTGCAATCATTGAGCCCTTCTGGAAATATTTGCCAACAAACTCTGCTGTTTGACGCCAAGCAAGAATATCAATAAAATCTGCTTGTCTTTGTTCGCCCTGCTTTACATAAGAACGGTCAACCGCTACTGTAAATCTGCAAACTGAAACACCAGATGGTGTCTGACGAACCTCAGGGTCAGCAACGAGTCTGCCCATAACTACTGCACAGTTAAGCATAATTTCTTGCTGTATGGCAAAAGCCACACTTTCTCCTTAAATAACTTTTAAATTACTTCTTAATAATAAGTGAACGAAGAACGCCATCTGTAATACCAACAACACGGTCAAGTTCTTTTGGGAACTCAGCGTTGCACTCGTAGTTGTAGAGTACGTAGTAACCGTCGTTTTCGTCATTGATTGGGTAAGCAAGTCTTCTCTTGCCCCATTCATCAATGCTTTCAACAGTACCAGCGCCTTCAATCATAGCTTTAAATTTTTCTGCAACTTCTTTTGCAGCTTCTTCGCCTTTAGCTAAAGAATAAACAATGATTGTTTCGTATTTTACCATCGTTCGCACCTCCTTCTGGACTTTGACCCTTACTGAAATTTAAGGGTAAGGATTACTATGGCTACACCATAGCGACAAAGATTATAACAACTTTGAAGAAATAAGTCAAGCACTATTTTTACAATAAACGCCATTTCTTTCCGCTCTGTTTTAGGTAGATTTAACTATAATACTTATACAAGATTTATTTTTCTTGACTTTTAGAAGTTTAAAATATATACTACTAATTGTAATTCAATATTTTCTGGCTGTGACACGGAATGATTTATAAAAGCAATACCCAGAGAGAGAATGTTTGCTGAAAATTCTTTATTGCTTTATTCTTCTGCTACCGTTGAGCCTTGCCCAAAAGGCACGTTGCTTTGCGTTAAAAAGCATTTAAGGTGGTGCGTTTTGCACAATTCGGGTGGTACCGCGGTTTTAAAACCGTCCCGTGTTGCAGAATGTGCTTTTTTATTTCGTCAAAAATTTAGATTTTATATAAGGATGTGTAAAAAATGGAATGGACAAGTCTTAACGAATTACGCGAAATGTACTTAAAATTCTTCGAAAGCAAAGACCATTTAAGATTACCAAGTTTCCCACTTGTACCACAGGGTGATAAGAGTATTCTTCTTATCAATGCTGGTATGACACCTATGAAAAAATACTTCACAGGTGAAGAAACTCCACCAAGAAAGAGAGTTACAACTTGTCAGAAGTGCATAAGAACTCCTGATATTGAAAGAGTTGGTATTACAGCTCGTCACGGTACTTATTTTGAAATGCTCGGTAACTTCTCATTTGGCGATTACTTCAAAAAAGAAGTTATTCCGTGGGCTTGGGAATTCTGTACTGAAGTTGTTAAAATGGACCCAGACAGAATTTACTGCAGTGTTTACCTTGATGATGACGAGGCTTATGATATCTGGACTAAGGATATCGGTGTAAAGGAAGACCATATGGTTCGTTTTGGTAAAGAAGATAACTTCTGGGAGCACGGTCAGGGACCTTGCGGACCTTGTTCTGAGCTTTACTACGACCGTGGTGAAAAATACGGCTGCGGCTCACCTGACTGTAAGGTTGGTTGTGATTGTGACCGTTTTGTTGAATTCTGGAACCTTGTTTTCACACAATTTGAAAATGATGGTAACAACAACTACACACCACTCAAAAACCCTAATATTGATACTGGTATGGGTCTTGAAAGACTTGCAGTTATCTGTCAGGACGTTAATAACCTTTTTGAAGTTGATACTGTTCAGAATATTATGAAACACATAATTTCTATTGCTGGTATAGAATATCACGCTAACGAAAAGCACGACGTTTCTCTCCGTGTTATTACTGACCATATCCGTTCAACAACATTTATGATTGGTGATGGCGTTATTCCATCAAACGTTGGTCGTGGCTATGTTTTAAGAAGACTTTTAAGAAGAGCTGCTCGTCACGGCAGACTTTTAGGTATCACAAGACCTTTCTTAGCTGAGGTTTGCGAAACTGTTATTAAAGAAAACGAAAATGCATACCCAATGCTCAAAGAAAAGCAAGATTACATCACAAAAGTTATTGCTATGGAAGAAAACAGCTTCTATAAAACTATTGACAGTGGTCTCGAGCTTCTTAATGAAATGATGAAAAACACTGATGGTAAAGTCCTTTCTGGTGCAGATGCATTTAAACTTCAGGATACTTACGGATTCCCTATTGACTTAACTCGTGAAATTCTTGAAGAAAACGGAATGAGCGTTAATAACGAAGAATTCGAGGACCTTTTAAAGAAAGCAAAGCAAATGGCTAAGGATGCAAGAAAGGTTGCTGGCACAGAGGGCTGGAAAGGTTCAGACATTTCATTTAAAGAAATCGGTGCTACAAAATTCCTTGGTTACACAGAATTCGATTGTGAAGCAACTGTAAAATCTATTGCTGTAAACGGCGAAAAGGTTGACTTTATTGGTGCTGAACAAGATGGCGTTATTGTTCTCGATACAACTACTCTCTACGGCGAGGGCGGTGGTCAGGTTGGTGACACAGGTATTATTTCAATTAATAAAAATTCATTTGAAGTTACTAACACTACAAAAACTGCTGAGGGTGTATTCCTTCACCACGGTTCTTTAACTGATGGCGACACAATTAAAGTTGGCGACAAGGTTAAAGTAAGCGTTAACAAAGCTCGTAGAGAAGCAATTATGAAAAACCACACTGCTGCTCACCTTCTTCAGGCTGCTTTAAGAGAGATTTTAGGCACTCACGTTGAACAGGCTGGTCAGCTCGTTAACGAAAATGCAGTTCGTTTCGACTTTTCTCACTTCTCTGCTCTTTCAAGTGAAGAAATCACAAAAATTGAAAACAGAGTTAATGAAATTATTCTTTCAGCTCTTCCTGTTACAATGGAAGAAATGGCTATTGAAGATGCAAAGAAAAAAGGTGCAATGGCACTCTTTGGCGAAAAATATGGCGATACAGTAAGAGTTGTTACTGCTGGTAACGACTTCTCAACTGAGCTTTGTGGTGGTACTCACGTTGCAAACTCAGGTAACATTGGTCTTTTCAGAATTGTTTCTGAATCTTCTGTTGCTGCTGGTGTAAGAAGAATTGAAGGCGTTACTGGTCTTGGTGTTCTTTCTTACCTCAATTCACGTGAAGAACTTATTCACAACGCTGCACAGAATATGAAGCTTGCAAACGTTAACGACCTTGCAAACAAAGCACTCTCACTTAACAACGAACTTAAAGCTAAAGAAAAAGAATTAGAAGAATTAAAAGCAGAAATTGCAAAGCAAAAAGCTGGCAACCTCTTTGACAACGTTAAAGAAGTTGGTGCTTATAAACTCATTACTGCTTCTTTAGGCGAAGCTGATGCTAACGCTCTTCGTTCAATGCTTGATTCATCAAAAGACAAGGGTGACGATATTGTTGTTGTTCTTGCCGCAGAGCAAAGCTCAAAAGGCACTTGTTCTTTCGCTTGCTACTGTGGTAAAGGTGCAATCAGCAATGGCGCACACGCTGGTAACATTGTAAGAGCAGTAGCTCAGGTTGCTGGTGGTTCTGGTGGTGGTAAACCAGACTCAGCAATGGCTGGTGGTAAAGATATTTCTAAGATAAACGAAGCTTTAGCTAAAGCAGAAGAAATTTTAAAGGCATAAGGTGAAAAATATGGATTGTATTTTTTGTAAAATAGCAAATGGCGAAATTCCTGCTACAAAGGTTTACGAAGACGAAACAGTTGTTGCTTTTAATGACCTTGAGCCTCAAGCACCAACTCACATTCTCGTAATTCCTAAAGAGCATATTTCTTCTGCAGCAGAGGTTACAGAAGATAACAGCAAAGTTATTGCTCATATTTTCGAAGTAATTGCAAAACTCAGTAAAGATTTAAAAATGGATGATGGCTTCAGAGTTGTTAACAACTGTGGCGACTCTGCTGGTCAGACTGTTAAACACATTCATTTCCACTTGCTTTCAGGCAGAAACTTCACCTGGCCTGCTGGTTAAGAATAATAAAACAAAACTATGAAAAGACCGTCACTCGCTTTTGGATTAGTAATTTTCACATTGGCGTTACTGTTTCTCTTTTTGGGAAGCAGTACGCTTTTTGTGGCTTTACCAATTGCAGTGATGGTTCTTTTGTTTTATATTTTCACTAAAAAAGAAAGTGTAAAAAAACTTCTTATAATCCCAGTTATTTCAATAACAATTCTCATCTCTTCCGTTTCGTTAACTCTTAACAATCACTTTGTTTTCAACAAATCAATTAAGTATGCTGACACTACAAGCGATATTGTTGCAACCGTTGTTGATGTAACACCAAAATATTACATACTTAAAACAAAACTTATAAACTCAGAAGAAGAAAGCATTAAAATACTATTTATAGCAAATGAAACTGATTATAAAGTCTATGATAATATTTTCATTGATGATGCAGAAATTATTGAATCGCCTTATGATACTGATAAAAGTGAAAAATGTATAGTATCCATTTACAACTCAACGCATAACGAAAAAGTCGGTGAAAAAGAAAAAGACTTTTATTACTACATATTAAATTTAAAATTCGTATGCTTTGAGAAGCTTTCAGAATATCTTTACAACGATTCACTCGGTGTTTCAACTGGTATGCTATTTGGGGGCACTGACTATATAAGTAATGAAACTAAATCAGCATTCCGACAGAGCGGTGTTGCTCACTTACTTGCAGTTTCAGGACTTCACACGTCACTCTGGTGTGGACTTATATTAAATCTTTTAAAGCTGTTTAAAGTAAAAGAGCGTTTTTCAAATATTGTTGCGATTCTTGTTCTCTTTGTGCTTTCTGTCATTTCAGGCTTTACGCCATCTGTTGTAAGAGCATCGTTTATGATGGGGCTTACTCTTATTGCACCAATTTTCAAAAAGCATTCTGACAGCATAAATTCACTTGGTCTTTCAGCTGGAATTATAATTCTCATTAACCCCTATTCTCTTTATTCACCATCGTTCTACCTTTCTTTTTTAGCAACTCTTGGTGTTGTTCTCAGTTCAAAATACTCTTATGCACTTAACCCACTTTTCAATAAATTCCATACACCAGAAATTTTAAAGCGAATAATAAGCTTTATTTACACTTCTGTTTTAATAAGTATTTTTGCAACACTTTTTACTTTGCCTGCATCTGTTTACTACTTTGGCGTAGTTTCAATAATTTCACCTTTAACAAATCTTTTAAGTGTAAATCTTGCTTTCTGTACAATGGTTGCAACGCTCATTTCACTTCTCGTTTCGTTTATTCCGTTTAACCTTTTCTCTTACATTGCAGAATTTCTTTTTACTATTACAGATTTACTTTTAAAGCTTTTAATTTCAATAGTGAAAGCTATTGGCAATCTCACTTTCACAACTATTACAGCAAACGAAAACTTTGTCTATATCGGTTTAGGGTTAAGTGTTCTTCTTTTAATAATTTACTATATCTCTTTAAACAAATTCACGTTGAAAACAACTATAAGAAGGCTCTTTGCTTTTTCAATTGTTTTACCTACAATTCTTTCTCTGATTCTTTCTGTTATTCCATTTAAACAAAACACTGAATTTATTGTTCTTGGTAACACAAATACACCAAACATAATTATAAGATGTGGCAGACATTATGCAATTATAAATCCGCCACAAAACCTATCTTTCGAAGATTACGAAAGTTTTCCTAAATCAAATAGCGATTCTTTGGATTTACTCGCAATTACAAATAGTAGCAGTTTAGACGAAAAACAACTTGAATATATCTGTGAAGAGTATAATATAAAGAAAACTATGCTTACGCCATACGTTAATAGCATTGTAAATACCCTTGACACAAATTGCCTTAATGTGTCAGAAGTTTCAGGTAAATTCAACTATTCTATTAAAAATGAAATAAATATAAGAATTTTTGACACATACGGTAAGAATTGTGCTATAATAGAGTTTAACGAAAAATTTATAGTACTTTCTTTTTCAAAATACAATGATTTAATAGAATTAGAAAAAGAGCTTGGTAAAATAGACGTGCTCATTTTACCAGATAATGTACCTGACGATTACACGATTAATGTTGACACTCTAATCGTTTGTTCAGAATACAATACCCCGATACATAATAACGATAAAATCGGCAGACTCTATGCTAAGAATTTTTACAGAGCATATAACGATGATATAACAATAGATTTTCAGGAGGTGCACAATGGCTACAATTTTTGAAGATGATTTAAAAAGACAGATAAAAGAGCGTGACTTTAAAAGCCTTTATCTTATATATGGTGACGAAAACTATTTAAAGCAACATTACGTTACTTTAATAACCGATAAGGCAGTAGACAAAGATTTTAAAGACTTCAACTTTCATAATCTTGACGGCAAAGACGTAACTTTAAACGATTTAGCCGATTGTGTTTCTACCTTTCCTATGATGGGTGAATACACCTGTACACTCGTAAAGGATTTCCCCTTTACACAACACTGGCACAAGCAAGATAACGGACGTTATAAATTTAGTGAAGATTTAGAAGGCATTTTAAAGGATTTGCCCGAAACTACAATTCTCATATTCTGGTGCGACACTATTGAGGTCGATGAAAAAGAAAGCAGATGGAAGAATACTATCAAATTAATCGACGAAATTGGCGTTGTTGCTAAGATTGACAAACGTTCAGTTCAGTCACTCACAAAACTCCTTGTTGACTCTGCACCAAAGAAAAACTGTGAAATCTCAAGAGAAGATGCTATGTACCTTATAAATCAGGTGGGCACAGATTACAGCACATTGAGAAACG
Organism: Acutalibacteraceae bacterium; assembly: GCA_045592285.1. Classification (GTDB taxonomy): domain Bacteria; phylum Bacillota; class Clostridia; order Oscillospirales; family Acutalibacteraceae; genus DTU089. Next base: position 38,673 of record JAZNUL010000067.1, read on the forward strand.
AATTTGACAAGGTTTGTGCCTTTACAGGTTCAGGTAAGATTACACGAGAGCATATAGATAAAACTGTCATAGTTTCAACAGAAGCAAAAATTTTTTCACTCTCAAGAGATATAGTAAACGGCGAAGCAGATAAAGCCTACGCTACCCTTTCTAATCTTTTTAAATTACGTGAAGAGCCGTTTATGATATCTGCAACACTTTCAAAAGCATACGTTGATATGTACAGAGCGTGTGCAATAAAAGAAAAAGGCGTAAAGCCACAGGAATTAGCATCTGTTTTCCCATCCTCTTATAAAGGCAAAGAGTTCATAATAACAAACGCCGCTCGTGATGGCGCAAAATATTCACTTGAACAATTTCACAAGGCATTCGAGGCACTTTCGGATGCTGACAGAAGAATTAAAAGTACAAGTCAGGATGACAAGCAAATTCTTGAAGAATTAGTTTTAAGGTTGTTGAGAATTTAATGATAAAAACAGACAGAGTTGTAATTGTCGAAGGCAAATACGATAAAATTAAACTTGATTCAATTCTTGATGCAGTTGTAATCGAAACTGATGGCTTCGCAATTTTTAACGATAAAGAAAAACAAAAACTCATTCGCCGTCTTGCAAAAACTAAAGGTTTACTCATTTTAACTGACAGCGATTCAGCTGGTTTTAAAATCCGTTCATTCATTGGCGGAATGGTACCCGAAGAACAAATAAAACACGCTTATATACCTGACATTTTCGGCAAAGAAAAGCGTAAAACCGAAGCTTCAAAAGAGGGTAAATTAGGCGTTGAAGGCGTACCAAAAGAAAAAATAATTGAAGCACTACAAAAAGGGGGAGTTACTGCAGAAGAAACGAAAGAAACCGAAAGACGACTTGTAACGAAAACCGATTTATATATAGATGGTCTTTCGGGCAGAGATGACAGTCTGAGTAAAAGAAGAGCATTTTTAAAAGCTTTAGATTTGCCTGAATTGCTTTCAGCAAACAAGCTGTTACCTATAATTAACACGTTTTTAACCTACGAGGAATATAAAAAGGCTGTAAATGATTTATGATTAAGAAAAATGACGATTTTGATTTAACAATAACAGGCTACACAAGTGAAGGTAGTGGCGTTGGTAAAAAAGACGGAATTGCGGTATTTGTTGAAAATACCGCTAAAAATGACGTCATAAAATGTCACATTATAAAAGCGAAAAAGACCTACGCTATCGGCAAGGCTATGAAGATAATTAAGCCTTCTAAAGATAGACAAGAGCCACTTTGTGAGCATTTTAAATATTGTGGTGGTTGTTCATTTTCACATTTAAAATATAAAGCAGAAGCAGAATTAAAAGCAGAAAAGGTCAAAGATGCATTTTTAAGAATTGCACATTTAGAGCCTGAGTTTGAAGATATAATTGTTTCACAAAACACAGAACGTTACAGAAACAAAGCACAGTACCCTGTAAGACGTGAAAATGGTATTTTAAAAATTGGCTTTTACGCTAAAAAAAGCCACCGTGTAATTGATGGTGACGACTGTCTTTTAGAGCCGGAGGAATTCGGTCAGATTATAGAGATATTCAGAAACTTTATACACGACTACAATATCCCTGTTTATAGTGAAGAAATGCACGTTGGTTTAATCCGTCACATTTATTTAAGAAAAGCATTTAACACAAACGAAATTATGGTTTGTGTAGTTATAAATGGTGACACACTAAAATTCTCTGATGAGCTTATTGAAGAACTTAAGAAAATTAATGGTTTTAAAACACTTATAATAAATAAAAACCAAGAAAAGACAAACGTTGTTTTAGGTGCTGAGTGCGAAACTCTTTATGGTGAAGGATTTATTACTGATATTCTTTGTGGAGTTAAAGTCAAGCTCTCTCCCCTTTCGTTTTATCAGGTTAACCACGACACGGCAGAACTCCTTTACAACAAAGCGAAAGAATACGCCGCACTTACAAAAGATGACGACTTTTTAGACCTCTACTGTGGCACTGGCACAATCGGTCTTTCAATGGCAAACACTGCAAAATCTTTAATAGGTGTTGAAATCATTCCTGATGCGATTGAAGATGCGAAGCTCAATGCAAAGTTAAATAATATAGACAATGCAGAATTTATTTGTGGTGATGCAAAAGATGCAATTAAAGAATTACAACAACGAAATATCACACCAAAGGTTGTAATTTTAGACCCACCAAGAAAAGGATGTAACGAAGAACTTTTAAAAACTGTTTCTGAAATTGCCCCAGAAAGAATAGTCTACGTTTCCTGCGACCCAGCAACACTTGCACGAGATTCAGAGAGATTGTTGAAACTGGGGTATAACGTAGTTAAAGTTACGCCCGTGGAT
>JAZNUL010000068.1:0-3862 GCA_045592285.1 Acutalibacteraceae bacterium
ATCGTGTTTGCCAGTTCCACCACACCCGCATATATTAAGTAAGAAGTAAGAGTGAGTAGTGAAGAAGTGTTTGGTTTGATTGAAACAGAATTTTTAAAATTCTGTTTCAATCATTTCTTTTTTATTATCTTACACTATAGAGCATTTCGGTGTAGCTTGGGTATGGCCAATCTTCACGTGCTACTATAGTTTCTAATTCGTCAACAATTTCTCTTAAGCTATTCATTGCAGGGAGCATTTTGTCGTTGTAATAATCTGCTTCTGCCTGATTTGTTGAGAAGTCGTCGCTCTTTTCTGTGAGTTGTTCAAGAGTTTTGAGTGCTCTGCCTAATTTCATAGATAACTTAGAAATTTTAGCTAAGAGAGATTTTTCAACTGAGCAATCCATTTCTGGACCGATAGCTGAAAGAGCAAGAATTTCATTTGAAACTTTAGCTTTAAAGTTAATTACTGCAGGGAGAATATCTCTTCTTGTCATTTCGAGCATTGTGAGTGCTTCAATCTTTAATGTTTTTGAGTATGTGTTGAGTTTAACGTCACGTCTTGAAACGAGCTCACTTTCAGTAAATACCTTGTGAGTTGTGAAAAGCTCAATAGCCTTTTTATCTGTGATATATGGTAAAGCTTCAGCAGTTGAATTAAGAGCAAGTAAGCCACGTTTTTTAGCTTCCTTGTGCCACTCGTCAGAATAGTTGTTACCATTAAATATAATTCTTGAGTGCTTTTTAATTGTCTTTTTAATAAGCTCAAGAACGTCTGTGTCAAAGTCTTTTGAATTTTCAAGCTCATCTGCAAACACTCTCAATGATTCTGCAATAGCAGTATTGAGAATTGTGTTTGTATCTGCAATAGAAGCAGAAGAACCGAGCATTCTGAATTCAAATTTATTACCGGTGAATGCAAAAGGCGAAGTACGGTTTCTGTCTGTTGTATCCTGTGGTAATTTAGGAAGAACTCTTGCACCGATTTCAAGGTCAGATGGCTTTCTTTCTTTATAAAGCTCGCCTTTTTCAAGTGCTTCAAAAATTGCTGTTAATTCATCACCTAAAAAGATTGAAATAACTGCTGGTGGAGCTTCGCCGGCGCCAAGACGTCTGTCATTACCAGCGGTAGCAACAGATGCACGTAAGAGCTCCTGATAATCGTCAACTGCTTTAATAACTGCTGTAATGAAAAGTAAAAATCTTGTGTTCTGTGAAGGTGAATCACCAGGATTTAAAAGGTTAATTTTATTATCTTCACAAATAGCCCAGTTGTTATGCTTACCGCTACCGTTAATACCCTCAAATGGTTTTTCGTGAAGAATACAAACCATACCGTGTCTGTCTGCAACAGTTTTCATCATTTCCATAATAAGCTGGTTGTGGTCTGTTGCAACGTTAGCAGAAGTGAAAATTGGTGCTAACTCGTGTTGTGCAGGAGCTGTTTCGTTATGCTTTGTTTTTGAAAGGATGCCTAACTTCCAGAGCTCTTCGTCAAGCTCTTTCATATATGCAGAAACACGTGGCTTGATTTTACCAAAATAGTGGTCGTCAAGCTCCTGACCTTTTGCGGAACGGCAACCGAAAAGTGTACGATTGCAAAGCTTTAAGTCAGGGCGTTTGTTATAAACTTCTTTATCAATTAAGAAATACTCCTGCTCTGCACCAACAGTAGTTGTAACTCTTGTTACGCTTGTTTCGCCAAAGAGCTTTAAAACTCTTAAAGCCTGTTTGTCAACAGCTTCCATAGAGCGAAGAAGAGGGGTTTTCTTGTCAAGAGATTCACCACCGTAAGAACAGAAAGCGGTAGGAATACATAATGTATCATCTTTAATAAATGCAAATGAAGTAGGGTCCCAAGCAGTATAGCCACGAGCTTCAAAAGTAGAACGAAGTCCACCGTTAGGGAGAGATGAAGCATCAGGCTCACCACGAACAAGAGTTTTACCTGAGAACTCGAGCATAACCTTACCACCAGAAACAGGGGTAATGAAGCTGTCGTGCTTTTCAGCGGTAACGTCTGTCATAGGTTGGAACCAGTGTGTAAAATGAGTTGCTCCTTTTTCAATAGCCCAATCCTTCATAGCGTTAGCTATGACGTTAGCTGTATCAATATCAAGAGTTTTACCGTCTTTTATTGTCTTAATAAGTGAACGATAAGTATCTTTTGGTAAACGGCTCTGCATAACAGTTTCGTTAAAAACCTGACAGCCGAATATTTCCTGAATATTTGTCATTCCACACACTCCGTTTTTTAAAATAATTATACAATTAAATATACCATTTTTTGTGTAATATGTCAATCACCAATTATCAATATGACTACGTTTTATTGCGCCAATAATTTTTTGTGGCACATCTTCATATTGTTCATTTAATTGCTTTATAAGATTTTTAACATCTTCACGCCTTGTGTTTTCGTCGGCAGGGCATTTGCTTTTAACAACCGGTAGGTTAAGTCGCTTAATAGCAAGTTCTACATCATTCTCAGTTAAATGAATAAGTGGTCTTATCATAGTAATATCTTTTCTTGAAAGATATGTAACAGGCTGAAAACAACCAATTCTTGCTTCGCTTAAAAGATTCATTAAAAATGTTTCTGCGGCGTCGTCAAGGTGATGACCTAATGCAATTTTGTTACAGCCTAATTCTTTTGCAGTATCGTGAAGAATTCCACGGCGCATTCTCGCACAAAGGCTACAAGGGTTGCTTTCTTTTCGCACGTTGAAAATTATATCGAAAAGCTCGGTTCGTCTTATTTCGTAGTGAATATTATATTCATCACAGATTTTCTGAATTTCAGAAAAGTCACCGTCAACGTTATTAAAACGCATATCAAGAGTTATAGCAACTATTTCAAAATCTACGGGGTAAAATGCTTTTAAACCACAAAGCGCCTTGAGCAGTAAAACAGAGTCTTTACCACCAGAAACACCAACGGCTATTTTATCGCCATCTTCAATCATATTGTAAGTGTCAACCGCATTTCTGACACAACCTAAAATTCTTTGCACTTTTGTCACCACGCTTCTGTTTAATATGTTAGTATTTTAGAGTTTAGAAAGGGATTTGTCAAGGGTGGGTGTTAGGTTTTGGGTGTTAGAGATTAGTAGATGCTTGACAAGAGAGAAATATGTTGCTACAATAATGGAAGATTATTGAAAGGTAGGTGGACGAAATGACAATGAATACTATGTTACGAAACAGAGATGCCATTTTGTCCATTTGCGATTGATGTAATATATCTTTCTGTGAATTTAAAAGGCATCTCCATTTCGGAGGTGCCTTTTGTTATTAAGGAGGCAAAAAAATGAAAAGATCAAAAATAATTTTGGCTGTATGCTTAACATCAGTTGCTATGATTGTTAATTTCATATTAGCTATCTTTTTTCACGGTGAAAGTGGTGCAAATATATTTACTACGGTGAGTGGTTGGGTAAGTGGTATTGCTACAATTGTGCTTGGTGTAATTGCAATTAAAATAAACGCTAAATATAAAGAAGAAAACGACTCTTTTTTACAAAAACAAGAGGAAATGTTTTGGAAAAATGAAAAGAAATCCATAGTGGAATTGTACAGAGAACAGGTGATTAAATGCTACAATAATTTTATGGCCTTAAATTTTACTGAGATTTTAAATCAACTTATCGCAAATGAAAATAAAATTGAAGCACCCGTTTTTAATCTTTCAATTTTAAGTAAGATACAAACTGAAAAGCATAATATGTTTTTTACATTATCAATTTGCAAGTATTATTTCAATTACAAGAAAGAGTTATTTGATTCATATAGTAAGTATTTAACACTTCTTTCTAAAATGGTAAACAATTATGATGATATGATATATAATAAAAAGTTTGAAATGGGGGAAAAACTGCAAG
>JAZNUL010000069.1:0-23317 GCA_045592285.1 Acutalibacteraceae bacterium
ATATTCCTTTCAATGACTGTAATACAAAATTGTGTTTATGAAAAACAATTTTGTTAAAAGCCGATAAAATCGGCTTTTACGAAACGCAACTGCGTTTCGACTAATTACAATCATTATAAATATATACCATATAATAATACCACAAATTTCCTCGGTTGTCATTACATTTTGAAAAAAATAATAATTAATTAACAATTAGGGTGAGTGTATATTAAGTTGACACCCCAAAACTTTTAATATATAATTAATTGGTAATTAGAAACAGGAGTTGAAATTACTACGTTTACACATCTTCACGTGCATACCGAATATAGTTTGTTAGATGGTGCTTGCAGAATAAAAGATTTAGTAGATTTTGCAAGCGAGCAGGGTATGAAAAGTCTTGCTATAACCGACCACGGTGTTATGTTCGGTGCAGTAGAATTTTACAAAAAAGCAAAAGAAAAAGGAATAAAACCAATTATAGGGTGCGAGGTTTACGTCGCGCCCCGTTCCCGTTTTCAGAAAAATCACGCTTTAGATAGTGAACGTAGCCACCTTATATTACTCTGCAAAAATGAAACCGGTTATAAAAATTTAATTAAATTGGTGTCATCTGCCTGGACTGATGGTTTTTACACAAAGCCGCGTGTTGACCACGAAATTTTAGCAGAACATTCTGAGGGTTTAATTGCACTTTCTGGTTGTCTTTTTGGCGAAGTTGCAAAGTCGATTTTGGCAAGAGATTTTGAAGGTGCAGAAAAAACTGCCCTCTGGTATAAAGAAACGTTTGGCGATGGCAACTATTATTTAGAAATGCAAAATCACGATATGGTTGAAGAGCGTGAAGTGATTAATGGCATTATTAAAATCAGCCGAAAATTAAATATTCCAGTTGTTGCAACAAACGACGTTCACTACTGCAAAAAAGAAGATGCCGACGTGCAAAAGGTTTTAATTGCTATCGGCACAAATAAAACTGTTAACGAAGAGAATGATTTATCATTTGAGAATGACGAGTTTTATTTAAAAAGTGAAGAAGAAATGCGAGAGGCTTTTTCATTCTGTGAAGAAGCAATTACTAATACTTCTGTTATTGCAGATAAATGTAATTTTGACTTTGAATTTGGAGTTTCAAAATTGCCTCACTTTGACGTGCCTGAAAGTGACCACGCTTTATATCTTAAAAATCAGTGTCTTGACGGGCTTAAAAGACTTTTTGGTACTATTCCAAAAGAATATGAAGAACGCCTTTTATATGAGCTTTCTGTCATTCACGAAATGGGCTTTGACGATTATTTCTTGATTGTTGCTGACTTTATATCTTTTGCAGTAAAAAATGGTATTCCTGTAGGCCCAGGTCGTGGCTCTGCGGCTGGTAGCCTTGCGGCATTTGCATTAGGAATTACTGGTATTGACCCTATAAAAAATAAACTTCTCTTTGAAAGATTTTTAAATCCTGAAAGAGTTAGTATGCCCGATATTGATATTGACTTCTGCTACGAGCGACGTGGCGAGGTTATTGATTACGTTATTAAAAAATACGGTGTAAACAAGGTTGCACAGATTGTAACCTTTGGTACGTTGCAGGCAAAAGCGGCTATCCGTGACGTTGCACGTGCTTTGGGGCTTCCTTATAGCACAGGCGACGTGGTTGCAAAACAGATTTCACGTGATTTTCCTGATATTAAAACTGCTCTTACAAAGAATACTGAACTCAAAAAAATGTATGAAGCAGATGAAAATATAAAAACTCTTTTAGATACCGCTCTCAAAATTGAGGGTATGCCTCGTCACGCCTCAACTCACGCCGCTGGTGTTGTTATTACAAAAGACGACGTTTCAAGTTACGTTCCACTCGCAAAAAACGGCGACCAGACTGTAACACAGTTCACTATGACAGAAATTGAACAATTAGGACTTCTCAAAATGGACTTTTTGGGACTTCGTACTCTTACGGTTATAAGCGATTGCGAAAAATTAGTAAGAGAATCTGAGCCAAATTTTGACGTTTCAAAAATACCACTTGATGAGCCTTGTGTTTACGAAGAAATGTGTAAAGGCAACACAATAGGTGTCTTTCAGTGTGAATCTGCTGGTATGACAAGCTTAATAGAAAAAATGCAACCAGAACGCTTTTCAGATATTGCAACCGCTATTGCGTTATATCGTCCTGGTCCTATGTTCTTTATAGATGATTACTTACAAAACAGAAAAAATCCCGACTTGGTGCAATATAAATCACCATTATTAAAAGATATTCTTGACGAAACAAACGGCTGTATGGTTTATCAGGAACAGGTAATGCAGGTGTTCAGAACACTTGCAGGGTATTCCTACGGCAGAGCGGATATTGTTCGTCGTGCTATGAGTAAAAAGAAGCACGATGTAATGGAAAACGAACGTGCAATATTTATAAACGGCTTAGTAGATGAAAATGGTAATACTGTAATTGAAGGTGCAGTAAAAAGGGGATTAACCGCAGAAGTTGCAAATGATATTTTTCAGGATATGACTTCTTTTGCTTCATACGGCTTTAATAAAAGCCATACCGCAGCTTATGGACTTGTAGCATACAGAACTGCATATCTAAAAACAAAATATCCAAAAGAATTTATGGCGGCAATTCTCACAAGCGTAATAGGTGATGAGGGTAAAACCAATATTTACGTTAACGAGTGTAATAGGCTTAATATAAAGGTTATACCACCACACGTAAACGTAAGTTCAGAAAGCTATACTGTTAAAGATAATAGTGTTGTATTTTCACTTTTAGGTATCAAGAATTTAGGTCGTGCACTTATTCGTAAAATTGAAACAGAGCGTAAAGAAAACGGCAAATTTATAAGCTACTGGGATTTTTGTAAACGTGTTTATGGCACAGAGCTTAACCGCCGTGCATTAGAGTGTCTTATTAAAGCTGGTGCTTTAGATGGTTTGGGTCTTAATCGCCGAGAGATGCTTATAAATATGGATGTAACTTTGGCTTGTGCCGCTAAAGAAAGCGATTTATATTCAGGTGGACAGCTTGACTTATTTTCAAGTGTTGGTGAAAGTGATTTTTCAGCCCAGCCTGACTATAAGCATTGTGATGAATTTAAAAAGAGCGATTTATTAGGTAACGAAAAAGAAGTTTCTGGGCTTTATTTTTCAGGTCACCCATTAGAAGAATTCAGAAGTGTAAGCGAAAATCTTAACTGTGTAAAATCAAACGTGCTCTATGAAAAGCTTGAAACAGGTTTAGAAAAAGAAATTGACTCAATGCAGGTTAAGTTTTTGGGTATTATTTCTTATATGAAAAAGAAAGTAACTAAAAGTGATACTGTTATGGCTTTTGTAGAAATCGAAGATTTATATGGTAGTGTTGAGATGATTGTTTTCCCTAAAACACTCGAACAATATATGGACATTCTTTCTGTCGGTAAGGTTGTTTTTGTAAGAGGTCGTATTTCAACCAAAGATTCAGAAATAAAGCTTATTCCAGACACTATTGAACTTGCAACTGATGAGTTATTGCAAAAGCTCTCTTCAGAGAGTGTAGAGTCTAAAAAAGAAACAAAGAAAAAGCGTAGAGGACTCTTTCTTAAAATTTCAAAAGAAAATGAAAATAAAATAGAAGAAGTAAAAAATCTTTTATCGATTTTTGAGGGCGATTTACCAGTTTATTTCTATCATGAAGAAACAAGAGAATATGAATTCCTTGGTAAAGATAATTTAATCTGGATAAACGACCCTTTAAAACGTGAATTAACTGAAATTTTAGGTAAAGATAACGTAGTTGTACAAATTTAATGTGTTAATTTTTCGTTTTTCGGACATTTTTCTATTGTATATTGGAAAAAATTGTGTTATACTACCTAATTGTCTATGAAGAATTTTGGAGGTTCTTGTAAAATGAAAACCATTGGTGTATTAACAAGCGGCGGCGATGCGCCGGGAATGAACGCTGCAATTCGTGCAGTAGTTAGAACAGGTTGCGAATCAGGTATGAAGGTTATGGGTATTCGCCGTGGCTATAAAGGTCTTATTGAAGGCGATATGTTCGAAATGAATCTTCGTTCTGTTTCAGATATAATCCACAGAGGCGGTACAATGCTTTACTCTGCTCGTTGCCCTGAATTTGCAGAGTCAGAGGTTCAGGATAAGGCAGTCGAAGTTTGTAAAGAATTCGGCCTTGATGGTATTGTTGCTATCGGTGGCGACGGCACATTTATGGGTGCCAGAGCATTAACACTTAAAGGTGTTCCTTGTATCGGTATTCCTGGTACTATTGATAACGATATTGCTTCAACTTCACATACAATCGGTTACGATACAGCTCTTAACACAATTATGGATATGGTTGACCGTGTTCGTGATACAACAGAATCACACGACCGTTGCTCAGTTATTGAGGTTATGGGCAGAAATGCTGGTTTCCTTGCACTTAATGCTGGTATTGCAGTTGGTGCTACTTGCATTCTCGTTCCTGAAATTGATTATGATATTGACTCTTACATAATCGAAAGAATGAAACGTACAATGACAACAGGTAAACACCACTTCATCGTTATTGTTGCTGAAGGTGTTAAAGGTGTTGAAGTTGGTTCACTTGCAAAATATATTGAAGAAAAAACAGGTGTTGAAAGCCGTGCAACAGTTTTAGGTCACGTTCAACGTGGTGGTTCTCCATCAGTTCGTGACAGAGTTATTGCTTCTAAAATGGGTTACCACGCTGTTCAGCTTCTTAAGCAAGATATCGGTAACAGAGTTGTTGCTATTGACCACGCTGAAATCGTTGACTACGATATTATTGTAGCTCTCAATATGAAAAAGTCAATCGACCCAGACCTCTACAAAATCGCAAACGAAATTTCAATATAATGTTACGAAGAATTGAATAATTATTAAAGTAAAACTCAGTTAATTGATTTTAAAAAGTCAGTTAACTGAGTTGTTTTTCAACACTTTTGTTTAGTTTTGTTGAAGATTGCAAAATTACTTGAATTGTTTTGAAAAATTTGTTATATTCAAATTAATAGAAGCCATCGGACGGCGCAAGACACAGAACCGTCCCCTGTCTTATACTCGATGAACCGATTTTGAGAAAAGTGGGGTAATTTACTTGCATTTTAAAACAATTAAAAAGTGCGAAAAATGTATAAGAATAATATATACAATTTTATTTTTATATGGGATGTATAATTTGCTTCAATTTATACGTTGGTATGATATGAAAAAATCTAACACTTTATGGATTGTTGTAAACATAGTTGTATATACACTGCTATTTCTTTATTGTTATTTATCTTATTTGTATGTTGATTGGGGTAATATAAAACTTAAGTCAGAAAAAATGGTTGTTTGGTATGTTCCTAAAGGTTTTTTGAAAATCAAATATGAAGATATAAACTTCATAGATATTGAACCTATAAACGATATTGTTGATTATAAGGTTTATGGTTACTCTAAAAAAGAGCAGAAAATTGTTTATTTATCTACCAATAAAGGTAATTACAAAATATATTGTAAAACGCCAAAAAAACTCATAAATGCAATACATTCACAAATTAACAAACTTAATCAAAATAATTTGGATATAGCAAATTGAATTTTAAATTAAAACTCAGTTAATTGATTTTAAAAAGTCGGTTAACTGAGTTGTTTTAGATATACCCAGGTGATTTTTTATGATTTGATTTGCTACAAAAATGCCGTCAGGCAATTCATGCATCGCAAGATGCAATTTATGAAATTAATTTCAATTTATGCTAAAAGCAAATCATTAATAAAGCAAAAATTTTAAAATACAAAAATTTAAAAAAATACTCACTATTTTCATCTCATAAATCTCCGAATTAAAGGCAAAGTAATATTAAGGCAACTCTTATAGCCTTAAGCTTTAATTCGGGGGTGAAATTTATAAAAACAAAAATTTTTAAATCATTTTTATCAATTTTTTCAATGCTTTTAATATTAACGTTTGTTGTGAATTCTGGCGGTAATATAAAAGCAACAACAAGTAATGCAGTCGAAACAGATTTAAAAGGGCAAATAACAGATTTAGGTTCTGCATTCTTTAAAACTTATTTTGGATTAAACGAAAATGAGTCCTCTCAAAATAATTCTCCCACAAAAATTGAAAATAATACAGAAACCAACGTTTATCTTGGTGGATTTCCTATTGGTATAAAGCTTTATTGTGATGGTGTAATTATTGTAGATACTCAAGATGTGGCTGTTTCGGGTGGTTATGAAAATCCGGCACAAAAAGCTGGGCTTTTAAAAGGCGATATTATTAAAAGTATAGATGGTAAAAAAGTTTCAAGAAATACCGAGGTTTCTGAAATTATAGAAGATAGCAACGGCAAACAATTAAAAATGCAGATTTTAAGAAACGGTGAAACAAAAAACGTTGTCTTTTCTTCTGTTTATTCAAGCGTTTCAGGGCAATATAAAGCAGGGCTCTGGATTAGAGACAGCTCAGCTGGTATAGGCACAGTAACGTTTTACACTGAAGACGGCGAATTTGCTTCATTAGGTCACGCCGTTTGTGACGTTGATACTGGCGAAATGCTACCAATAGAAAGTGGCGAAACCACAGATGCAAAAATTACTGGTTATTATAAAGGTAAAGTCGGCACAGCTGGTGAACTGTGTGGCGTTTTAGAAAGCAAATCTACTGGTAGAATTGTAGTTAATGATGGTATTGGTATTTATGGTGTTTTTGATAGTGTAGATACAACAAGAACACTTTATCCTTTAGCAAATAAAAACGAAATTAAATCTGGTGCGGCACAAATTGTTACTACAATAGAAAATGGTAAAGAACAAGCGTTTAATATAGAAATTGAAAGAATAGACTACGCTTCAACTGAGCATAAAAATTTAGTAATTAAAGTGACAGATGAAAATTTAATAAACAAAACCGGTGGTATTGTGCAGGGTATGAGTGGTAGCCCTATAATACAGGATGGTAAATTATAGGCGCAATAACTCACGTATTTTTAAACGACCCAACTGGTGGCTACGGCATTTTTGCTGAAACTATGTTTGAGACAGCAGATGGGTTGGCAGATGGAGTCGGTGAGTTGCAGAAAGCATCATAAAATAATTCGGAATTCGTAATGCGTAATTCGGAATTAGTGGAAGACTTCGCCTTGATTATAATTTAATATGAACAACAAAAACTACATTCTCCCATTTTTTTGATTATCATTAAATCTTAAATGAAAGAATGTAGTTATTTTTATAAACAGTATCAACTCTCCAAACCGAAAAATTTGACTATTTTCACAAAATTTGCTATATTTAAATTAACCGAAAAGGTAATGAAATAAGTGGAGAATTAATTTTTTATTTAGGGGAGTTTTGGTTATGGCCGGAAAATTAAGAACTATTTCTTGTTTTACGTTTGTATTGTCACTGGTGTTATATTGTTCAATTCTTTTTCAGCAGACATATTTTCTGGAGTTTGAGTTTTTGCCGATTCTTTTATTTTCAGCTCAGGCTTTATTAGTTGTTTCAGTGTTTCTGATTGTCTGTTCAGTTCTTATTTCAAAACAGAAAATGACAGCAGAAAAATTAAAAATTAAAATATTAATTCCTTGTATTGTAATTCTGGTTGGTTGTATATCATTGGTTTTATATAATGTTTTAGCTTTTTATGATTGCTATACACCAGAAGAATATATCGAAGATAATAAAGAAACCGTACAAACACTTTTTCCTTACCACGATATAATAAATTCTGAGTACGAAAACTTTGATGTTTGTGCTTCTTATGTAACAGGTACAAAATATTTTTGGTTAGAATCTCAGGGTGGTTCAATTTACGGATTGCCACAACATTATGATGTCAGATATTTTGAAAGCTTAAGCCCTTTTATGAATTTTAAATTCAGATTAGAAACCGATAATCCAATCATAAAGGATTGGGCAGAATTAAAGGTTATATCAAATGGTGAAATAATAAAAATCGGTGATGATACCGTTATCTTTTTTGAATCTGATGGTGCTTATGGTGCTTTAGTTAAAGATTTTAACAAGACTACATACGCTACCTTGACTTATGCTGAATATTCAAATATTTCTAAAGAAGATTTTGCAAAAGAAATCATAGAACAACATAAAATTCTTAAACAACTTTCAAAAGAAAATACTTTTTTTGATGTTTTGCTTTCTGAAAGGTTTGAATGAGATAATCATAACAATCTAATCAATAGTTTATCCTATCACTTGAAGTTGTTTTTTATATCAACTAAAAATGATAGGATGAATTTATTTTTATAGAAAAATTATAATCGACTTTGCCCCTAAACTTTCGATTTTCAACTTTTAACTAAAATCAAGGCGAAGCCATCCGATAATTCCGAATTCCGAATTAATTATTCCCACTTGTAATTATGGAGCTCGCCCTTATTACTAAGCTCTGGGTAACCCATTTGCCTCAATGCTTCATAAACACCAATAGCAACTGAGTTTGAAAGGTTAAGACTTCTTGCATCGTCAATCATTGGTATTCTTACACATTCGTCGGGGTGCTCTAAAAGAAGTTCTTCGGGGAGTCCTTTTGTCTCTTTACCGAAAAATAAAAATGATTTATCGGTGTATGTAACGTCAGTGTGAGTCTGTCTTGCTTTTGTTGTGAAAAAGAAGAATTTACCGTCTTTGTTTTTAGAGAAAAAGTCATCTAAATTATCATAATAAGTAATGTCGAGTAAATACCAGTAATCAAGACCAGCTCTTTTTAATTTTTTATCGTCAATAGTAAATCCCATTGGTTTTACTATGTGAAGTCTCGCACCTGTTGCCGCACAGGTTCTTGCAATATTGCCTGTGTTTTGTGGTATTTCAGGTTCAACTAAAACAATGTTTAATTCGCTCATATCTTTTTTAATTCCTTTAATAAATATGGTATTCCACGTTCAAAATCAACACCGTAGTGAGTGTCTGGGGAACTTTCTTTAGTTCTTTTAATGCAGTCACAAGTGAATCTTACCGCAATACACATAGAGTCGAAAAGTGAAAATCCATTAAGAAGTCCACCGCAAAAGCAACTGGCAAAAACGTCGCCGGTGCCGTGGTAATTTTCTGGGATTTTTTCGTTAAAATAATACTGTGCAATTCTGTCTTCACCCATACAAGCCGCACCTATCTTATTATCCTCAAACGAAACACCAGTTAAAACAACATTTTTTACACCTAAATCCATAAGAGAATTAAGAAGCTTTTCAATATATTCTTTATCTTGAACCCCGTCAATATACTCTGTGTCAGTCATAAAACACGCTTCTGTAATATTTGGTAAAATAATATCTGCCATAGCACAGAGTGAGGTCATCTTTTTAGCAAATTCTTCATTGAAAAGCACGTACATTTTGCCGAGGTCAGCCATACAAGGGTCTGCTATTAATATATTGCTTTCAGTTTTGAATTTTTTAACAAAATCCTTAACAATGTCAATTTGCTCTATTGAACCTAAAAAACCGCTGTAAATTGCATCAAATTTTAAGTCAATACTTTTCCAATGCTCTGTAATAAGTGGCATATCACTCGTCAAATCTCTGTAAGTGTAGCCAGAAAATCCACCTGTGTGAGTTGAAAGGACTGCCGTTGGCATACAAACACATTCAATTCCAGAAGCGGAAATTAAAGGCGAAGCAACCGTTAAAGAGCATCTGCCAAAGCCAGAAACATCATTTATAGCAACAAGCCTTTTTTGTTTATCCATAAAATCATCCTAAAAAATAAATGTAAGAAATTAACTAATTATGTATTATATCACTTCCCATTATTTAATGCAATCATAACAGATTATTTTTGTGTTTTAAGGCAAAAATATTTTTGAAGGGGAGTGAAAAAATGAATAAAAAGAATATGGATATGCTTAAAATTGGTGGAGCAATGATGGCAGTTGGTACTGCAGCAGCAATGGCAACTGGTATGAGTAAAATGAAAAGCAATCCTAAAAAAACTATGAAAAAACTTGCAAAAAAATCTGCAAAAACAGTTGACGGCATAATGAATAATATGCAATATATGTTTAAGTAAGCGTTTTCAGGCTATCAAATTTAAAGTTTGATAGCCTTGAGACTTATTGAAAGGATGAGAGTATGAAAAAATTTTTGTGCTTAATTTTAGCAGGAATTCTGTCACTTTCTGCTTGTGGAAACCAGAATGAAAACGATACAACAACACAAACTACTACAGAAATTATTACAGACACAACAAATGAATTAACTGAAACAACCCATCTTTCAGATACAACAGAAGCAACCGAAGCAACCGAAGCTCCAAATCCCGAAGGTATGAGTAGCGGAATAAAAGAAAACAAAAAATCAATTTACGGCAAAAAGACTGGCACTAAAGAAACCTACACAGGCCTCGAGCCACTCCCTGAAACTACAATACCCGTTGTTGATAAAGATAATTTAAAAGGCTTGAGTGAGAAAGAAGTAGGTCACTCTTATGGTGTTTCTAAAAATGGCGTACCACACGAAATTTCAGTGAATAATCAGAAAATATATGAAAAATATAACGGAATTTGCTTAGATACAAGTGGCGAAAAAGTGATTTATCTTACATTTGACTGTGGTTATGAGAATGGGTGTACTAATGAAATTTTAGACGTTTTAAAAGAAAAGAAAGTACCTGCATCATTTTTTGTGACGCTACCATATTTAAAATCTGCACCCGAGGTTGCTTCACGAATGATTTTAGAAGGTCACGTTGTAGGTAACCATTCAGACACACACCCGAAATTTTCAACTATTTCAAGAACACAAATGGCAAAGGAAATTGAAAATGTAGATAATTATTTAAGAACTCATTTCGGCTATTCGAGCTCTTATTTTCGTTTCCCACAAGGTGTATATTCAGAAAGTGCCCTCGATTTAGTTAACAATGCGGGTTATACCTCAGTTTTTTGGTCGAGTGCCTATGCCGATTGGGATGTAAATAACTCCAAAGGTAAGCAATACGCTTTCGACACAGTAACCTCACGTCTACACCCAGGATGTGTTCTTCTTTTACACGCCGTATCGAAAGATAATGCAGAAGCGTTAGGGGATATAATTGACTATGCAAGAAGTGAAGGGTATGAATTTAGGCAGCTTCCGTGAGTTGTTAGCTGATTGGCATTAGTTATTACAGAAAATTCTATTGTTTTCAAAACTGAAAATGATAGAATTTTTTGAGCTTAGTTTAAAATAAAACTATTGAATTTTAATAACTGATATGTTATATTATAGATGTTACATAGATTATTGGGAGTTTTCTTTGTAACGTTTTGGGAGTAATTGAATAATAATGGAGGAATTGAATATGAAAAAGGCAATAAGTGTATTGCTATGTTTTGTTATGGTTATAGGTGTATTCTGTTCTACCCCTATGACCGTTTTTGCTGTTGAAATGGAAAATGTGTTAGGCTTCTATCTCAATAATACTGAAACTGGTTACATAGTTAGTTGTTTAGATAGTGAGTATGAAGGTGACATTGTCATTCCAGCAGAATATGAAGGGTTGCCGGTTACAGAAATTGAGGGTTACGGATTTTATTATTGTTATAAAATAAAATCAATAACCATACCAGAAACTATCGAAATTATCAAAGGTGACGCATTTAACAGTTGTACGGGTTTAACTGAAATTATTGTTGATGAAAACAATCAGCATTTTAAAAGTATTGATGGTATTCTTTATAATAAAGACGTAACAGAATTAATAACTATTCCTGCCGCAATGACGGGTGCTTACGTTATGCCTGAAACGTTAACACAAGTGAGAATAGATTCTTTTTCAACTTCTAAAATATCTTCTATTACGTTAAATAGTAAAATTGAAGCAATTGACGTTTATTCCTTGAGATTCGGTTGTACTAATCTTGCAGAAGTAAACGTTTCACCAGAAAATCAGTTTTTCTCATCAGAAAACGGTGTCCTTTTTAATAAAGATAAAACTGAATTAGTCATCTGTCCAAGTCTTGATGTAGAAAGTTATACTGTTCCAGAATCAGTTACAGAAATCTGCTCATACGCTTTTTCTTATACAGATATTCCATCAATAATTGTTGGTGGTAACGTAAAATCAGTTGCAGACAGAGCATTTTGGAATTCAAATATTGAAAACGTATCCTTCCAGGAAGGAATCGAATATTTAGGTAGTGAACTTTTCAGGTCTTGTAATTTCCTTAAAAGCGTTAAAATTCCTTCTAACGTAAAAGCTGTTTATAGTTTATTTGTCGATTGTGCCAACCTTGAAGAAGTTGAGTTAGGCGATAATATAGAAAAAATATCAGTTTCTATATTCAAAGACATTACCAATCTGAAAAAACTTACTTTAGGGAATAATTATGGTGAAGTTGTAAGCCACGCTTTTTCGGGGGTTGATAGCGTAGATGAACTTCATATTAAAGATATTGAAAGTTGGATTCCTATAAGTTTTTCTGCATCTGATAATTTATTCTTAAAAGCTCAGAATATCTACGTTAACGGTAAAGATATAACTGAAATTACAGAACTTGCTATTTCAAAAGAAACAGATTTTACTGCTAATACAGCTTTATTCAGAAGACTTACCAGTCTTACTGAATTTAAAATTGCAGAAGGTGCAGATCATATTAATTACGCCGTTCGTGATGGTGTTTTATATGACGATAGCATAACGAATATTATTAAATATCCTACCGGGGAAATAGGTGAATATGTTATTCCTGAAACAGTCAGAACAATAAGCGCACACGCTTTTGATGGTGTTATTGGTCTTACAGAAATAGAAATTCCAGACGAAGTTATTTTCCTTAATGACTATATGTTTGCAAACTGCCCTAACTTAGAAAGAGTAGTGCTTCCAGAGAATACTACCAAAGTTCCAGTGGGTGCTTTTTCGAATTGTACTAATCTTAAAAGTATTGATTTAGGTAGCGCTTTAGAAGTTATTGACCAGTCGGCTTTTGCTAACACTGGTCTTACAGAAATTACAATTCCAGATACAATACAATATCTTTATTCGACAGCTTTTTATAATAGCCAGAATCTTGCAACAGTAAGAATGGGTAAAAGTATAATAAGCGTGCACGAATCTGCATTTTCAAATTGCTCTGTAAAAGATTACTATGTTTCAAGTGAAGTAGTTACCCAAAGAAGTGTTTTAGGCGTAGATGCTACTGCAATTCACTTTACAGATGGCGTTAAAGAAATTTCGTCAGAGGCTTTTGCTTTTAAAAAATCAATTAAAGAAATCTCATTTTCTGATACAGTCGAAACAATAGGTAGTAAGGCTTTTGCTGATTGCAAAAATCTTAATGCAATAAATGTTGGTACGGCACTGTTAGAAGTGGGTTCAGAAGCTTTTGTGAACTGTACTTCACTCCAGAAAGTGAATATTAAAAATCTGCATTTCTGGTGTAACGTAAGATTCAGTGATAGCGAAGCTAACCCGTTATATTACGCTCAGAATCTTTACGTTAATGACGTTCTTGTTGAAGAACTTGAAATTCCAAATGGTGTAATTGCTGTTGAAAATTACGTTTTTGCTAATTGTAAATCTATAAAAAAGATTACAATTCCAGAAAGTGTAAAAACGTTAGGCACAATGGCTTTTGTAGGTGTTTCGTTAGAACAGCTTTATATTCCGGATATTAAACACTGGTGCGAAATAAATATAAAAAATGGTGCTTCACTTCAGATAGAAGAAGATGTTACCGAAGTTTTTGTTGGTGGTGAAAAAATCACTGAACTTGTAATACCAGATGGTGTTACAAAAATCCCTGCCAGTGCTTTCCGCGGTTGGTACTTTTTAGAGAGTGTTACGTTTAATGATGACGTTACAGAAATTGGTGATTTTGCATTTTGTAATTGCACAAAGATAAAAGAGATTACTTTACCAGATACCGTTAAATATATCGGTAGTTATGCTTTTTCTCTTTGTTATGCTTTAGAAACTCTCGATTTAGGTAACGGTCTTGAAGATATAATGTATCACGCCTTCCAAGAATGTATATCTCTTAAAAAAGTTGTTATTCCAGATAGTGTTACAACATTGGAATTTGGTGCTTTTAATGATTGTATCGGTTTAAAAGAAATTGTTTTTGGTGACGGACTTCTTTTTGTACCTGACAATACTTTTTCTAATTGTATTGCCATTGAGAGCATAACTTTTGGTAAAAACATTCAATATTTAGAAGATAGTTTTTATGATTGTCCTGCACTTAAAGAAATAAGAGTAAAAGATTTGGCTTCCTGGTGCGAAATGGAAAAAGGTTATTTCTCTTTATCTCAGATAGAAAGATTTTACGTTAACGATGAACTTCTTGAAGGGGAGTTGATTATACCAGAAGGCGTAAACAGAATTTCAAGCAGGTCTTTTCACGGTTACTCTTTAATAACAAGCATAACAATCAGCGATTCTGTAACAGAAATTGGCGAATATGCATTTGGTGAATGTGCAAATCTTGAAAAAGTTACTTTTGGTAGCGGTGTTAAAACTCTTTCGGGCGTATTCCTTTATGCTTCAGATAAACTTACAGAAGTAGTACTCAGTGAGGGTATTGAGCGAATTGAAGAGTCTGTGTTCAGTTCTCTTGATAATTTAGTAAAAATAACCTTGCCAAAATCACTTAAATACGTTGCGGCAGAGGCTTTCGATTCGGGTTATTTATTAAAAGATGTGTATTATAATTCAGATTTAACCGACTGGATGAATATTGAGTTTGAAGCTGGGTATTACCCTAACTTCAACGGCGCAAGCTTATATCTTAATGGTGAGCTTTTAGAAAATCTCGTAATTCCAGAAGAATTTACCGAGATACCCAAATACGCTTTTGCAGGTGTTAAGAGCATTAAAAGTGTTGAAATGCACGATAACGTAGAAGTTGTTTCAAATGGCGCTTTTATGTATTGTTCGTCAATAAAAAGTCCTAAGTTAAGCAAAAATCTTACTGAAATCGGCAACTATGCATTTAAAAACTGTAGTGGCTTAGAAGCAATTGACTTGCCAAAAAAACTCACTGCTATTGGTGAAGAAGCGTTTTCATCCTGTAACGGTTTAACTATGGTTGATATTCCTGAAGGTGTGTCCGTAATTCCTCGTAGGTTGTTTGCGGAGTGCAAAAATTTAGAAAACGTACGTTTACATAATGGGCTTACAATAATAAGTGCGGAGGCATTTTATAATTGTCAACGACTCAGCAGCATTAATATTCCTAAAACAGTTACACATGTTGGAAATTCTGCCTTCAAAAAAAGCGGACTTACTTATGTTTATGGTGAGCCATATACGATGGCAGAGACTGTTGCAAATTCATACAATGCGCAGTTTATAGATTCAACAACTCTTTTTGCTCCGGTGGGTGAAAACAAGCAAAATGGTGTTTGTGTTGTAACAGATGGTATAATGCAGACAAATGTTAATGATTTAGTGAAAACGTTTAATTCATACTATGAAGCAAGGGTTTTAGAATCAAGTGGAGGCAAATTCCTTGGTACTGGTTCTATAATCGGTGTGTATGATACTAATAGTGGCAATCTGGTAAGTGAAATAGTGGTTGTTGTTAAAGGTGACCTCAATGGTGACGGTGTTTGCGATGCGCTTGATTGTATGCTCGCAGAGCTTACAAGAACTTCTTGTATAACACTTGGTGAATGTTATATGTTAGCAGGTGATTATACTGAAAATAACGAAATCGACCTTGACGATTTCCAACAGATTGCAAATAAAGTGGTGAATAGAGAAGCAGCATAATAGCTGTTAGCTAATAGTAATCAGTAAAAAATTCTATCATTTTCAAAAACTGAAAATGATAGAATTTTTATTTTTTATTCGCTTATAATTACAATCAAACGCGAAGCGTTTCCTATAATTCCGAATTACGCATTCCGAATTATTTTATAAACTTCTCCATCGCCCCAATGAATATTTCATTTCTCGTAGTCGAAATATTAGAAATGAAAATAATATCGTCAATCTGTTTTTTACCAGAAAATTCACTCAGAGTTACGTCATAATATCTCGGGTCAATAATGTGGATTGTTTTGTAATGTGGGATAAGGAATGGAATAAAAGCGTTACCAAATGAATCTTTAATAACAAGGCAGGTTTCACCATCTGCTTTGTCAAGATTTTCAATTACAGAGTAAGGCTGGTCGGCACCTATAAATGCGGTGTATTTCATATTAGGTGCATAACTTGAAGCATCTGCTACAACATCCCAATTAAACGTTTTGCCGTCTTTTGGTGTAATTTTAAATTCAACGTTGTTAAATGGCTCGTAAGCAATAACTGTGTCAGGTGTCTTTGCAAGTGCTGGGGATTGTTCTGTACTTGCATAAAAGCTACCAAGAAAACCATCAAAAGAAAGAATTTTATATTTATCAAGTGAAACGGGGTCTACACCTTTGGTATAAATGAATTGCTCATAAGCATAGTAAGCACCTAAAGCAGTCCAGTGGTGGTCAGTTCTGAAATATAAATATTCAGTTCTGTGGTTGCGAAGATTTTCATAAATGCCTGTAACAGCAGTGGTGTTTTTAAATGATGAATTAAAAAACTCAAGTGCTTTTTTCTGGTCAGATGAATTAATATCTTTTCTTATAGCATCGTTAAGCTCAATATCAATGCTTGTAGGAACAACAAGCGTGTAAACATTAGATTTGTTACCTGAAGTATTTTTGATGTTGTTAACAGCGTTTATGTATCTTGGAGCAAGTGAGTTTGAAAAGTTATAATATTCATAAGCTGAGTTACCTGCAAGTAAAACAGCCCCCAAAGACTGAATGTTCATATCAGTAGGCTTCGTCTCTATAATATCACCAGTTGTTTCTACAACATTTGGTGAAGTAACAGTTGGTTCTTCTGTTGTAGTAGGTGCGGTAGTTGTTATTGTTGTGCT
Organism: Acutalibacteraceae bacterium; assembly: GCA_045592285.1. Classification (GTDB taxonomy): domain Bacteria; phylum Bacillota; class Clostridia; order Oscillospirales; family Acutalibacteraceae; genus DTU089. Next base: position 16,847 of record JAZNUL010000069.1, read on the forward strand.
TCCTTCTGTAATTGTAACAATAACGTCTAAAGGTACGTCAGGAATATCATCGCCGCCCTCAACGTCGCCGTGGATTTTAACTGAAGAAAATCCCGAAAGTGACTTTAAAACGGTGTTAATCTTAGTCATTCCTTCTCTTAATGGGAATGTGTCGGAAAACCAAAGAGTAATATTGTCAAAGTAATCACCTTTGCAAAATGATTCAAAAGTGAATTGGGGAAATTCCTGAAGTGAACGTTTTTCAGTTTCAGAATATGTAGGTCTTAAAGGAATAATAAAAGCTAAAACTGTGCCTAAGTAAAGTGTTATGAAGAATGATGCTATTTTTATAACTTCTTCTCTTTTAGGTTTTTGCTTTATAACAACAATCTCGGTTACAGAAGATTCTTTTTTTACTTTTTGCTTCTTTTGTTTTTTCTCCTTTTCAGGAGCAGGAGCTTTGAAAATAAAGTCCCGTGGTTTATTGTAAATCATCTATATACTCCTTAGAATTGGAAATAAAGGAATGGGTTGTAACTATCACCAACAAGTGAAAGGGTAGAAAGAATTAAAATGATTACTGGTATTGCAATCGAAATAATTTCATAAGCCTTTTTCTTTTGTTCGGTGTCACATTTTGAAATAAAAAATTCTTTTGCTTTTTTTGTTAATGGTGTAACTGCAATAATTGCAACTACAATAAAGAATAAATTAGATGTTAAAAGTGCTTTTGTTTCAAAGTCTATAAAGCCGTTACCGTTTAAACCTAAAAGCCCCTTTAAAACTACTGGGATGAATTTAAAATCTGAAAATCTGAATAAAATCCAGCCGAAGTAAACTATAATCAAAGTGTAAGCTCTGCTTAAAAATGGTGGAGCATTTTTAAGAACTTTTGAAAATCCAGCTTTTTCTATTACAAGGAAAATGAAAAAGAAGAGTCCCCATAAAACAAAGTTCCACTCAGCACCGTGCCAGAGTCCTGTTAAAAACCATACAATAAGAAGATTTATGTAAGTTCTTAGCTTCCCTTTTCTGTTACCACCAAGTGGAATGTAAACATAATCTCTGAAGAATGTACTTAATGAAATGTGCCATTTTCTCCAGAAATCTGTTATAGAGGTTGCAGTATATGGATAGTTGAAATTCTCTTTAAAATGGAAGCCAACCATAAGACCCATACCAATTGCCATATCTGAGTACGCTGAAAAATCTAAATAGATTTGAAGCATATAGAAAAATACACCAAAAAGAATACCAAGGGCAGAACGTGAAGAAAGCTCTGAAAGGGCAGCTGTGACAGTTTCAGGTGATGACATAAATGCAGTTGAAACTAAAAGCTGGTCAGAAAGTGAACCGCACATGTTTGCAATCAATGCTTTTTTACCAAGACCAACAGAAAACCTTGTAATGCCCTCGCAAACCTCTGTAAAATCAATTCTTCTGTTTTCAATTTCTTTCTGCACATCAGAGTATCTTACAATAGGACCAGCTATACACTGGTAGAAAAGACTTGAGTAAAGAAGTAAATATGTAAATTTCTTTTGCGCTGGTACTTCGCCTTTGTAAACGTCAACAACATAAGAAATAAGCTGGAAAGTGTAAAAAGAAATACCAATAGGGAGTAGTATTTCTGGAATTACCTCGGGTACACCAAAAATTGCGTTTATGTTAGAAAGTAAAAAGCCTGTGTATTTAAAAAAGCCTATTATTAAAAGGTTGATTGCAACAGTAAGAATTAAAATGAACTTTTTAGAGCGTTCCTTTTCACAAGCGTTTTGTATAATGAGAGCAGAAATCCAGTCAATAAACGTCATTCCGATTAAAATTAAGACATAAAGAGGCTCGCCCCACGTATAAAAAATAATGGAAGCAATTAAAAGTATGTAATTTCTTAAATTATTCTTTTTTATAAGCGCATAAAGTAAAAGCGTTAAGGGTAAAAAAGCATAAATAAAAATTAAACTTGAAAATACCATAAATCTACTCTTTCTAAAAAGAAAATTTCACCAATACAATATTATATAGAAATTCGACAAGAAAAACAAGTCTTTATTCATTTTTAATAAAATTTACCATAAACCACTGTATAAATTGTTCTTTAAAGGTGCATTTTTCTCTTGACTTAAAGGATGTTATGTACTAAAATATTATAGTAAAAAATAAACATCCGAAAGGAGTCAATGATTTATGAACTATTCACACGAAGTAGAAAACATGTGCATAGTAGCAAAAGGTCCACAGCACGGTCCTGCACCTATTCCAGAAGAAGCAAAATGGGTGAAGGCATACGAAATTAAAGACATTTCAGGTTTCACACACGGTGTGGGTTGGTGTGCTCCACAACAGGGTACTTGTAAACTCACTCTCAACGTTAAAAATGGTATCGTTGAAGAAGCTCTTGTTGAAACACTCGGTTGCTCAGGTATGACACACTCTGCAGCTATGGCAGCAGAAATTCTTCCTGGCAAAACTCTTTTAGAGTGCCTTAACACAGACTTAGTTTGTGACGCTATCAACGTTGCTATGCGTGAACTTTTCCTTCAAATTGTTTACGGCCGTAGCCAATCAGCATTCTCAGAAGATGGTCTTGTTGTTGGTGCTGGTCTTGAAGATTTAGGTAAAGGTCTTCGTTCACAGGTTGGTACAATGTTTAGCACAAAAGCAAAGGGCGTTCGTTATATGGAAATGGCAGAAGGCTATATCACACGTATGGCTCTTGACAGTGACAATCAGGTTATCGGTTACGAATTCGTAAAACTCGGTAAAATGATGGAAGACATCCGTCACGGTATGTCTGCTGACGAAGCTCTCAAAAATAACACAGGTAACTATGGTCGTTTTGCTGACGCTGTTAAGTACATCGACCCAAGAGAAGAATAAGATAAGGGAGGCATCTAAAAATGGCTAATGATATGAGATTCGAAGGTAAAGAAAGAAGAATGGCCGGTATTGAAAAGTGCCTTGCCGAGTATGGTATTGAAAGCCTTGAGGCTGCAAGAGAACTTTGCCTTTCAAAAGGTATTGACGTAGAAAAAGAAGTTAAGAGTGTTCAACCTATCGCATTTGAAAATGCTGTTTGGGCTTACACACTCGGCGTTGCAGTTGCTCTTAAGAGTGGCGCAACAAAAGCTGCAGATGCTGCTGCTAAAATTGGTATCGGTCTTCAGGCATTCTGTATCCCAGGTTCAGTTGCTGACCAGAGAAAAGTTGGTCTTGGTCACGGTAACCTTGGTGCAATGCTTCTTGATGATAACACAAAATGCTTTGCATTCCTTGCAGGTCACGAAAGTTTTGCTGCTGCTGAAGGTGCTATCGGTATTGCAAGAAACGCTAACAAAGCTAGAAAAGAACCATTAAGAGTTATTCTTAACGGTCTTGGTAAAGACGCTGCTATGATTATTTCAAGAATCAACGGTTTCACATATGTTGAAACAGATTATGATTATTACACAGATGAACTTAAAATCGTTAACGAAACAGCTTATTCAAATGGTGAAAGAGCTAAGGTTCGTTGCTATGGTTCAAACGATGTAAACGAAGGCGTAGCAATTATGCGTAAAGAACAAGTTGACGTATCTATCACAGGTAACTCAACTAACCCAACTCGTTTCCAACACCCAGTTGCTGGTACCTACAAGAAATGGGCTATGGAAAACAATGTAAAATACTTCTCAGTTGCATCTGGTGGCGGTACAGGTCGTACACTTCACCCAGATAACGTTGCTGCTGGTCCTGCTTCTTATGGTCTTACAGACACAATGGGCAGAATGCACGGTGATGCTCAGTTTGCTGGTTCTTCATCAGTTCCTGCTCACGTTGAAATGATGGGCTTACTTGGTGCAGGTAACAACCCAATGGTTGGTATGACAGTTGCTTGCGCTGTTGCAGTTGAAGAAAGTGCAAAATAATTAAACTTTTAACTTTAAAGCACCTTTATAATATCTCTTATAAAGGTGCTTGTTGTCTATTACATATTTTGAAAGAAGGAAATAGAAATGGCTAAAGTTCTTGTTGAAACATCTGCTCGTCACGTTCACGTTTCTAAAGAAGATTTAGAAACACTTTTCGGTGCAGGTTATGAACTTACAAAGAAAAAAGATTTATCACAACCAGGTCAGTTCGCTTGTGAAGAAAGAGTTGCAGTAATTGGTCCAAAAGGTCAGTTCCCAGCAGTTTCAATTCTCGGTCCTACAAGACCATCATCACAAGTAGAGCTTTCTGCTTCAGATGCTCGTTCAATCGGTGTTGCTGCTCCTATAAGAGAAAGTGGCGACACAGCTGGTAGCGGTGCTTGTAAATTAGTTGGTCCTAAGGGTGAAGTTGAACTCTCAGAAGGCGTAATCGTTGCTAAAAGACACATTCACTTAACTCCTGCTGATGCAGAAGAATTTAACGTTTCTGATAAAGAAATTGTTAATGTTAAGGTTGAAACAGAAGGCAAAAGCCTTATTTTTGGTGATGTAGTTGTTCGTGTTAACCCTAACTTCGCAGCTGCTATGCACATTGATACAGATGAAAGCAATGCTGCTCTTGCAACACCAGGTCTTATGGGCGAAATCATTAAATAATTTAAAACAAAACAAAGAGCGATTGAGTTCCTTAGGGTTAAGGAGTTCAATCGCTTTTTTATTTTTCTTCATTTTCAATTATTTTTAAAAATTGCTCTTTGTTGTTACTGGTTCTGTAAGCTAATATGAGCTCTTTTTCATCAATAGAAAGCTCAGCGAACTTTAAAGCATCATATTCATCAGGATACTTTAATGGTGGATTATCATTGTTCTGGAGTTCAAGCATTCTTGGTTCGTGCCCATAAAACTCACTTACAGTTACTTTGTATATTTTAGAAAGGGTAGTAATAATATCAATATCAGGCATCTCTTCGCCAGTTTCAAATTTTAAATACTGACTATGCTCAATATTTAGCGCTTTAGCTAAAGTTTTAGTTTCAATCTTGTTATAAGTTCTGAACTGTTTAATTCTGTTACAAAGCATTTTTTCACCACCCACCAAAAAATATATTCTCATTTTAACATTAATTTCGACAAATTTCAACAGATTTCAACAAAGATTTAATCTAATATTGACTTAAATATCTTATGCATTTATAATAAAAATATAAAATTAAGCGTGGTGATTTGTTTGACTATAACAAAACAAAATAATCTTAAATGGTATCAACAAATACTCTCAATTATTGCTGGTGCTTGTCTTATGGGACTTATGTGGCGTGCAAGAGGCTCACACGGCTTTGGTGCAAAGTGGGGTATGTTTGCAGTAGCGTTTGTGTTTATGCTCTTTATTTATGCGCTTTACGGCAAACGTAAAAAAATGAATTATGAAATGCTCCCACTCCCAGCAGTTTTTGCAGCACTCACGGCAGGTGGGTGGGGAACACTCAATTCTCAAATGAACGGCTATCTTTCGAGTAGCGCTAATTTTGTAGGCGAAGAAGGTTACCGTTTTATTGAAATAAGTGAATACAGCGGACTTATCATTATGCTTCTTTTAGGCTTTGGCTGGTTGCCACTTTTCGCAGTAACACTCGCTTCTCTCTTTTCTAAAAAGAAATATGAATTCAAAGATTTTCTCATATTTATTGGTGTTTATTATTTAACGATGATAATTGCGAATTTAACAATTTCTCATTACATATTACAGATTATTAACCCTGAAGCAGTTGAAGCGTGTAAAGCGGGTCTTCTTGATGCCGGACACGATATGTCACCAATGAAAGCGTTTATTGTGGAGTTTGGCTCTGCTCCTTGGGCAAAAAAGATACCATTCTGCCGTAACTATTTTACAAGTGTAAAAGTAATTTCAAGTGCAGTTGGTGCTTTAGCTTCAAGCTTGTCAGTTGCTTTTGTCATAAAAGATAAGTTTACAGCATTTGTTTCATTTTTAATTAATATTTCTTGTGCTATAGCTATTACAGTTGCGGATATTCCTTTGATTTTTGATTCAGACAGAGGCTTCTTTGCAGGCGTGAAAACACCAGCATTTATAACGGGTTGTGAGTGGTCAACTTGGGAATTTTTTACTGGCTTCATTTTAGGTCTGCTTATAATGGTTATAATCACGCTTTTACCGAAAAAATATACTGCTTCAGAAGAAAATTATATTTACCAGACATCAATAAAGAATAAACGTTTAAGTCTTATATATAACGGGATTTTAACATCGTTTTTCTCGTTCGTTATAATTTTAGTTCGTGCGTTTTCATTCAGATTAAATGAGTTTTTCTGGGATGAAGAAATAGTTGAAATTATTTTAACTATAGTTTTAAGTGCGGCGTTATTTTATCCTGTAATTAAATTAGTAAAGAAAAATCTTATTACAAAAAATTTAGATATGCCACTTGATATTTTGCCACAAGAATTTGCAATTAAAATTTTACCCGATTATTTATTAATTGTTTCTTTAGTATATTTTCTTTTAGGAGAGAGGGAAAGCACTCTTTTTTCAATTAATTTATTAGAAATTATAAGTGTAAAT